>JARXKK010000047.1 GCA_030278895.1 Acidobacteriota bacterium
TCGTGGGCTCCGGCTTCGGCGGAAGCGTGAGCGCGCTCCGGCTCTCCGAGAAGGGCTACCGCGTCCGCGTCCTCGAGAAGGGAATGCGTTTCGCCGCAACCGACTTCCCGAAGACGAACTGGAACGTGAAGCGGTATCTCTGGCTCCCCTCGGCGGGCTGCCGGGGGCTCTTCAAAATGACCTTCCTCCCGCACGTGACGGCTCTCTCGGGGGTCGGCGTGGGCGGCGGCTCTCTCGTCTACGCGAACACACTCCCCGTTCCGGGGGACGATTTTTTCTCTTCGCCTTCGTGGGGATCTCTCGCCGACTGGAAGCGCGAGCTTCTGCCTCATTACGCGACCGCGAAGAAGATGCTCGGCGCCACGAAGGTCCCGTTCACGACGCTGCCCGACGAGGTGCTCCGCGAGGTCGCGAAGGACATCGGGCGCGAGTCTTCCTGGTCGTCCACCGACGTGGCCGTCTACTTCGGGGAGCCGGGCGTGACGGTGCCCGATCCCTTCTTCGGCGGAGCGGGGCCCGAGCGGGCCGGCTGCACGAGCTGCGGCGGCTGCATGGTCGGATGCCGGCACGGCGCGAAGAACACGCTCGACAAGAACTACCTCTGGCTCGCCGAGAAGCTCGGCGCGAAGGTCGAGGCGGACACCGAGGTGACGTGGGTGCGGCCGCGCGCCGGCGGCGGGTTCGAGATCACGGCGCGGACGGGACGCTCGCTCCTGCCGTTTCTCCGGAAGACGCGGACGATCACGGCGAAGAGCGTGGTCTTCGCCGGGGGCGTCCTCGGCACGGTCGAGCTTTTGTTGAAGCTCAAGGAGCGGCCGGACGGGCTCCCCGGGATCTCCGACAGGCTCGGCGACTTCGTGCGCACGAACTCCGAGGTCCTCATGGGCGTCGTGACCGAGCGGCGCGACGTGGATCTTTCCAAGGGCATCGCGATCGGCTCGATCCTCCAGACGGACGAGCATTCGCACCTCGAACCGGTGCGTTACCCCGCAGGGTCGGGCTTCTTCCGCCCCCTCGCGATGCCGCACGCCGCCGGTGACACGGTCGGGACGCGTCTCCTGAACGCGGGCGCGATGTTCGTGAAGAGGCCGTGGGCGACCCTCAAGGCGGCGTTCGTCCCGGACTGGGCGAAGTACACGATGATCCTCCTCTACATGCGGACGTCGGAGGGGACGCTTCGCATGAAGCTCGGCCGCGGCGTTCGCACGATGTTTCGCCGGGGCCTGACGACGGGGACGGGCAGCGGGCCGCAGGCGAAGGCATGGGTGCCGGAGGCGACGGAGCTCGCGCGCCGTGTCGAGAAGAAGCTGGACGGATACGCGGAGAGCCTCGCGACCGAGACGCTGCTCGGAATCCCGACGACCGCGCACATCCTCGGCGGGTGTTGCATGGGGACCTCCGCCGCGAACGGCGTCATCGACGACGGGCACCGCGTGTTCGGCTACGAGGGCCTCTACGTGATCGACGGTTCCGCCATCTCGGCGAACCCGGGTGTGAACCCGTCGCTCACGATCACGGCGCTTGCCGAGCGCGCGATGGCCAGGATCCCGTCGAATTCTGCGGCGTAAGCCGGCCTCAGGCTTCGGCTTTCTCCTGCCGTTTCAGGCTCCACATGATGAGGATGAAACACACGATTGCGACGTCGAGGAGGGCGAATCCCATCCAGAGCTGCCCGAACACGATCTTGCCGATGCCGAAGAGAGCCGTGTAGACGAGGACGATCCCGAGGATCCAGTTCACGAATGACATCGCGCCGCCGGGAATCGGCTCGCGCCCGAAGCCGAGGCGCCGCGAGACCGTCTCCCATCCCGGCCCGCCGGGCCGCACGCGCAGGTAGAACGCGTCGAGGGTCGATGCGGGTTCGGGTTTCGTCAGGAACGTGACCGCGACCCAGACGACGGTCGTGATCGCGACGGTGAGCAGCATGACGATCGCCTGGATGCGGAACTCCTCCGCGCCGTAACCCGGATCGGTCTTCGGGAGCGGATTCCGAATGAGCAGGATGCTCGTCACCGAGACGACCATCGAGGCGAGCATCGACGCGATCTCGCTCCACGCGTTGATGCGCCACCAGTACCAGCGGAGGATGAGCACGAGGCCCGTGCCGCTCCCGAGCGCGAGAAGGAATCGCCACGCGCCCTCGATCGTCGAGAGGTTCAGCGTCACGACGATGGAGGCGAGAAACAAACCGACGGTCGTCCAGCGCGAGACCATCACGTAGTGGGCCTCGCTGGCATCCTTCCTGAGAAATCTCTTGTAAACGTCTCCAACCAGATACGAGGCTCCCCAGTTCAGGTGGGTCCCGACGGTCGACATGTACGCCGCCGCGAAGCCCGCGAGCATGAAGCCCTTCCAGCCCGACGGCAGGAGGTCGACCATGGCCTGCACGTAGGCGGCTTCCTTGTCCGGCTGGCCGTTCACGATCACGCCGTTGGGGTAGAGGATGACGGTGGCGAGGCCCGTGATGATCCACGGCCACGGGCGAAGCGCGTAGTGGCCGACGTTGAAGAACAGCGTCGCGAGAATGCCGTCGCGTTCCGAACGCGCCGAGAAGATGCGCTGCGCGACGTAGCCGCCGCCGCCCGGCTCGGCGCCCGGGTACCACGCCGCCCACCACTGAACCGCGAGGAACGTGAAGATCGCGATCATGGGCATCCACACGGAGCCCGCGGGCGGCAGGAACGAGATCGCGGTGTCGATCGACCCGAAATGCTTCTCGAGCCCCGTCTTCAGCGCGCCGATTCCGCCCACCTTCTTCACGGCGAACCACGCGAGGAGAGTGACGGCCGTCATCTTGATGACGAGCTGTACGAGATCGGTCCAGAGCACCGCCCACATGCCCGCGGCCGCGGAATAGCCGACCGTGATCACGAAGCAGACTCCCACCGCCCAGAACGGCTGGATTCCCAACGAGATCTGGAGGATCTTCACCATCGCGAGCGTGACCCAGCCGAGGATGATGAGGTTGATGGGTAGCGCGAGGTAGAGCGCGCGAAAGCCGCGGAGGAACGTGGCCGGCCGCCCGCTGTAGCGGATCTCGGCGAACTCCACGTCCGTCATCACCTTCGCGCGGCGCCACAGGCGCGCGTACAGGAACACCGTCAGCGTGCCCGACATGACGAAGTTCCACCAGATCCAGTTGCCCGCGACGCCGTGCGCGGCGACGAGGCCGGTCACGACGAGCGGCGTATCGGCGGCAAACGTCGTCGCGATCATCGCGGCGCCCGCCAGCCACCAGGGCACGGCGCGCCCCGCGACGAAATACTGCTCGAGCGACTCGCCGCCCTTTTTCGTGAAGGCGAGGCCGATGCCGATCGAGAGGACGAAATACGCCGCGACGATCGCCCAGTCGAGAGTCGTCAGGGTCATGGTTTCCTCGGCCGCACGGGCGGAGATGCTACGCCATCCGGCCTTGCATATGATGGCCGCCGATGGCGTACGTCGAGAAGAATCTGGCGCCGGGTGAGGAAATCCTCCTTCAGCCGCGCTATCACTGGATAAGGTTCGTCCCGGCCGTTCTGCTGGCGGTGCTCGGCGTCGTTCTCGCGGCGGCGAGCGGCCTGCTCGTTCCGGCCGCGGGCGGGGCCGAGTCGAGCCTCAGGTCCCCGCTCCTCCTCGTCGCCGGCGTCCTTTTCCTTGCCGGCGTACTCGGCATGGCCTGGCGCGCCCTCGTCGATTCTTTCGACGAGTTCGCCATCACGACGTTCCGTGTCATCCGCAAGAGCGGGTTCGTCACCCGGATCGTGCGCCAGATTCCGCTCGAAAAAGTGCAGGACGTGAACGTGCGGTCGACGCTCGGCGGCCGCTGGCTCTCGTATGGCGACGTGGAACTCCAGACCGCCGGGAGCGACAGCACCGTGGTCTTTCCGCGCATTCTCCACCCGGAAGAATTCCGCAACGTCCTGTTCACGCACACGCGCCCCCAGGGCATGGGAACGGATGGGCTCGGCGGCCGCTCCGCGACGGCGCCGTCCTCAGGCGCCTCTGTCGCCGAGCGGCTGCAGGAAGCGGAGCGCCTCCACAGGACGGGAGTTCTCTCCGACGCGGAATATCAGGAAAAGCGCCAATCTCTCATCAAGGAGCTGTGACGGTGGTAAAGACCGGCACAATCCCGACACCATGAAGACCCTTTCCGAAGTCCTCGCGCGGGAAGACGAGATCGTCCGGCTCGACCCCGATCACCCGGGCTTCAAGGATCCCGTCTATCGGAAGCGTCGCAACGAGATCGCGCGCCTCGCCCTCTCCTGCAAGGAAGGCGATCCGCTGCCGCGCGTCGACTACACGGCCGAAGAGCAGGCCGTGTGGGCGTTGACGTGGGAACGACTCGGGCCGCTGCACGAGACGCACGCGTGCCGTCCGTGGCTCGAAAGCTCGCAGGTGCTGTCGCTGGACCGCGCGCGCGTTCCTCAGCTCGAAGACGTCAACGTCACGCTCGAGCGCTCCGGGTTCCGGATGCTGCCGGTCGCCGGGCTCATCCAGGGCCGCGGCTTCCTCTCCGCGATGGCGCAGGGCGTCTTCCTGTCGACGCAGTACATGCGCCATCACTCGGTGCCGTTCTACACGCCCGAGCCCGACGTCATCCACGAGCTCGTCGGGCACGCGGCCAGCCTCTTCCATCCCGACGTCGTGCGGCTCTCGCGCCTCTTCGGCGAGGCCGCGCGCCGCGCGACCGACGAGGGGATGAGGCGCCTCGAGCTCGTCTACTGGTACACGCTGGAATTCGGGCTCGTGGAAGAGGGCGGCGCGCTCAAGACCTACGGCGCCGGAATGCTCTCGTCCTTCGGCGAGATGGAGCGCATGAAGGCGGAGGCCGAACTTCGAAAATTGGACTTCGCGGACGCGTCCGCGCGGCCCTACGACCCGACGCAGTACCAGCCCGTCCTCTACGTGTCTCCGTCGTGGGACCGGATGGTCGCCGACGTTTCGGACTGGCTGAAGACGATCTGAACGTGCCGTCCCGGCACAGACCCTACGAGGCGCTCCGGCGCCGCGACTTCCGCCGCTTCGCGTTGTCGATGCTCGTCTCGCTCGTCGGCTCGCAGATGCAGAACGTCGCGATCGACTGGCACGTCTGGGTCCTCACGCGTTCGCCTCTCGCGATCGGTCTCGTGGGACTCGTCCGCATCGTGCCCATCGTGATCCTCTCGCTCGTCGGCGGGCTCGTGGCCGACCGGCGCGACCGGCGCCGCGTCCTCATCGTCACGCAGTCCGCCATGACCCTCGTCGCGCTCGCGCTCGGTATCGTGACCGTTCTCGGTCGCGATACCGTCGGCCTCGTCTACCTGCTCACGGCGTGCACGTCGGCCGCGGGCGCGTTCGACAACCCGTCGCGCCAGTCCCTCATCCCGAGGCTCGTGCCGGAGAAGGACCTGCCGGGCGCCTTCGCGGTCCTGCTCTCGGGCTTCCAGCTGGCGTCCATCGGCGGGCCGGCTCTCACGGGCCTCATCCTCGCCGGGACGGCCCTCGGATCGGCGCAGGGAACGTCTTCGCTTCGCGGACACACCGGCGGGCTCGCGCTCATTTATTTCCTGAACGCGGTGTCCTTCCTCGGCGTCCTCATGACGCTGTTCACGCTGAAGACCTCGGGCGAGGTCGCGCGGGGGGAGGGAGCGCCGGAGAACCCGCTGGCCTCCCTGAAGGAGGGCCTCCGCTTCGTCTTTTCGACGCCGATCCTCGTCTGGACGATGACGCTCGACTTCTTCGCGACGTTTTTCGCGGGTTCGATGTCGCTGCTCCCGATCTTCGCGGACCAGGTCCTGAAGGCGGGGCCGGCCGGTTACGGCTGGCTGCGCGCGGCGCCGGGGATCGGCGCTCTTCTCGGGTCCGTCTGGACTTCCGTGCACGGCCTTCCCCGCCGGCAGGGACGCGTCTTTCTCTGGGCGGTCGTTGCCTACGGCGTCACGACGATCGTCTTCGGCCTCTCGCGCAGTTTCTGGCTCACGTTCGCCGCCCTCGCGCTCGTCGGACTCTCGGACACGATTTCCACCGTCGTCCGTCAGACGGTTCGCCAGCTCGTCACGCCGGACGGTCTCCGCGGACGGATGACGGGAGTCAACATGATCTTCTTCATGGGCGGCCCGCAGCTCGGTGAGCTGGAGGCGGGTTTCGTCGCGAGCCTCTTCGCCTCGGCGGCCCTCGGAGCCTCGGTCGCGGTCGTCTCGGGCGGCGCCTTCACGCTCCTCGTCGCCCTTTTCATCGCGGCGCGCGCGAAGGTCGTGCGCGACTACGACTGGACGGCATCCGGCTGATCCCGCCCCCGTCTACGTTCGCGCGAGGACGCGAGGACGGATTCCGGGCACGTCGAGCCACAGGTTCGAGACCGGCTCGTGCAGGGAGCCGCCGGCCAGGCGAACCGGGAGTGACACGAGCACCTGCCAGGCGAGGGTGCCGTCCTCGTCGGAAGGATGGAGAGCGTCGAAGAGGGCGAGCGCCTCGCGCGGCCCTCGGGCGAGTGCGCATCCGAGGGGCGCCTCGACGAGCGCGGGACGGTGCTTCCGCTCCGTGAGGACCGAAGCCACGTCGCTGTCCGAGCGCGCTCCGGCCGCGCGATAGGCCGGGATCCAGACGACGGCCTCTTCCGCACCACTTCGCGTCCCGAAAAGGAAGAGCGGAAGGCGGGCCTCAGGGCGATTCGCGGAATCCTCTTCGGCCGGCCTGTACGTGACGATCTTCTCGGGCGGCCCGGAAAAAAGGTCCCACGCCCTGGGGCAGTCTCGGCACGACATCCAGGCGACTCCCGCCCAGGCGTCGAGCTCACCGCCGCAGGACGGACACTTGCGGAGCGCGACGAACGTCACGACGTTCCTCCGGTGGCCGACTTCAGACGATCTTGTTGAGAATCCACATCGTCACCTTCATCGTGCGATCGACCGCCTTTTCGAGGAGCGTCTTCACGGGCTTGTTGATCGCGCGAAACGTCACGCTCGAAGCGTCGCCCTCGATCTCGTACCGGAAGCGCAGCCGGTTCCAGGACCACGCCGCAAGCGCGACGAGGCCCGCCGGAACGAGGAACAGCAGGATGACGCCGATCTCGTCGAGACGCACGAGCGCGCCCGCGATTCTCCCCCAGCCTCCGAGCGGCAAAGCGAGCGCCGCCGCCAGGAGGTGGATGAGCAGGGCGGATTCGAGCAGCCGACGCGTGCGGGCCACCGGCGCGCGCGCGTGGAGGAGGCGTCCGGTGCCCGCGTCGACGAGGGCCTCGTAGAGACCGCGGCGGAACCTCTTTCGGACCAGCCAGAACGGGACGTAGACGACGGCGAGCCGCTCTTCGAGGGACGTGCCGTTCCGCGACGCGGGGAAGAGAAGCGCGGGGCCCTTCACCGGGTCGAACACGAGGCCCGAGCGCTGGAGGGCCGCCGGGTCGAACGGGACACGCGCGCCGGCCTCGAGCGCCGACGGGAGGTCGGCCTTTTCGAGAGGGACGCCGGGGATCGGCGCCGCGAGCGCGACGTCGCGCGTTTCGTGCGCGACCGGCGCCGCTCCGCGGGATGTCACGGAGGCCACCGACGTCCGGTGGACTTCGCCGACGGCAGCGAAGAGGAGGACGGGGGCCTCGGGAGCGAGTTGGGCGAAACGCGCGGGCAGTCCGTCCCGATTCCAGAAGGCTCCCGCTGCTGCCACCGCCTCGGCCGCGCTCTTCGCCGGGTGAATCGCCTCGCGCACGGCCTCTCCCGGCACGTGGACCGCGAGCGGCGAGCCGCATGCGGCACAGGCGACGAGGGCGGAGGCCGTCACTCCGGAAAGCCGGCCGCCGCAGCGGGGGCACGACAGCGCGCGAGCCTCGTGAGAGGACGCGCTCACGCGTCTTCCATGCGCGCCGCGATTCCACGCGTCGCGAGAAGAATCAGCGGGCCGGCCACGAGCAGGAAAACGGCGCCTCGGGCCGTCGCGCCGCGGAAGAGAGCGTGAAAGCCGGCGAAAGCGGCCGCGAAGAGGACGAAGAGGAGAAAGGCGTACGCGCGGTCGAGGTTCGCTTCGCTCGTCGGAATCGGATCGAGCGGGATCGCCTGGCCGGCGACCGCGTCGATCCACACGCGAACGGCCCGGTCGAAGAGGTTGAAGGAGACCTCATGGAACGGCACGTGTACGAGCCGCAGCTCGCCCGGCGGCGCGTCGGCGAAGGGCAGAGCTTCCCGAGCGACCGTCGCCGCGACGACCTCGGCCTGTCCAGTGGCGCGCGCGGAGAAGGTCTTGGCGTCGCCGGCCGGCAACCGGAAATCGCGAAGGCCGTCGGCCAGGGAAGGCGCGGCAAGGGCCACGTCGCTGACCCCGGCCCGCGCGCGCACCCAGAAGGGAAAGAAGAGGAGCTTCGAAGAGACGTTCCGAGGGGCGCCGAGGGCCTCGCGGTCGTCGAGCCACGCGCGAAGACGCGCCGGGAGCTCTTCGGGGCTCACTGCGGGGAGAAGGAGCTCGTGCGACACGCCGGGCTCGTCCCCGAGGAAGAGTCGCGCCCCGCAGAAGCCGCAGGTCGCGAAGGCGTCCGCCTCGTCCCGCGCCGCCGCCGCCCCGCATTGCGGGCAGGAACGGGGCTCTTCCGCCGTCGTCATCGTGAGGGAAGACGTTGCGTTTCGTCGCGCGTCATAGGAGGAAAAAACTATACCGGACCCCCACAGGCGCCGGATGGCCGATGCGATCTGAGACCAGCGTGACGCCCGTCATCGAATGTGGAGCGTTTCTGCGTTACCTTCCGCTTATGCGGGAACCCGCCTCACGTATCGGGACGGTCTTCAGCCTCGCCCTCGCATCCGTCGCTCTCATCGGTGCGGGGTCTCCCGGTCGGAGCACTCTCGCGGTGTCGATTCCCAACCCGATCCTCTTCGTCACGCAAGTTCCCATACCCGCGGATTTCGCTACTGTCGCGGCAGTTTTCGGGAACCAGACGGGCGATCTCCAGTCGGCACCGCGCGGCGGCGATCTCTGGATCCAGTATCCCGGCGGAACGCGCAAGAACCTGACGCAGCTCGCAGGTTATGGAGCGACGGGCTCGCAGGACGGCACGGGGATCGCGGTCCGGGAGCCGGCGGTTCACTGGAGCGGCACGAAGGCGGTCTTCTCGATGCTGATCGGTGCGCCGATCGCGCAATACGTCCAGGCGAACTATTTCTGGCAGCTCTACGAGGTGACCGGCCTTGGCGTGGCCGACACGCCCGTCATCACGAAGGTACCGAACCAGCCTTCCGGCTTCAACAACGTGGCGCCGTTCTACGGAACCGACGGGCGGATTCTCTTCGCGTCGGACCGGCCGCGAAACGGCGCCGCGCATCTGTACCCCCAGCTCGACGAATACGAGGAGACCGCCACTGTGACGGGGCTCTGGAGCCTCCACCCGGCGTCGGGCGACCTCCGGATGCTGAACCACTCTCCGAGCGGCGTGTTCTCCCCGACGATCGATTCGTACGGTCGCGTCATCTTCACGCGGTGGGATCACCTGCAGCGCGATCAGCAGGCCGATGCGGACGCGGGCGGCGGCACGTATGGCACGTTCAACTACGCCGATGAGTCGGCTGGCGCCGCCCGCCTGAACAGCAGGGGAGAAGTCTTTCCGGAGCCGCGCGCCGCGCGGACGGACCTCCTCGCCGGAACCAACCTCGAGGGGCACTCGCTGAATCACTTCTTTCCCTGGCAGATCCGCGAGGACGGAACCGAGGAAGAGACCCTCAACCACGTCGGACGACACGAGCTCCACTCGTACTTCAACCGCGTTTTCAACGACGATCCGAACCTCCACGAGTTCATCTCGGTGACATCCGGCCGTGTCAACCCGAACCCCATCGAGAACTTCCTCGAGATCAAGGAAGACCCCGCGAACCCCGGCCACTATTTCGGAATCGACGCGCCGGAGTTCTACACTCACGCGGGCGGACAAATCGTGCGGCTGGACTTGCCGCTCGGTGCGCGCCCGGACCAGACGTCGGTGGTCTATGTGACGAATCGGGCGACGGCGACCTTCCGCGGGGACTCCGACCCGGTGCCGGCCGGGCATTCGGGCTTCTACCGGAACCCGCTCCCTCTCTCGAACGGTGCGCTCCTCACCGTTCACACGAGCGAGACGCGCGCCGACGCGAACACGGGGACGCGCAATACGCCGGGCTCGCGCTACGCGTTTCGGATCAAGTCGCTGCAGCTTTCCGGCGATGGAACCCTCGTCGCCGACCAGACGTTGACCACGGGAATCACGAAAACCGTCTCGTACTGGGATCCGGACGTCCGCGTGACCTATGCGAACGTGACGCTGTGGGAGCTCGACCCGGTCGAGGTGAGGGCGCGCCCGGTGCCGTCCGCCGCCCCGTCGCCCCTTCCGGCCCCAGAGGCATCGATCTTCGCGCAGGAAGGCGTCGACCCCGCGACGTTCAGGGCCTGGCTCATGTCGCGCGATCTCGCGGTCATCGTCAGCCGGGACGTGACGACGCGCGACGCCCTCGACCAGCAACAGCCGTTCAACCTCAGGATCGCAGGCACCGCGCATCAGACCGTTTCCAACGGCGGCAAACTCTACGACGTGGCGCACTTCCAGCTCTATCAGGCCGACCAGATCCGCGGCCTCGGAGGCGCCGTGAGCCCGAGGCCGGGACGCCGCGTTCTCGCGCAGGTGATGCATGAACCCGCCGTGAAAAACCTTCCGAATCCGGGTGGACCTCCCGGCAGCGTCCGCCTCGGGACCGACGGCTCGATGGCGGCCTTCGTTCCGGCGCATCGCGCGACGACGTGGCACATGAGCGACGCGGCCGGAACGCCCGTTGTGCGCGAGCGCTACTGGCTCACGTTCCAGCCCGGCGAGATTCGCGTCTGCACGTCGTGCCACGGACTCTCGAGTCACGACCAGGCCAGCCACGCGGAACCGGTGAACGCCCCCGAGGCGCTCCGGCAGGTCGTGCGTTACTACCGCGACGTCCTCGGCCCGCCGACGAGCCCCGTCGCATCGCTGTTTTTTCCCATCGCCCCGTGCCGGCTGCTCGACACACGCGCCGGCGCCGGCCCGCTCGGCGGCCCGGCGCTGCCCGCTTCGGGCCAGCGCCTTTTCACGCTCACGAATGCATGCGGCGTCCCCGCCGACGCGAAGGCGCTCACTCTGAACGTGACCGTGGCGGGCGCGGGCGGCGCGGGCGCGCTCCGCCTCTTTCCGGGCGACAGCGTGGCGGCGGACGCGACGGCGATTAACTTCGGTCTCGGCGCCACGCGGGCGAACAACGCCCAGATCAGGCTTGCGCCGAACGGGAGCGTCGGCATTGCAAACGACGCCGGCGCCCCCGTGCACGTGATCGTGGACGTTTCCGGCTACTACCGCTGACCGCGCGGCTCGAGACTTCCGGGCGAGGGGACGCACCGCGCCTTCCGCAGGGTCGCTCCCCGAAGGAGGCGCTCGAGGTGTTCCACGTACACCGAGACGTCCGGGAGCTCGGGCATCGGATGGGAGAATGGGACCATGACCCGGACCTGCCGCAAGGCGGAAGCGACGCCGACCGCTTCCCGCTCGCCGCGAACCCTCCCGCCGGACCTGCTCGCGGCGGGTGTCCGGCGCCTCGGGTACGTGGCCCTCCTCACGGCGAGTGTCAGCATCGTGTTCTCGGTCGTGCTGCGCCTCGTGGCGATGCAGGCGGGACAGCCGCCCTACGCCGGCATCGTGCTCTTCGGCGAAGTGGCGGCCGTCGTCGCCTCGCTCGGCACGTTCGCGCTCACGCGGCGCGCCGGACTGGATCCCGCGGAGGTCCTCGATCGCGCGCTCGTCTTCGAAGTGGCGATGGGTTTCCTGTTCGCGATCATCTACCACTCCGTGCCCGCAGCCGCCGGCGTGCTGCCGAAGGGGTGGTCCTCCGTCGCGGTGTGGCTGATGGCATTTCCGCTCCTCGTGCCGTCGACGCGAGGGAAGACGACGATCGCGACGTTCGCGACGGCGCTCATGGACCCGTTGGGCCTCCTCGTTTCCGTCTCGCTCGGTCAGCAGCCGGCGCCGGGCGCGGCGGCCGCGATCGCGATGTTCCTGCCGACCGCCGTCGCGTGCGTCATCGCGCTCGTGGGCTCGCGCATCGTCTATCGCCTCACGGCCGAGGCCGGACGCGCCGAGGAGCTCGGCAGCTACCGCCTCGTGTCGCTGCTCGGTCAGGGCGGCATGGGCGAGGTGTGGCGGGCGGAGCACCGGATGCTCGCGCGCGACGCCGCCATCAAGCTCGTGCGCGGCGGCAGCGATCTTTCGGGGCGCGAGCTGATGGCGCGCTTCGAGCGCGAGGCGAAGGTCACGGCGGGGCTCCGTTCGCCGCACACCGTGCAGCTCTACGACTTCGGGCGCTCGGACGACGGCGCCTTTTACATCGTGATGGAGCTTCTCGAAGGCTTCCCGCTCGACGAGATCCTCCGCCGATTCGGCCCGCTGGCTCCAGGGCGCGTCGTTCACGTCATGACCCAGGTCTGCCACTCGCTGGCCGAGGCCCATGCCGCGGGCCTCGTCCACCGCGACATCAAGCCGGGCAACATTTTCCTCGGCCGCTATGGCGGCGACCCCGACTTCGTGAAGGTGCTCGACTTCGGCCTTGTGAAGACGCTCTCTGCGGCGGGGGCGGATCTCACCGAGACCGGCATCCTCGCGGGGACGCCCGGGTACATGCCTCCCGAAATGGCCCTCGGGCGAGCCGTGGACGGCCGCACCGACCTCTACGCGCTCGGAGCCGTCGGGTACACGCTGCTCACGGGCCTCGCCGTCTTCGAGAGGGCGACCGCGCTCGAGACGATTCACGATCACGCTTCGACGATTCCGATCCCGCCGTCGCGGCGCGTCGCCACGCCCATTCCTCCCGGGCTGGAGCGCGTCCTTCTGGACTGTCTCGCGAAGGAGCCCGGCGAGAGGCCGCAGAGCGCCCGGGCGCTCGCGGCGCGCCTCGCGGAAATCGACCTCCCGGAACCGTGGAACCGGGAGGAGGCCGAGCGCTGGTGGAATCGCAACGCCCCTTCCTGAGACAGAGGACGCGGCACGCGGTACGCGGCAGAATGCGCCCATGTGCGGCCGGTACTGGCTCACGTCGCCCGCCGACGTCCTGATCTCGAGGTTCCGCGTCCGCGGGGAGCCGGCGCCGCTGCATCCCCGTTGGAATGCGGCGCCCGGGCAGGACCTGCCGGTCGTTCGTCTCCTCGAGACGGGCGCGCGCGTTCTCGAGCCGATGCGCTGGGGCCTCGTCCCCGCATGGGTGGCCGACCCTTCCGACGCGGGCAGGCCCATCAACGCGCGGTCGGAGACTGCCGCGGCGAAGCCCAGCTTCCGCGAGTCCTTCCGGCGCCGGCGCGCCCTCGTGCCCGCGGACGGCTTCTACGAATGGAGGCGCCGGGGTCCGGAGTCGGTCCCGTTCGCCTTCCGCGCGCGTTCCCGGGAGCCCTTCGCGATCGCGGGGCTGTGGGACGAATGGCAGGCGCGCGAGGGGCCGCCGCTGCGCACGTTCGCGCTCCTGACGACGGACGCGAACGGCGACGTGGCGCCCGTGCACGACCGGATGCCCGTCATCCTCGAGAGAGGCGCCGAGGATCTCTGGCTCCACGCCGGCCCCGAGGACGTCGCGCGACTTCACGAGATCCTTCGGCCGCTTCCCGATGGCGCGCTCGAGTCCTTCGCCGTCTCGAACCGCCTCAATTCCTCCCGCGCGGACGATCCGTCCGTCCAGGATCCGTCCCCGCCGCCCGCCCCGAGGCCGGGGGCGCCTGCGGGCCTCGCGCCTCCGGCGCAACGGGGCCTCTTCGGCGAGGACGGGGACGATGAGACATAATCTCGACACGCGAAACAGCTGATTCGGGTGCTCCCTTCCCGTCCTGAGGCCCCGAAAGTTTGACTTCGCAAGTTGGAATTCATACTCTTTAGGTATGAAGAGCCTCGTCTCCGAAAAAGGGCAGGTGACGATTCCGAAGGCGGTACGCGACCGGCTGGGTCTGAAGCCAGGTCAGGCTCTGGAGTTCGAGGCGAGGGGTGGCCTTCTCGTCGGCAGGAAGCGGGCGGCGGCCACTCGGGCGGTCGACCGGCTCTTCGGGATACTCGGCCCATTGGATGTCGATGCCGAGCTGAAGAAGTCCCGCGGGAGGGCGTGGAACCCCGCCCAGGACGCTCCTCGTGCGCACCGCCGTTGATTCCAGCGTCCTTCTCGATCTTTTCTCGGCATCCTCGAAATTCGGAGCGGCCTCCCGGGAGGCGCTCGACCGGGCGCTTTCGGAGGGTTCCCTGGTGGCCTGCGAAGTGGTCTGGGCCGAAGTGCGTGCCCATTTTTCCGACCGGTCGACGTTCGAGTCGGCCGTGGCGGATCTCGGCCTCGAGTTCGACGCGATCGACGCCGGGACCGCAAGCGATGCGGGTGAGGCTTGGAGAAAGTACCGCAGGGAGGGCGGCCTTCGAACCATGCTGGTTCCCGATTTCCTGGTTGGCGCACACGGAGCGGCACGCGCGGACAGGCTCCTGACGCGCGACCGGGGGTTCGCGCGCCGCTACTTCCCGAGGCTCGCGATCGTCGATCCCTCCCGGGCTCCCCGCTGAAGTTCGGTTCGTTGTACCCGCTGTCTTGCCTCAGTCCCCGTCCTGAAACCGCTGGAGCGCCGGAGCCGCGAGCGGTGCCGCGGGAGCGGAGCCGCGGCGCGCGAGGATGTGCTTCACGATGGCGACGGCGTGGAGGCGGCCGTTCTCGATGAAGAGCTTGCCGATCGCGATGCCCGCGGCGACGACGCCCGCGACGTAGAGGCCGGGCACGCTCGTCTCCATCGTGACCGGGTCGTGGACGACGTGCAGGTCGTCGGTGATCGCGATGCCGAGCGAGCGCAGGAGCGGAAAGTCGGGGCGATAACCCGTGAGGGCGAAGACGAAGTCGTTCGGAATTTCGTGCTTCTGTCCCGCCGTCTCGAGGACGACGGCCCCTTCCTCGATCGAGACGACGCGCGTGTCGAAGTGCGCGCGGATGGATCCCTCTTTGACGCGGTTCTCGATGTCCGGCTTCAGCCAGTACTTCACGCTTGCGCCGAAGGCCTGTCCGCGGACGGCCATCGTCACGCGCGCGCCGTTGCGATGCAGATCGAGCGCCGCCTCGACGGCCGAGTTTTTGCCGCCGACGACGAGCACGTCCGAGCCGGTGCACGCGAAGGGCTCGGTGTAGTAGTGCGAGACGTTCGGAAGGTCCTCGCCGGGCACCCCGAGGAGGTTCGGCGTGTCGAAGAATCCCGTCGCGACGATGACGGCGCGGGCGGCTTGGACGCCTTTCGAGGTCGCGACGCGGAACGTGCCGCCCGCGCGCTCGAGAGACGTGACTCTCTCGTGGTGACGGATGACGAGCCCCTCGCGCTCGGCGACCTTCCGGTAGTACGCGAGGCCCTCGCGCCGCGTGGGCTTGCCCGCGGCCGTGACGAACGGATGTCCGCCGATTTCCAGGAGCTCGGGCGTCGAGAAGAAAACGGTGTTCGTGGGCCAGCGGACGAGCGTTTCCAGGGGCGCGCCCTTCTCGAGCACGACGTGCGAGAGACCCTGGCGCGCCGCCTCGAGCGCGCAGGCGAGGCCGACCGGCCCGGCGCCGATGACGAGGACGTCGACCTGGCCCGTTTCTTCCATGAAGGGAGAATAAGGGAGGAGGACCGCCCCCTGCGTCGGACACGCGTTGCTCCCTTCGCACGTGCACTCGCCGCTCTCGCGCTTCTCGCGGGTCCGGCGCTTGGAGCCGACGAGCGCCCGGTGTCGGGCCGCGTCCGCGGAGATGTGCGCGTGGCGCGCGTCATCCTCGACGCCTACGTGACGGACGGCAGGGGAGAACCCGTCCCGAATCTCACCGCATCGGACTTCCTCGTGCGCGCGGGACGAAAGGAGCTGGAGGTCGAGTCGGCCGAGTGGATTCCGGCGGGGAAGCCCGAGGGGCCCGTCGAGGCGGTGGATGCCGTACAAGCGCCCATGGGCGGGGCCGTGTCCGCCGTGCGATACCCCCCGGGCCGCATCCTCGTGTTCTTCATTCAGGCCGACATCGGCCGCTATCGGGCGAAGGGCCTCATGCGCGTGCGGTCGGAGATCGGCTTGCTGCTCGACACCATGCTCTCGACGGATCGTGCTGCCGTCGTGCGCTTCGACTCGCACCTCACTCTCCTCTGCGATTTCACCGCGAACCGGGCGGTTCTGGAGGCCGCGTTCAGCGAAGGCCTCCGCCAGGGCACGACGCCTGCGATCGCGCCGTCGCCGTTTCCGTCGCTTGCGGCGGGTCTCGATGCCGATGCGGCCCGTCGGGCCGCGAACGTCGAGCGGGCGCTCGACCTCGTCGCGCGGGCCCTGATCCCGATTCCGGGCGGGAAGGTTCTCGTTTTTCTTGGGTGGGGGCTCGGAATCGATCGCGCGCCGCGCGAGGGCCGCGACCTCGCGCGCGCGTTTGCGTCGATGGCCGCGGCGCGGATCAACGTCTTCACGCTGGACGTCTCGGACTCCGACTGGCACACGCTCGAGACGACGCTCCAGGACACTTCGGCCCTCACGGGCGGCACATACGAGAAGACGCACATCTTCGCGGGAGGCGCCCTCACGCGTCTTGCGAAGAGGCTCGGCGGCCGGTACGTCCTCGTGTGCGTCGCGCCGGAGGATGGCGTTCTCGCCGTTCTCGACGTGACGCTCCGGGAGAGGCGCGGCGATGTCGTGTCGCGGGCGTACACTTTCGCGCCATGAGATTCCACCGCCCTCTCTCGGTCGTCGCCGCCGTGTTGCCGCTCCTCATGTGCGCCCCCGCGTCTCGCGTCCTGGCGGCCGCGTCTCCGACACCCACCGCGAAGCCGAAGAAGGTGATCGTCCTCGTGGAGGCGAAGGGCTCCGCTCCGGAGCTCGACCGCTTCGTGCCGCGCTTCCTGTCGAGCGCGAGCGACCGCGGCCTCGGGGCGATCGTCGACGCCCGCCTCGCGGGGGCCCATCTCGCCGACCTCGGGGTCGCGGGCGACGCGGGCACGGAGTTCCGGAAGGCCTGGCCCGCGGACGTGTACCTTGGAATCCTGCTCGCCCCGTGCGCGATCCAGCGCCGCGAAGGCCGCGTTTACGATCGTCAGTCGAACATGGGAAGCGGTGCTCCCGTGAGGTCCGAGCAGGTCGTCGTCTCGTACGAGGCGGATTGCTCGGTCGCCGTCTCCGTGGTCACCCTGCCCGGCGCGGCCGCGAAGATCATCGACGTGAAGGGCCGCAACGGCACGTCCGAGGTCAGCTACGCCGACACCGAGGCCGAGGCGCAGGCGGCCGAGGACGCCGCCGAGAGGGCGGTCAAGAAGCTCGTCTCGGCCGTGCGCTGACCGGACGCACGTGGCGAGACGAGGGGTGCCGGGGGTCCGAAGGCCCCGGGGAGTCTTCCTCGCCGAGGCGCTCGTCTCTCTCGCGATCCTGGGCGTCGTCCTCACGCTCGGCGCGGGCTTTCTCGCGAGGCGGCGCGCGCTCGAACGCGACCGTCTCGACCACGAGCGGGCCGTGCGCGCCGCCGCGAGCGAGTGGATCTACCTGCGCTCGGCGTTTCGAAACGACGTCACCCCGAAAGAACGCCGGCTGTTCGTGGGCCCGGGTGTGTTCGTGGATTCTCTCGACGCGCGAAATCCCTTTCTACGCGTGAAGTCGACCGACGTCGACGGGCTCTACCTCGTCCATCTCGAGATCGGCTACGGCGAGAAGATGGCGCGGCGGATCGTTCAGGAGGGCTACGTTTTTCGAGGGGCGGGCCCGCCGCCGTGAGAAGGCGCGGCCTGCCTCCCGGCTTTTCGCTCGTCGAGCTTTCCGTCGTCCTTCTCATCGGCGTCGTCGTGATGTTCTCGCTGCTGCCCGTTTCGATCGGCCTTCTCCGCCAGCAGGCGGGACTCGACGCGAAACGTCTCTCGGTCGAGATGTTTCCGCTTCTCTGGGAGAGGCTCTCCGGCGATTTCGGGCGCGCGTCGTCGGTCGCTCTGTCGCCCCCGTTCGCGGCGCCCGCGTTCCGCCTGGATCTCACGCCGCTTCGCGAGGAAGACCCCGAGGTGTCGTGGACGGTGGTCCGGGGCGTCGTCTCGAGGACGAACGTGAGGAAGAAGCCCGACGGCGAGGTCATGACCGCGACGTCGACGTGGACGTTGCCCGGGACGCTGTCTCTCGACGCCGACGAGCTCGCGAACGGCCGGCTCCTGTTGATCTGGAACGACGGCTCGGAAACGGAGCTGCTGCCGCTCGTCTGCGGGCGCCCGACGGAGAAGAACCCTTGACGTCTCAGGCGCAGGCCCGCCCGGAGCGGGGGAGCTCGCTCGTTCTCGTCCTCGGGACGCTCACCGTCCTCGGACTCGTCCTCGGAGTCCTCACGTCGATCCTCCTCACGGACCTCCGCGAGTCGCGCCGGCGCGCGAACGATCGCTACGCCATGGAGCTCGCGCGTTCCGGGGTGGACTGGGCGCGCGGCTGGCTCATGGAGAAGGGCCGCGTTCCGGGCGGGCCTCTGAGAGTAGAAGGCGGCGAGATCGACGTGCGCGTCGAGGAGCTGCCGTCGGGCGGCCTGAGAATCGTGTCCGTGGGGCACGTCGTCGTGGGAGTCGCGCGTGTCGCCTCCAGGCGCGAGGTCGTCGTCCTCGAGGCGCGTGCTCGGGTCAGCGGGACGCCATGAGCGCGACGTTGACGGTGGTCTCCCGGTTGTCACGAAGGATCCGGACCGGCACGGAGTCGCCGATCTTCTGTTTCTCGAGCGCCGTGACGAGATCGTCGTAATTCCCGACGTCCTTCCCGCCGATCCCGACGATGATGTCCCCGAGAATCAGCGAACCGTCCCGGTCGCGCTGCGTCCCCCGGAGGCCCGCCTTTGCCGCGCCCGAGCCCTCCGCCACTCCCAGGACGAGAACCCCCGTCACGCCCAGCTGCCGCGCGATGCTCTCGCTCGCCGGGTTGATGCCGAGGCGGGGGCGGACGATGCGTCCGTGCGCGATCAGCTCGGGCACGACGGCGTTCACGGTGTCGACCGGGACGGCGAAGCCGATGCCGGCGCTCGCGCCGGACGGACTCGCGATCTGGGTATTCACGCCGATGAGCCGTCCCGCGCTGTCGAGAAGGGGGCCGCCCGAATTGCCGGGATTGATCGCGGCGTCGGTCTGGATCACGTCCTGGATCTTCCGGCCCGTGACGGCCTCGATGGTGCGTCCGAGCGCGCTGACGATCCCCGTCGTGAGCGTCTCGTCGAGGCCGAAGGGATTGCCGATCGCGAAGACCTTCTGACCCACCTGGAGCCCCTTGCTCTCGCCGACGAGTATCGGCGTCAGCTTCTCGGCGGGGGCCGAGATGCGCAGCACCGCGAGATCCTTGTCGGGCTCGACGCCGACGACGGTCGCTTTCCAGTTCGACTGGTCCGAAAGCGTGACGACGGAAGAATCGGCGTCTTTCAGCACGTGAAAATTCGTGACGACGTGTCCCTGCCGGTCCCACAGGAAACCCGAGCCCGTGCCCTGCGGCACGTCGGTCATCTCGAAGAAATTGACCGCCCGCCGCGAGAGTGTCGTGATGTAGACGACGGAGGGGCTGGCGCGCTTGAAGAGCTCGATCGTGGATTTCTCGTCTTCGGCGAGGTCGCCTCGCGCCACGACGGGACGCGCGTCGGCGGGGGCGGCCTTCAGGCGGTCCGGCTGCGGTCCGACGCGCGCGCCGCGTGGAGCGCGCTGCGCGAGAGTGAAGACGAGCCATCCCCCCGCGAGGCCGAGGAGGAGAGGCAGGAGAAACGGGCCGCGCCGCCTCGGCGGCGGCGCGTACCCGTACGCGGGGGGCGGGACGCTCGACACGCGGGAGGGGTCCGCCTCAGGGAACGACGCGGATGGATTCGATGACGACCGGGGTGACGGGGGCATCCACGAACGCGCCGCCCTGGTTCGACTTGGGCGTCGCCTTGATCTTGTTCACGACGTCCATGCCCACAGTCACCTTTCCGAAGACGCAATAACCGCCGTCGAGGTTCGCGTTGTCGTTCACGTTGATGTAGAACTGCGCGGTCGCGCTGTTCAGGTCGTTCGTGCGCGCCATCGCGATCGTCCCGATCTTGTTCTTGAGGCCATTCGTCGCCTCGTTCTTGATCGGGGGCTTCGTGGTCTTTTGCATCTTGTCGCCCTTGAAGCCGCCGCCCTGGATCATGAAGCCGTCGATGACGCGGTGGAAAACCGTGCCGTCGTAGAACTTGTCGTTCACATAAGCGAGGAAGTTCGCGACGGACACGGGGGCCTTCTCAGCGTCGAGCTCGATCGTGATCGAGCCGAGGGAGGTCTTCATGACGACGGACGGGTTCTTCACGGGGGTTTCTCCCTTCAGGGCGGCGGTGGCGAGGAGCGCGGCGGCGAGTGCGATGGCAAATGTTCTCTTCATGAGGAAAAGGTATCACGCCCCGGAATTCTCCGAGCGGCGAGGAAGAGGAGCACCGCCGCGAGGCCCTGGACCGGGAGCGCGAGGAGCATCGCCGACTTCAGGTCTCCGGTGAAGATGCTCAACCGCCCCACGGCGTAGGGGCCGAGGGCGAGCCCGAGAAAAGTCGTGTGAAGGATGTAGACGGCCGAGGCCGTGGCCCGGAGGCGCGGCGGCACGAGCTCCTGCACGGTGGACGCTGCGGGGCCGATCCAGAGCCCGGTCAGGATCGCCACGGGAAAGCTCAGGAGGAGCGCCGCCGTCGACGAACGGAGATTGAGAAAGATGAAACCGAGGGGGAGCGCGAGGGCCGCCGTCAGGACGCTGACGTAGACCCGTCCGCGCGGATTCTTCCGGTGCCACGCGTCCGCGAGGATTCCACCGAGCGTCGCGCCGAGCCACCCTCCGGCGGCGAGCATCCCGCCGAGGAGCAGACCCACCTTCGCGATGTCGAGATGGTGGACGCGCAGGAAGAAAGGAGCGATCCAGAGGCTGGTCGAGTACGTCCCGAACGTCACGAGCCCGATCCCGATGTTCGAGAGGACGAGGGGCGGGTTGCAGAAGACGAGGTCGAAGTCGGCGCGGCTCTTCAGACGCAGGCCCTGCGCCCAGGAGAAGACCGCATAGAGCCCCGCCGCGAGCGCGATCCACTGCACCGCGGTTCCGAGGACGCGCGTCAGGGACCACGCCGCCGCCGCGAGAAGGGCGGCCGCTCCCACGTTGAAGGCGAGGCCCGCGGAGCCGGCGCCGGCGCGCGCGAGCGTGACGAGCGTGAACGGCGGGATGACCGCCGCCATCTCGCCGAGAAAGAGCCGGAACGGGCGCGGGTGGAGTGCGACGGGGGGCGCGCCGAACCCGCCCCGCGGAGGCTCGCGCAGCGTGCGCACCCAGAGCGCGAGGGCCAGGCCGGGAAGGCCTACGACGAGGAAGGCGGCCTGCCAGCCGTGAAGATCGAGGGGCGCGGTGCCTGCGGGAAAAGCCGCGTCCCAGCGATCCACGATGAAGCCGCCGATGCCGAGGCCCAGGCCCGCGCCGATGAAGATGCCGCTCGAGAAGATGCCGAGGACGGCGCCGCGCCTCTCGCGTGGAAACCAGTCCGAGAGAAGCGAGTACGCGGCGGGCGCCGCGCTGGCCTCGCCCGCGCCGACGCCGAGGCGCGCGAGCGCAAGCGGGCCGAAACCGCGCGCGAGACCCGAGAGCGCGGTCATGAGGCTCCAGAACGCCGTGCCCCATGCGATGAGCCGCCGGCGGTCCCACGCGTCGGCGAGGCGGCCGAGCGGGATCGCGAAGACCGCGAAGAAGACGGCGAACACGGTCCCATACAGGAATCCGAGCTGGGCGTCCGTGACGTGCAGGTCCGCCTTGATGCGCTCGGCCAGGATCACGACGATCTGCCGGTCGATGAAGTTGAGGACGTAGACGAGGACGAGGACGGCGAGCACGTACCACGGGTAGACGCGGCCGGGGCGGGCTTCTTCTCTCTCGACGTCGGACATGGAGGCGGGATTCTAGGGGCGGCTCCCTCGCGGCGCCTTTCGGCTCCGCTATCCGGCCTCGGCAGGCCCCACCATTTTCGACGGATCGATCCACGCGTCGAACTGTTCGGACGTGACGTCGCCGGACGCGAGCGCGGCCTCCTTCAACGTGAGGCCCTCCACGTGCGCCCTTTTCGCGATGGCGGCGGCCTTGTCGTACCCGATGTGCGGGTTGAGCGCCGTGACGAGCATGAGCGACTTCTTCACGAGCTCGTCGATGCGCGCGCGGTCGGCTTCGAGGCCCTCGGCGCAGTGCAGGCGGAAGCTGCGGCAGGCGTCCGCGAGGAGGCGCGCGGACTCGAGCACGTTGTGGATCATGACCGGCTTGAAGACGTGGAGCTCGAAGTTGCCCTGGCTCGCCGCGAACGCGACCGCCGCGTCGTTGCCATACACCTGCGCGACGACCATGGTCATCGCCTCGGCCTGCGTCGGGTTGACCTTGCCCGGCATGATCGAGCTGCCCGGCTCGTTCTCGGGG
>JARXKK010000048.1 GCA_030278895.1 Acidobacteriota bacterium
GCGCCTTGACGGCGCTCGCGGCGGTCGCGGCGATCACCGTGTTCCTCCGCGACGATCCGCGGGCATACTTCTTCGCGGCGGCGCTCCTGGCCGCGGCGGGATCGGGGGCCGATCTCGTGTCCAGCGGCGTGACGCCGTGGGTGTGGAATGGCGTGGCCGTGCTCGCCGCCGTGGCGGCCTTCGCCGTCTTCCGGGGACTCGACCGGCCGGCTTCGACAGGCCGGGAATGAAACTCCCACGGATCGGCACATCGATCCTCGTGTTGGCGTGTGTGTTTGGGCAAGCCTCGGCCGCGGACAACTCCGCCGTCGCGCTTCAGGAGCCAGCCGGGGAAGTCTGGCGGGGATGGCTGTGGATTCCTCTGGACCAGGCATTCGATTCGAATGGAACGCTCGTTTCCGGCCGGCTGCCGGATCACGTAGGCCAATCACTGTCGATGACCGTCTACGTCGACGATTCCGAGTTGCGCACCGCGGCCGCGCTGGCCGTGAAGCGCGATCGCGACTGCCCCGTGATCACGGCCAGATCCGCGTGCCGGATCGAACCGCGGCCGAATTCGACGCTTGCGGAGCTGACGCAAAGCGCAGGCGAGATCCTCCTCGGCAGGATCGTGACCCAGCACCCGGGACTTCTCATTGGCCAACCCGGAACCCTTCTGGAGGTGGCCGTCGAGCAGTCTCTCAAGGGGAAACCACCCGATCGCGTCTTTCTCTTCTACCCGCGCCTTCGGGCAATCCTCGGAGCCGCCGTCGTCTGTCATCAGGACGCGGGATTCCGATTGGCGCCTCGCACCGGCGATCGCGTCGTCTTCTTCTCATGGGAGAAGCCGCTGAACCGTTCGGGAACCCTTTTCATGCCCGAGCCCACGGAGATGATCTTCGCGGACGCGGCCGGGGACCTTCGCGGTCCCGCGCGGCGGGATCAGTATCCGTCCGAATTGAAGACACTCGATGATCTCGTCGTCGCGATCGGACATGCCCTCGGCCGCTAGTGGCCCGAACGCCCGACGGACCTAGCCCCGCACTCCCGCTTTCCGCCATTCCCACTCGGCGAGGCGCTCGCGTGCGCCGAGGCCGATCGCGCGATGGAGCTCGACGAGGAGGCGCGTGGCTTCCGGGTCCTTGAAGGGCGGCGGCCCGAGGCGCGTGAGGACGGCCTCCGGATGATCCGGCGGGGCGTACGACGCGCGGAGCGCCGTGACGGGCTCGCCCGGGCGGTAGAAGAGCTCGGGCCTCTCGAGGACGTGCCGCGGAAGCGGCTCCGGCGGGTCGGCCGCGTTGCGGGTCGCCGGGTCCGCCGCGTCTGACGCGAGTTTGCGTTCGGGCTGGGTGCGTGCCCGCTGCAGGCCGTCGAGGAGCTCTTCCTTGGAGACACCGCGGAGCAGGAACACGAGGAACGGATCGTCCTGGAGGCGGTCGCCGAGGAGAACGGCAAGTGCGCCCGCATGCGCGCACGGCCCGGGAACTTCGGCGCACGAGCAGCGGAAGACGACCTCGCCCGCGTCCACCGGCAGGAGGGTGCGCCCGGTGCCCTGGAACGCGCCCTCCACGTCTTCCGGCAGCCGGCCCGCGAGGAGGTGGGCCGCGAAGCGCGCCCGCGCGGCCATCGCCTTCAGAACCCGGCGCTTGGCAACCGTGCCCAGCGGGAGCAAGGAGAGCGACGTCTCTTCGAGGTGGCCGTCCGCGGTCTTGATGTCCGCGCGAGCGCCGGCGCGCCCGATCTCGAGCGAGGTCACGGCGTTCGAGAGGGCGACGGCGCGCCCTGCGACGAGCGCGTCCTCCCAGCCGAGCGCGGCGAGGCGCGCGAGGAAGCGGAAGGCCCACCCGCTTTCGGGCGGCTTCGCGCGCGGGAGGAGGGCTTTTCGGCGGCGCGGCATCAGTGGCCTCCGTCCGTCTCGATCGCGTCCGTGTCGAGCGCGACGAGCTCCGTGAGCTGTTCGTCCGAGAGGGTGGCGATCCACTGTTCTCCCACGCCCACGATCGAGCGCGCGAGCGCCTTCTTCTCCTCGATCATCCGGTCGATGCGCTCCTCGAGCGTGCCGCGGCAGACGAACTTGTGGACCTGGACGTGTTGTGTCTGGCCGATCCGGAAGGCGCGGTCCGTGGCCTGCTCTTCGACCGCGGGATTCCACCAGCGGTCCACGTGGAACACGTGAGAGGCCCGCGTCAGGTTGAGGCCCGTTCCTCCCGCGCGCAGAGAGAGCACGAAGAACGGGGGCGGATCCTCGTCCTCCTGGAAGCGCCGGACCATCTCCGTACGCGTGTGGCGGGGGACCGCGCCGTGCAGAAAGAGGACCTCGCAGCCGAATCGTTCTTTCAGCTCCGCCACGAGGAGGTGGCCCATCTCGGCGAACTGGGTGAAGAGAAGGGCGGGGCTCTTCTCCGCGAGCGTCTCCTCGCACATCTCGACGAGGCGAGCGACCTTCGCGGAGCGTCCGTCACGCCGTCCGTCTCCGAGGAAGAGCGCGGGGTGGTCGCAGATCTGCTTGAGGCGGAGCAGGAGGAGAAGGATCTTCGCCTTGCGGCTCCGCCGGTTCGCCCGCCCGATTCCCGAGAGCAGGGAGCGCGTCGTCGCCTTGTAGAGCGCCGCCTGCTCGCGCGTCAGGCCGACGATCTCCTTCGTCTCGATCTTCTCGGGAAGGTCGGGGACGACGCCGGGATCGGTCTTGGCGCGGCGGAGAAGGAAGGGGCCCGTGACGTGACGCAGGCGGGCGGCCGCGGCCGGGTCGCTGTGGCGCTCGATCGGAAGCGAAAAGTTGCGCCGGAAGGCTTCGTCCGTTCCGAGAAGCCCGGGGTTCAGGAAATCGAAAATGGACTTCAGCTCGGAGAGGCGGTTCTCGACGGGCGTGCCCGTGAGGGCGGCGCGGCGGTGCGCGCGCAGGGAGCGCGCCGCGCGCGACTGCGCGGCCGCCGGGTTCTTGATGTTCTGCGCCTCGTCGAGCGCGAGATATTCCCACGTGATGTCCGACAGGAGCGCGCGATCGCGGTGCACGAGGGCATACGTCGTGACGAGGAGGTCCACCTCGCCGAGGAGATCCCGGAACGCCGCCCCGCTGGCGCGGCCCGCCCCGTGGTGCACGACGACCCGGAGCTGCGGCGCGAAACGCTCGGCCTCGCGGACCCAGTTCTCGGCGACGGACGTGGGGCAGACGAGAAGCGACGGGCCGATGCGCTCTCCCGCGTCGCGCGCCGTGAGGAGCGTGGCGAGGAACTGGATCGTCTTGCCGAGGCCCATGTCGTCCGCCAGGCACGCGCCGAGACCCCGCGAGAGGAGGAAGCGCAGCCAGCCCACGCCGCGCATCTGGTAGGGCCGCAGCGTGCCGGTCAGGCCGAGGGGCGCGGAGTATCCAGCGATCTCGCGGCGCGCGGCCTCCGGATCCAGCAGATTGCCGACCCAACCCTCGCCGCCCACGCCGTCGATGAGGACGTCGTCGCGCTCGCTGTCGAGCCCGCCCGCGAGCCGAAGCAGCTCGCCCAGCGTCGTGCGGCCTCCGGGCCGGCGGTCCAGGAGCCGCCGCGCCCGTTCGAGGTTTTCCTTGTCGAGGAGAACCCACTCCCCCTTGATCTCGACGAGCGGAATCTGCCGTGCGGCGAGCTCCTCGAACTCGTGCGGCGTCAGGAGCGCGTCGCCCACGGCTACGCGCCAGTCGAAGTCGACGAGCGCGTCGAGGCCGAAGCGCACGACCTGCGCGTCCGCCTCGCCCGGTCCCGGCGCGTGCGCCACGAGTTTGAGGGCAACGCGCGCGAGGCTCCCGCCGCCGGGCAGGCGGACGGTGATGCCGGCCTCTCCGAGGCGCGGCGCCTCGTCGGACAGAAAGCGCCAGGCTTCGTCCGGAGACAGGATGACGCCGGAGGGGTGCCGCTCCTCGAGGCTGCGGGCGATGGGCGTCGAGAGCGCCGCCGCGGTCCCGAGGCGCGCGAGAAGCGCGTCCTGCGGATTCGTGAACAGTCGCCCCCGGCGCCGGATCGAACCTTCCGTAAGGGCCCAGATCTCCTCGGCCTCGAGCGAGACCTCCGGCCTCTCTCCGGACTCGAGGACATACGCGAGAGCGAACGAGCCGCCGGCCTCAGCCGGGGGTACGACGCGGATCCCGAGCCGGAGAAGGCTCTCAGGCAGCGGATCGAGGAGCGGGAGACTCCATTCCGAGAGGCGCGCGAGGACGGCGGGCTCGAGCGCGCGCGTGGCGGGTACGGCGAGAGCCGCGAGCGCCGCCACGACCTCGGCCTCGGGCCCGTCTCCCGCGCGGCGCCGCTCTTCGGGAAGGACGTCCCTGAGGACGTCGCGCGCCGCCGCGTCGACGGCGTCGTCGAGGAAGCTCAGAAGGAGGCCGCGCGCGGAGGGGAGCGCGCCGTCGGGCCCGGGGCGCGTGCCCGGAGGCAGGATCGCGCGCGACACCGGCGGCATCGCCTCGGCGAGCCGGCGCAGGCGCTCCCTCTCGTGCGCCTCGTCGAGAACCGGGCGCCAGCGCGGCTGTGCGCCGTCCGTGCCGGGCGCGACCCGCCGCCGGAGCAGGAGGTCGAAGACCCAGCGCGCGACCTCGGCCCAGTAGTCGAGATCGTCGCCGGCCGACACGGAGAGGGGCCTTGCGCGGAGGGCGGCCGGAAGCGCGAGCAGCGTTTCGAGAGCGTGCGCCATCGGGAGGACGAGGGCGGGAACCTCGTAGGTCCGGAGGACGGCCGTGAACGGGGCCGCGTAGTCCGCCGGTTCCCGCAATGCGGGCGCGGACGGAACGGGGCGTCCGTGCACGGCTGGGGTGGCGAGAGTGAGAGAGGTGGGCTCGGCGCGCGCGGAGACGAAGGACGTCAGACCTTCGGCCCCCAGCGCCGCGAGGATCTCGCCCGGCTCGAGGGCGCGCGGATGCCGGTCGCGCCCCTCGCGCGGGGAGAAGAGTCCCTCGGCCCAAAGCGCGAATCCGGAGGGACGGGGGACTCCATGCAGGATAATCAAGCCGTCCATTGTCGGTTATCCTCGGCCTCCGATGAAAGCCCCAAAGTCACACGAGCTTTTTCGCCGGATGTCGAGCGCGGAAGTGGCCGCGATCGTCGTGGCCGCGTGTGAGGACGACGAGCTTCCCGAGAAGATCGCGGGCGGCGTCCTCACGTACCAGCAGATTCCCCTTCGCCGTTTCACGAAGCTTCCGGAGGAAACGCGCTTCGCCTACGTGAGGCGCACGCTGCGCGACAAGCGGGCGTCCGATCTCGGCCTGTACGTTCTCTCGGCCGCGCTCACGCGCCGTCAGGCAGACCTCATTTCGTCTTTCCTCGAGGCCGTGAAGCTGCCCCACGACGGCCCCAGCCTCTCGACGGAAGGGGCGATCCCGGCCCCGGCCCCCAGGACGCTCGCCCGCGCCGTGGATGCCCTCCTGCGCGTGCACGACGCCCGCGACGTGGCGCTCTATCTCCACGCCTTCGCGTCACAGCCCGACGTCGACTGGCCCGTCCTCGTGGATCTGCTCGACGCGGACGAGCGCCTCGCCTTCGAAGACCGTTCGGCGACCTAGGGTCTCGTGCGCCGGCCCGCCCTTCTCGCCGGCCTCCTCGCGCTCTTCGCCACGGTGGTCGGCGCCACTCTTGGACAGCGCGTGTTCGGAGGCGTCCCGCACGCCGCCGACGGGATTTCCTATTCGTTCCAGGGAAAGATTTTCGCGGCGGGCCGCCCCTGGCTCGAGCCGCCGCCCGTTCCGGAAGCGTTCAAGTCCCAGAACGTTCTCCTCGACGGGACGCGATGGTGCGGGATCTATCCTCCCGGCTTCCCGTTGCTTCTCGCCGCCGGATGGCTCGTCGGCGCTCCCTTCCTCGTGAATCCGGTGCTCCTCGGACTCGCGGTCTTCGGGGTCTTCCGTCTCGGGAGGGCACTTTTCGACGAATCGACCGGCCTCCTGGGCTCCCTCTTCCTTGCGGTGTCGCCGTTCGCGCTCCTCATGGGCGCGGGATTCATGGGGCACGTCGCGGCGCTGTGCGTCTTCACATGGTGCCTCGCGTTCCTCGCCGAGAGCGGGAAAGACGGCGCGACCGGCGCGAGCCGCGCCGCGCGCCCGCTCATCTCTGCGGGGTTTCTCGGGTGCTTCGGGATCGTCGTCCGCCCGCAGGCCGCGGTGTTCTTCCTGCTGCCCGCGCTCGTGTCCGTCCTCATCCGGCGCCGGACGGATCTCGCGCGGACCGCCGGATGGCTCGCGCTCGGAGGCGCGGCGCCTCTCGGGTTCCTTCTCGCGTACAACTTCGCCCTGTCGGGTCACCCGCTGCGCATGGCGTATCTCGTCTGGGACCCGAATCTCTCGTTCACGTACGGCTTTTCGTCCACGCAGCTGTTCGCGTCCCACTTCCCATGGTTCGCGAGCGACCTCAATGCGACGGTCTGGGGTTACCCGTGGGGAGATCTTCTGTTCCTCCTCCTGCTCCTGATTCCGGCTCCGCGGCGCCGGTGGGACGCGTGGCTTTTCGCTTCGGTCCTCGGACTTGTCGTCGGGTTCAGCTTCTATCGCTTCTACGAGATCAACCATTCCGGTCCGCGGTACGCGTTCGAGGCGCTGGGCGCGCTCGCGCTCCTCGCCGCGCGGAGTTGCTTCGCCCTCGAAGGGCTGGTGACATCCCTCTTCCGGCGTTTCCGGCTCGAACGGCTCGCGCCGGCCGCGGCTGTGCTCGCCGTCGCGTTCCTCGCGATCTTCCCGCTGGCGACGCTCCTCCCGCGCCAGGCCGAGGCGCTCTCCCACGCGTACCACGCGCACACGGGAGAGCCGCTCCGCCGGCTCGCGGCGGCCGGCGTCGGGCCGTCGGCGCTCGTGCTCGTCGCCGGGAATACGGTCGAGTGGACGTACGGATCGTTCCTGCTCGCGAACGGGCTCGATCCGCGGACGGCGCCTCGCGTCTTCGTGCGGGATCTTCCGGAGAGGCGGGCCGAGCTCCTCGCCGCCTATCCGCGTCGCGAAGTGTGGCGCGTGAACGTCACGCTCGAGCCGCAGCCGCACCCGAACGCGTGGATCGACAACACGTGGGACGTCGTCGACGCCGTCTGGCTCAGGCTTCGCTGAACGCGCACGCCATCTCCTATTTTCCCGGAGACTGCCCTTTGCCTCGCCGCGCTTCCTCCGCCATGGCCTTGGCCTCGGGAGTCGAGAACGGAAAGTAGTCCAGGACGTCGTACTCCCACACGTTCGTGGGGAAGATCACGACGAGCTCGGCGACCTCCGTGTCCAGGTTCTGGAACGAGTGGGGCACGCCGGGGGGAATGTTGACGATGTAGGGCCCTTCCTTGACGAAGATCTTGTCGCCCAGCGCGTAGAGCACTTTCTGCCCCTTCAGAAGCACGTGGGATTCCTCGCCCTTGTGACTGTGCATCGGCGGCGCGCCGCCGGGCGCCGTGTACGTGATGCCGATCGTCAGGTTTTCGTAGCCGTGGCGCTGGCCCTCCATGACGTGCACGTACTCGCCAGGCCCCGGGTTGATCACGTCCAGATCGCCCTTCGCGAGCGCGAAGTCCCTGACGTCCTTCATCGCCGGCTTCTGAACGGGCCCCGGCACCCGCCGGGTCTCGAGGACCTTGTAGGAATGGTGCTGCGCGTTCAGCTGCCGGTGCGCGTCGTCGGCGGCGAGGATCAGCTCGCCATGCTCGATCTTCTGGCCGGGCTGTGCGTCCGAGGGCGGATGGTTTACGACGGGCTCCGGCGGCAACGCCGCCTTCGCCTTCACCGCCGCGGGTGCGGGGTCCGGGCCGCGGGCGCAGCCCATCACGACGATTGCGAGACCGAGTGCCGCGACGATTTCCCGGGACCGCTGGATTCTCATTTCTGCTCCTTCAATCGGGCCCTCTTACTTCAGCTCGATCTCGACGAGGACGCCCTTTTCCGAGCCCTCGTTGGCGAGCGTGTGCGTGACGGCCGAATCGACGGGCTCGAGCTGCACGCGAAACACCTGCACGTAGTCGTTCTTCAGAACGGTCCTGTGATTCGGTTCCTGTTCGACCGGAACCGCGCCATTCTGCGTGGAAGACACCGCGGCCACGGCTGCGAAGAGCGCGATCGTCTTGACGTTCATGGGTTGGAACTCTACCCCGGGACGCGCCGCTACTGCACGAGAGTGGGCGTGAAAGTCCACACCCAGTTTTCGGCGCCCTTCATCGAGAAGCTCTTCCGGTCGGCGGCGATGACGAGGGGACCGCCCGGGACGATTGGCCCACCGAGGGCCTCCGGTGCGGCGCCCCCCAGGAACAGCGACGCCTCTTCCTTGGCTCCTGGAATGGACCGCATGGAGCAGCTCCCCGGGTAGTTGGAGACCAACGCCGGTGGATAGGTCCGGGTGCCCTTGATCTGGATCTGGTCGCCCGAGATCATCGCGCTCGAGACCGACTGGAAGTGCTCGTACGCACCCTTGAGCTGCGGCGGCGGGCAATTCGTGCCGTCGGACTTGACGTTCTTGAGCTCGGTTTTACCGTCCGTCACCGTCACGGGTCCGACGACCTTGCGTTTCTTGCAGTCCCACGTGAACTCGACGGTGATGCGGTCGATGACGTCCGCCTTGCCCTCGTAGTCGCCATGCACGACGGCCTCGCGCGCGTTGTGCACGCCCTCCACGCGGTACGCGACGACCTTGGCCTTTTCCCATTTCTCCGCCACGGCCAGGTCATAGCCCGCGATCTGCATGGCGAGCAATCCGGCGAGCGAGGCGACGATCGGAATGAGGCTGCTCATGACCGGGACCCTGTCACGGACGCGGCGCGCGCGTCAAGGCATCTTCATGCCGGCCTGCGCGTGCGCCGTGATCTCCGCCTTGACACGTTCCTCGGAGGCGTCGCCGGCGAGGATCTCGCCGTAAATGATCATCAGCTCGCGGCGCTTCGTGTCGTCCGGCTCAGGCTTCGCTGAACGCGACGGGCGCGCCGGGCGGGCCATAATCGAACGCGATGTGGTGGCAGTATCTCCTCGTCTTTCTCGGGGCTCTGCTCTTCGATGTCGTCGCGTTTCCCCTTCCTCCCGCGTTCACGATCATGGTGTTCCTGCAGATCATGTTCGACCTGAACATCTGGTGGGTCATCGTCGTCGGCGTTGCCGGATCGATTCTGGGACGGTACATCCTGACGCTCTACATCCCGCTCCTGGCCGGGAGGTTCCTGAAGCGGTCGAAAAACGAGGACGTTCAGTTTCTCGGCAGAAAGATGAAAGAGAAGGGATGGAAAGGGCAGGCCGTCATCGTCGCCTACTCGCTCCTGCCGCTTCCCACGACTCCGCTGTTCGTGGCCGGCGGCATGGCGAAGATCAACGCGCTTTACATCATCCCGGCGTTCTTCGTGGGCAAGTTCACGAGCGACTCGGTGACCGTCCACCTCGGCAAGTACGCCTCCGACCACGCCGGCAGTCTGCTGGAGGGGGCGCTCTCCTGGAAGTCGATCGCGGGTCTCGCCGTGGGGCTCCTTCTTCTCTGCGCCCTCGTCTTCGTCGACTGGCGCGCGCTGATCCAGAAGAAGACGTTCCAGCTGAACTTCAAGATCTGGAGGTGAAGGAAGGGGTCAGTCCGCCGCCGCGAGGACGATCTCTCCCTTGATCCCGGGCCGCGCGGCGAGGATGCGCGCGACCTCCGAGGCTTTCCCGCGGAGGACCTCTTCGTGCATCTTCGTGAGCTCCCTCCCGAGGACGACCGGCGGGTCTCCCCAAGCCCGCGCGAGCGCCTCGAGGGATTCCACGATGCGGAAGGGCGATTCGAAGAGGACCGCGGTGCCGGGACGGGAGGCGTTTGAGGCGTACCAGCGGTCCCGCTCGCCCCTTCGGGACGGCGGGAAGCCGAGGAACGTGAACGGGACGGCGGGGAAGCCCGAGACGGAGAGGATCGCGAGAACGGCCGACGGGCCCGGGATCGCCTCCACCTGATGCCCGGCCGCGGCCGCTGCCGCGACGAGGCGCTCGCCGGGGTCCGAGACGAGCGGCGTGCCGGCATCCGAGACGAGCGCGAGCGTCTCCCCGCGGGCCAGCCTCTCGAGAGCCTCGCCGACGCGGTGGTGCTCGTTGTGGCCGTGGCAGGAGACGCGCGGCGTCGTGAGACCGAAGCGGGCGAAGAGGTTTCCCGTGCGGCGCGTATCCTCGCAGTAGACGACGGCGGCGGACGCGAGGGCTTCCCGCGCGCGGGTCGACAGGTCGTCGAGATTCCCGATCGGTGTCGCGACGACGAGGAGGCGGCCCATCGGCCGCATTCTCTCCGATCGCGAGCGCCGTGGATGTTATGGCCCTATACTGAGGGTATGGCCACCATGACCGTCAAATCGACCTATGCGCTCGATGTCGAGACGGCTCGCACGCTGGAGGACATGGCGCGTCGCTGGGGAGTCTCCAAGTCCGAGGCTCTGCGGCGGGCGATCCGGGCGGCCAAACATGGACCGGCCGGGGCGCCGAAGGCACTCACTGCGCTCGATTCGCTCCAGCGGCTCTTGAGCCTGGAGACCCGGACGGCCGCTCGATGGGAAAGGCGGGCTCGTGCCGAGCGCCGCGCCACGTCCGTCCGACGGGAATCGAAATGATCCATCTGGATACGAGCTTTCTGATTCGAGGGCTCGTGCGCGACTCCGCCGAGGATCGGGCCCTGCGAAAGTGGCTGAAGGATGGCGAATCGCTGGGCATGAGCACCGTGGCCTGGACGGAGCTCTTGTGTGGCCCGCTCGAGGAGAGCCACCTGGACCTCGCGACCCGCGTCGTATCGCAACGCGTGGCGTTTCTCGAGGAAGATGCGGCCGTGAGCGCGCGTCTGTTCAACGAATCCGGGCGGCGGCGTGGATCGCTGATCGACTGCATGATCGCCGCAAGCGCATTGCGTGCGGGCGAGCCGCTCGCGACAGGGAACGTAGACGATTTTCGGAGGTTCGCGGCCCTGGGTCTGAAGATCCTCGAAGCGTGATGAAGGGCGTGGTGGCCCGCAGGTGAAGTTGTTCGTTCCGCTCGTCTTCGCAGGCGTCGCCCTCTCGGGGGCCGCCCGGAGCGCCGCCCCGGAGGTTCCGGCTCCCGCGGTTGTGCCTCTGACGGCGCCTTCGGGGGAGGCCGTGCTCGTGGACCGCATCGCGGCCGTCGTGGGCGACGACATCATCCTCGGCAGCGAGATCCGGAAGCTCGTGGCCGTGGGATATCTCGCACGAAAGACGGGGGAGTCCGACGCGGCCTATCGCGACCGGACCCTCGACCAGCGCATCGTCGACATGCTGCGCGAGAAGCAGCTCCGGAGGTCCTCCGGCTTCGACCCGAAGCCCGAAGAGGTGGAGGCGCGCGTCGCGGCGCTCGAGCAGCGGCTCGCGAGGGACCGCGGCGTTTCGGCGGCGGCGGCCCTCGCGGCGGCCGGGACGACGCGCGAGGAGCTGTCCGCGTGGGTGCGCCGCGGGCTCGCCCTCGACAGCTTCGTGAAGGAGCGCCTCACGCCGGGACTCAAGGTGAGCGAGGCGGATCTTCGGGCCTACTACGACACGACGTTTCGCGACGCGGCGAAGAAGCGCGGCCTCGTGGACCTGCCGCCCTTCGACGACGTCCGCGAGGAGATCCGCGAGGTCCTCCGCGAGGTCCGGCTCAACGCCGAGATCGAGCGCTGGACCGAACAGCTCCGGAGCGAGACCCGGATCCTCATTTACCGGCGGTGACGGGCTCGGCCTTGCGGTAGAGGATCCGGTTCGCGAGGACGCGTCTGACATACGTGCGCGTCTCCGGGTAGCTGATCGACGCGAGGAGCGCCTCGGCGGGCGACTTCGCCCCTCCGGACCAGAGCGCCGTCTGACCCGCGCCGGCGTTGTAGCCCGAAGCCGCGAGGACGGCATCCCCGTCGAAGCGGGCGAGGAGATTCTTCAGGGTGCGGGCGCCGAGGCGCAGCGAGCGCGCGGGATCGTAGAGGTCGGCGTAGGCGGGCGGTGTCTCGTTCAGCTCGCGCGCGGCGTCTCCGGCGGCGGGCAGCGTCAGCTGCATGAGACCGCGCGCCGCGGCGGGAGAGGCGGCCTCACGGTCGAACCGGCTCTCCTGCCGCATGACGGCGTAGAGAAGATCGCGCGGGACGCCGCTCTGGTCCGCTGTCTCGGCGACGAGCCGGCCGAAGGGCCGCGGCGCGAGCCCCCTGAGGATCGACCGGGGCGCGAGGTCGAGGAGGAAGTCGTCCGGCACCATCCGGTCGAGGGCCTCGGCCGCATCCAGCGCCGCTGGCCCCGCGTCGGCGTCCTCGGCGAGGCGCGCGGCGACGAGACAGGCGAGCAGCGTGGCGAGACGCGAGGCGTCGCGCACGATCGGCTCGGCCTCGAGGGGCAGGCCGAGCTGCAGGAGGCGGCAGGCGGCGGCGTCTCCGCAGAGCGTCGGGAGGGCGTCCTCCGGGAGGTCGGGCGCGAGCAGGACCTCGGCATAGCCGGGGAGCTCGCGGTAGGCAAGTCTCAGGAGGTCGCGGGCGCCGGAGTCGCCGAGGAGGGCGGGCGGCAGCAGGCGTACCCGCGCTTCCCGCGGGTTCCGAGACGTGAGCAGCACCTCGCCTCGCAGCCGTTCACGCCGGAGATATGCGTCGCGGGAGCCGGCGGGAAGCGCGAGCATCCTCTGCGTCGCAAGCTCGCCCGCGAGAGTGTAGGGGCGGGCCGCGAGGAGCGCGGCGTAGCCGGCGAGAGCGCCGGCGACGTCGCCGGAGGCTTCCGCGACACGGCCCCGCCAGAACGGAAGCTCGCTCTTCCAAGGCTCCTTCAGGCTGCCCGAGCGCGCGAGATGCTCCAGGGGAAGCAGGATCCGCCGCGCGCCCGCGCCGTCGCCGGCCTCGGCATGCCGTTCCAAAAGATGAAGGAGGCCCTCGACGCGGCCCGGCTCCTTCGCGAGCCTCGGGAGCATGAGGATCGCCTCGGCGCCCGCGAGGTCGCGGCGACGCATCAGGAGGCGCGCCCGCTGCAGCGCGGCGACGGCCGCGGGGCCGACGCGCCCGTTTTCCACGCGCCGGAACTCGGCCGCGGCGGCGTCGAGCTGGCCGAGCTTCTCGAGGACCGCGCCGAGGTTGAATCGGGCACGCGCGAAGAAGGCGTCCGTTCCGGGAGCGTCGTCCTTCTTTCCCGCGGCGCGCCGCGGGTGGCGCGGTTGCTGGTCGAGGATGCTTCGGAACACCGTCGCGGCCTCGGCGAAACGGCCCCGCGACGCGAGGATCCGCCCGAGGTCGAACCGGGCGCCCCAGCGGAGGGCGCCGTCGCCGGCGCGCCCGGCGCGCCCGGCGCGCGCGGCGCGCGCATCGCGTTCCACCGCGAGCCGCTCCGCGAGATCCAGGTCGCGCTGCGCCTTGGCGGTTTCGATGAGAAGAGGCAGCAGGCGGTCGGGAAGGTCCCGCTCCTGCTTCCCGCGGATCTCACGGGCCAGCACGACCGCGGCCGCGTCGTCCCGCCGGGCCTCGCGCAGGATGTCCTCGCGGAGCCCGGCCGCGCCGGCCGTGTCTCCGGACTCGTCGAGCGCCTCGGCGCGGAGTGCGAGGAGACGGCGTCTCTCGCGCGCAGGCGCGGGGGGCCGCACCGCGACGAGGCGGTTCAACGTGGCGACGTCGAGGCGCGTCTCGAGCGCATCGAGAGCGATGCGGAGCGCGCGGCGGGACACGGCCCCGCCTTTTCGCTGGAGAAGCGGGAAGAGCAGTTCGAGCGCGCCGAGCCCGTCCCCGTTTTCGAATCGAAGCGACCCGGCCGCGAGCCGGGCAGGCACGTCGAGGAGGTCGTCGGCGGCAACGTGGCGTTCGAAGAGGGCGATGGCCGCCTCGCGATCACCGGTCGCGGCCCGGGCGCGCGCCTCGAGATAGTCGAAGCGGCCGTCCTGATAGCGCTCGGCCGACGCGCTCTTCAGCGCGGCGAGCCGCTCGAGAACTTCCGTCCATTTCCCTGCGCGCGCGGCCGCCTCGAGGTCGCGCTCTTTCGCGACATCGGCGGCCCAGGCCGTGAAGGGCGAGGCGGCCGGGAGGAGGAGAAGGAGGGCGAGGAGAAAGGAGGCGGCGGAGCGAAAGACGATTCTCAGCCCGGCGGCCACGCGAACGCCCGCCCGCCGAGAAGATGGAAATGGACGTGGAACACGCTCTGGCCGGCATCGGCGCCGTCGTTGGCGACGACGCGGTAGCTCTCCAGCGAGAGCGAGCGCGCGACGCCCCGGAGCGCCGCGAGGCAATCGACGAGGAGAGCGGTGTCCGCCTCCGACGTTTCGGAAATGCGCGCGAGGTGCGTCTTCGGAATCACGAGGACGTGCGTCGGCGCTTTCGGCGCGACGTCGTGGAACGCGAGGACGTGCTCGTTCTCGAAAACGATCTTCGCGGGGATCTCTCTCCGGCCGATCCGGCAGAAGAGGCAGGAGGCGTCGGCAAAGGGTGGGCTCACGCGGCGATTATCCGTCGATCCGTTCGACCGAGGCGCCGAGCGATCGGAGACGCTCGTCCATGGCCGCGTAACCGCGGTCGAGGTGATAGATGCGGCGGACGCGCGTCTCGCCGCGCGCGACGAGGCCCGCGAGCACGAGCGCCGCCGACGCGCGGAGGTCCGACGCCGTGACGGGCGCGCCCTCGAGGGAGGAAGGCCCGCGCACGACCGCCGCGCGGCCGTCGACGCGCACGTCGGCGCCGAGGCGGGCGAGCTCGACGGCGTGCAGGAAGCGGTTCTCGAAGATCGTCTCGATGAGGCGCGACGTTCCTTCGGCCTGCGTCATGAGAGCGAGGAACTGCGCCTGCAGGTCCGTCGGGAAACCGGGGTGCGGCGCCGTCTCGATGTCGACGGCGACGAGGGGGCGCCCGCCGTGAACGCGGACGGAATCGGCCGTGACCTCGACGCCGGCTCCCGCGCGGCTGAGCGCGTCGAGGAAGGCTCCGAGGTCGCGCGCGCGTGCGCCCGTGACCGTCACGTCTCCGCCCGTGATCGCGCCGGCGGCGAGGTACGTACCCGCCTCGATCCGGTCGGGCACGATCGCGTGGGGCATCTGACCGGTGCCGGAAAGCCGGTCGACGCCTTCGACCGTGATCGTAGGGGTGCCCGCGCCGGTCACGCGGGCGCCCATCGCCGTCAGAAGGCGCGCCGTGTCCTCCACCTCGGGCTCCCGCGCCGCGTTCTCGATCACGGTCGTGCCTTTCGCGAGCGCGGCCGCGAAGAGAACGTTCTCGGTGCCCGTCACCGTGGGCGAGGGAAACCGGATCGCCGCTCCCGTGAGCCGGCCGGTCCCCCGCCCGACGCGCGAGACGTGCGCATGGATGTAGCCCTTCTCGACGGCGATTCGCGCACCCATCGCCTCGAGCGCGAGGAGGTGCAGATCCACGGGCCGCACGCCGATCGCGCAGCCTCCGGGCAGAGACACGCGCGCCTCGCCGAAGCGCGCGACGAGCGGCCCGAGCACGAGGATCGACGCGCGCATCGTGCGCACGAGGTCGTAAGGCGCCTCCGTCGACGTGACGCGGGACGCGCCGAGGACGACCCGTCCCGGCGCGGGTCGGTCGATCGAGACACCCATGCCGGCGAGGAGACGGTTCATGGTGTTGACGTCCGCGAGGTCCGGTACCTCGTCGAGCGTCACGGGATCGGCCGTGAGGAGCGCGGCGGCGAGCGCCGGAAGGGCGGCGTTCTTCGCACCGCTGGCCCGGACGGTGCCGGCGAGCCTCACCGGGCCCTTGATGAGGAAGGCGTCCATCAGGGGCGGAAGTGTACCGGCTCAGAGGCGCACGGCCGTGGCCGTGCGCGGGATCCCGGCGGCGTCGAGGCGCATCGCGGCGAGGCGGAAGACGCCCGAGGCTTCGACGAGCGCCGAGACGTCCTTCGCCTGTCCGTATCCGAACTCGAACACGAACGGAGCGCCGCCGTGGAGGAGAGCGGGAAGAGTCGCGAGGAGGACGCGCAGCGGGTCGAGGCCGTCTCCCCCGCCGTAGAGCGCCAGAGGAGGCTCGAACTCCGAAACCGTCTTCGAGAGGTGGGGCTGGTCGGTCACGGGGACGTAAGGCGGGTTCGCGACGGCGAGATCGAAGAGAGGCCGGCGCGCGAACGCACTGAGCCAGTCGGAGGCGACCGGGATCACGCGTGCGCCGACGCCGTGCCGGCGCGCGTTGACGGCGGTGAGGGCGAGGGCCGCGAGAGACCTGTCGGCGGCGACGACGTGGGCGCCGGGCCGCTCGAGCGCGAGCGACACGGCGAGGATGCCGCTCCCCGTCCCGAGATCGGCGATCCGGCGGGCGCCGGCAGCCGCGGCGCGCGCCGCCTCGATGATGCCTTCCGTTTCGCCGCGCGGGATCAGGGCGCGCGGGTCCACGAAAAAGGTGCGGCCTAGAAACTCCCACTCGCCGAGGAGGTACTGCAGCGGCTCGCCTGCCGCACGGCGCGCGACCAGCGTGTCGAAGGCCGCGCGGGCCACCGGCTCCGCCGCTTCGCTCCGGCGGCTGTGAAACCAGGCGCGGGGGCGGGCCGCGGCCCGCGCGAGCAGCTCTTCCGCCTCGTAAGGGGCGTGGTCCGCGCCCGAGAGGCGCCGCCGGCCCTCGGCAAGGAGGGCTCCCCAGGACTTGTCGGCGTCTCGAGAGGAGCTCATGCGGCCTCGTGTTTAAGATGGGGAGGATGTCTGGCCCCCGGATTCTCGTCCTTTTCGGCATTCTGCTTCTCGTGGCGGGCGTCGTCATCGGTCTGCCGTCGTCTCTCGCGCCCGCCGCCGTCGTCATCGCGGCGGCCGCAATCCTCGTCCTCTTCGGCGCGGACCGGTCCTCTCAAGTTTCCGGGCCGCGCTCCGAGCCGGTGACGTCCGTCCGCGCGGCCTTCGGTCCGGCCGTCGACGCGATGGACGCGGTCGCCGTCTACACGCTCGATCGTGCGGGCCGGATCGGTTACGCGAACCGCGGGGCGCGGCACGTTCTGGACGTCGAAGGGCGCGACGTGGAAGGGAAATCCGCGTCGGAATTCCCTGCCGCCGGGACCGAGACTCCCGAGATGGTCGAAGGCCTGAACGAAGTCTTCGAGACCGGACGGCCCCGGGTCGCGCGGCGGATCATGCTGCTCGCGGACGGCACGACGCGCGTCGAGTCCATCGTCTCGATGACGCCGGTCGTACGCTACGGCAAGGTCGTTGAAGCGGCTGTCTGGAGGGTCGATACGCGCGGCCCGGTCGGCGGCGAGGAGAACCGCGCGCGCCTTCTCGATTCCTCGCCGGCGGGCCTTCTCGGCGTGGACGCGTCGGGCCGCATCGAGGCTGTGAACCGCCGGCTCGCGGAATGGGTCGGGCGCCGCGCGGACGCCCTCGAGGGGCTCGACGTCGAGCGCACCGAGGCGCTTCCCGAGGCGCTTCGCGGCCACATACGCGCACACGCCGTGAACCGCGCCCCCCAGGGCACGCCGACCGCGATCTTCGAGGACGACGTCGCCCTCGTGACCCCGGAAGGGTCCTCGCGCATGTTCCACGTTCTCGTCGCGCCGCGCCCGGGCGGCGGCGCCGACGTCGTTTTTCTCGACGGCGGTTCGCGCCGGCGGCTCATCGCCGAGCTGGATGCGGCCCGCCGGGCGCTGGCCGATGCGCGCGAGACGGCCGTGGATGTCCTCCAGTCCACCACGCGCGATCTCAAGGCGCGCGTCCAGGAGATCGTCGCCGCGGCGCGGCGGGCGGCGGACGAAACCTCTGGCCCGGTTCAGCGCGCCCGCGCCGAGGCCGAGCTCCTTGCGACGAGCGACAAGCTTCTCGCGAGGGTCGACGAGGCCGGGACGGAAGACGATGGATCCGGCCGCCGGCTGATCGGCGGCCCCGACGGCCGTCCGCGCGTGCTGCTCGTGGAGGACAACGAGGAGAATCGCGAGCTCCTCGCGCACATGCTGCGGTCGCGAGGCGCGGAAGTCCTCACGGCCGCGAACGGCCGCGAGGCCGTGGACGCGGCCGCGGGGTTCCGTTTCGACTTCGTCCTCCTGGACCTCCAGATGCCCGAGATGGACGGCTTTCAGGTTTTGAGCCGGCTGCGCGCCCTGCCCGGCGGCGACCGCCTGCCGGTCGTCGCCCTCACCGCGCTCACGTCCGACCTCGTGAAGGAGCGCTGCGAGGCCGAGGGCATGAACGACTTCGTGAGCAAGCCGGTGACGCTCGCGCGCATCGGCGAGCTCGTCGCGAAGTGGGGCCGGGGCGGAACTACCAGCTCATCCGGTAGAGCATCACGTACACCATGACGCCCGTCACGGAGACGTAGAGCCAGATCGGGAGCGTCCAGCGCGCGAGGCGCCGGTGCTTCTCGAACCGGCCTCGCCACGCGAGGGAGAACGTCACGACGGCCATCGGGGCCACGGCCGCGGCGAGGACCGTGTGCGTGAGAAGGATGCCGAGGTAGAGCGTGCGCGCGCCGCCGACCCCCGGGAAGCGCACGCTTCCGACCCGCGCGTGGTAGGTGAGGTAGCTCGCGAGAAAGATCGTCGAACAGGAGAACGCCGCGATCATGACGCGGCGATGGGCCTCTCTCCGGCCCGTGCGGATGAGGAACCAGCCGAGCGCGAGGAGGACGGCGCTCGTCGCGTTCAGGCAGGCGTTCAACGTGGGCAGGTCGCGGACGGTCACGGCTTTTCCGGAAGGGGGGGGCCGGACCGACCGGCGGGTCCCGCGGGAAAGCGCGCGACGACGGCGACGGCGGCCCCGAACGTCACGGCGGCGAAGGCGATCGTAACGGCGAAGGAGAGCGCGGGAGACGCGAACGCGGGGGCAGCGCCTCCGAGAGCGCGGCGGAGCGCCGCGACGGCGTACGTAAGCGGGTTCACGGCCATCGTGGCGCGGAGCCACCCGGGCGCGCCATCGACGGGGAAGAAGGCCCCCGAGAGCAGCCACATGGGGATCAGGAAGAGATTCATGATCGCGTGGAATCCCTGTGTCGACTCGAGGCACCAGGCGATCGCGAAGCCGAGCGCCGTGAGCGCGAAGGCCAGCACGACGAGAAGTGCGGCGGCGGTGAGGAGGCCCGCGGCGTCGGCCTTCAGGCCCGCCACGGGCACGAGGACGAGGAGCGGAAGCCCCTGGATCAGCCCGAGCACCGTGCCGCCGAGGACTTTTCCGAGCGCGATCGAGGACGGGGCGACGGGAGACACGAGGACGCCTTGAAGGAAGCCTTCGCGCCGGTCCTCGATGACGGAGATCGTGGCGAAGATCGCCGCGAAGAGGACGACGAGGACGACCGTTCCCGGAAAGAAGTAGCCGAACGAGTCTTCGCGGAAGGAGCCCTTGAAGCCGGCTCCGACGAGGATCCACATGACGAGCGGCGGGGCCACGGCTCCGACGACGCGGCTCTTCTGCCTCAGGAAGCGGACGATCTCGCGGCGCGCGAGGGCGAGAGAAGCGCTCATGGTGCGGACTCGGCCGCGTCCGCCTCGCGGAAGCGGCGGCCCGTCCTCGCGATGAAGACGTCCTCGAGCGACGGCGCGCCGAGCGTGACGGACTTGAACGCGCCCGGGAAAGCCTCGACGAGGCGCGGCACGAACGTGTGCGCGGCCGGGAGTTCGACCCTCACCGTGGGCCCCACCACCGTGATGCGCCCGGCCTCGGCGCCGAAACGGCTCGCGATCGAGGCGGCGAGAGCCGGCGCGCCGTTCTCGTCCTTCGCCTCCACGGCGACGACGTCGCCCCCCAGCGTCGCCTTCAGCGCGGCGGGCGTGTCGAGCGCGAGGAGCCGCCCGCGGTCGAGGATCCCGATGCGGTGCGCGGCCTCGGCCTCCTCGAAGAGGTGCGTCGTCAGGAGCACCGCCGTGCCCCCGAGGGCCAGAGAGCCGAGGAGCCCCACAAGATCCCGCCGCGCGCCCGGGTCGAGACCCGTCGACGGCTCGTCGAGGAGGAGCACGGGCGGAGCGTGGAGGAGCGCCTTGGCGATCTCGACGCGGCGCGCGAGGCCGCCCGAGAGCGTTTCGACGAGGTCCAGGGCGCGGTCTTGGAGGTGGAACGTCTCGAGAAGCTCGCCGATGCGCGCGTCGCGCGGCGCCCCGGAGAGACCGTAGAGCGCGCCCTGGAGAGCGAGGTTCTCGGTCACCGTGAGCTTCTTGTCGAGGCTGGGCGCCTGAAAGACGACGCCCAGCCGCTTCCGAACGGCGCGCGGCTCCTTGCCGGCATCGAGCCCGTCGATCGAGAAGCTCCCGGCTCCGGGCGGCAGCAACGTCGCGAGGATGCGGAACAGCGTCGTCTTGCCGCCGCCGTTCGGTCCGAGGAGGGCGAAGATCTCGCCGCGCGCCACGGAGAACGACACGCCGGTAAGCGCGGCGCGCGCTCCGAAGGAACGGGAGAGGGATCGGGCTTCGACGGCGGGAGGCGTCACACGCGGTCGAGGACGAGGAGGACGAGGATCGCGGGGAGCCATCCGATCGACGCGAGGAAGAGGGAGCGGGCGCGGCCGTCCGTGACGTCCCGCGCGAACCGGAGCGACGACGCCAGGAAGAGAAGCGTCATCGCGAACGCGCCGAAGGCGTACGCGAACCCCGCGGTGCCCACGAGGGAGGGCAGGAGGCTGACCGGCAGAAGAACGGCCGTCCAGAGGAGCGTCTGGCGGGCGGTCGAGCGCCCGGTGGGGTCGACGACGGGCAGGATGACGACGCCCGCCTTCGCGTAGTCGACGCGGTGGCGCCAGCCGATCGCGAAGAAGTGCGGCAGCTGCCAGACGAAAAGGATCGCGAAGAGCGCGAGCCCGGGCAGGCCGATCGCGCCCGCCGCGGCCGCGTAGCCTCCGAGAGGCGGCAGAGCTCCCGGCACCGCCCCGACGATCGTGGAGGCCGGCGAGCGCGTCTTCATCGGGGTGTACACGCAGACGTACGAGACGAGCGTGAAAGCCGCGAGCGCGGTCGTGATCCCGTTCGTGAAGAGGAGGAGCTCGACGAGGCCGACGACCGACAGCGCTCCGGCGAAGAGCGCGGCGCCGCCGAGCGGGAGCCGACCTGAAGGCAGCGGACGCGCCGCGGTCCGTTCCATCCGCCCGTCCAGGTCCTTCTCCCAGACCTGGTTGAAGGCGCTCGTGCCGGACGCGACGAGCGCGGTCCCGAGCAGAGTGTGGATGAGAAGCACGGCGTCGATCCCCGAGAGCGGCCCCTTCGTGCCCGCGACGAATCCCACGAAGGCCGTCATGACGACGAACACCGTGATGCGCGGCTTCGTGAGCGCGACGTAGGAGG
>JARXKK010000049.1 GCA_030278895.1 Acidobacteriota bacterium
CTGGTTGTGAACGGGAACTGATCTTTCTCTAGACAACGTTCAAGGGTCAGGGGGCGGGGTGCCATGATTCGGGTACCTCAAAAGAATCTTTCATCGAGGGGGGTCAAAGGTGTGCCCCCGTCTGTCCGTGTATGTAGCCCACCTCTGAAGAAATTCGGAAGTGACCAATTCACGACTTGCTCAGTTGAACTTTTTAGGAGGACGACATGTTTTCAGCCCTTTTAGCTTGGTTTTGTGATCGCTGCATCGGCTCTACCCCCATCGCCGGCTAGCAATTAAACCCCAATAACTGACCAATTGACTGGTACGCGCCAGCCCTGTGCAAGGTGTGCCTGCGCTGGCCGCTTTCGTGTTTCTGCCCAACTCTTGGCTCCTCGCCGCGTCGAATTGCGCCCCAAAAAAATAATTTGGGCATGTGGGGTCAAAGGCCCGCCGGCGCCTGTCCTTACTAATAGCCCACGAATTTACTAATGCCTGCCCTCGAAGGGCTCCTGGGCTCTCATTCAATCGAAAAATCCGTGGCCCCCTCGGCCCCTCCGCCGGCCATGGAGCGGGTGTACTTAGCGGCTACTTTCCTCGAGATTTCTCCAACCAGTCGATGTCGCGCAGGTCCTGGCGCGGCCGGCCGCTTTCTTTCTCGCGGGCACGGCCCTTCGCCCCGTCGTCAGGCGAACGGATTTCGGACGCGTATCGCTCCGAATGCCTGACCGGCGTTGAGGTCTTCCGACCAGATCGTCTGGCAGCGGAGCTGGTGGGCACTTTGAAGAATGAGGGCGTCCCAGAAGGAGATGCGCTTGCGGCGATGCAGGTCGATCGCGGCGAGGACGTCCGCGCGAACGGGCTCGTGCAGGGTCCATTGCGACAGGTCCTCGATCAGCGCGGCCGCCCCCGCCGCCGGCATGGGCTTCGCGACCTTTCGCGTGATCGTGACGAACAGCTCCTGCAGGACCTGGAGGCTGATGCAGCCCTCGCCGGAGCGCCACAGGCCCGCGACGAGGTCTCGCGCTCTCTCGGCCTTCAGGCCAGCGCTCTTGTCGTACGCATAGACGAGGACGTTCGTGTCGACGAACTCCCTGGGCGGTTCAGCGCTCATGGAGGGAGTCGCGGCTCCACTCGACCGTGCCCTTGGTCCCCAGGCTCACGGGCCGCGCCAGCCGGGTGAGCGCACGCTCGCGGGCCGCGGCATAGGCGTCCTCGCGTTCGACGATCTCCTCCAGGAACCCGGTGAGAAGGGCCGAGACGGAGGACTGCCGTTCGACGGCCAGGATTTTCACCTTGCGGAGAACCGGCTTCGGGAGCGAGAGCGTGATGTTCTGAATAGGCTTTTTCACGTAAATAAGTGTATCACGCGTTTACGTGAAGCCCTCAGTCTTCGACGAGCGTGTGGCCCGATTGGCGCAGAGCGACGACGGCGCGAGCCGCCTGGGCGCGTTTCACGAGCAGGTAGTCCGTGTCGAACGTCCCGATCGCGAGGGTGCTGATGCCGGCGTCCGCAAGGGGCTTCACGAGGGCGGCCAGAATCCCGATCGAGTCGAGCGGGAAGGGCCCGTGGATTTTCAGGAGGGCGTAGCCGCCCTCGCCGCGGAAGCTCTCGGGCTGAGGCGCAGGGACGCGGGCCTCCTCGCACACGATCGAAAGTTCGTCCGCCGTTCGGGTGACGGACGAAAAGCCGCCTGGCGCCGACGCCCAGAACGGGACGGCGGTGTCGGCCGGCATGCGGCAGACGGCGAAGGTTCCGGGAACGACGGAGAATGTCTGGTGAGGCATCGCGTGGAGATGATAGCGGGCGGCCGCGGCGCGGGTCGGGCCCGGCCGCTCAGGTGCGGTCGGGCGGCGGGACGACCGTTCCTCGCGAAGACGCCTGCTCGGCACCGCGGTTCGGCTGCAGGTTGTGCTTGATGACCTCGCCCTCGGCGATGTAGATGGCCTCTTCGCCGATGTTCGTGGCGAGGTCGCCGACGCGCTCGAGATTCTTCGAGATGCTCATGATCTCGATCGACGCGCTGATGAGCGCCGGGTTCTCGGCCATGTACGTCAGGAGCTCGCGAATGATCGACTTGTTCTTCTCGTCGAGGATGTCGTCGCGTTTGCAGACCGCGAGGGCGAGCGCGCTGTCCTTTCTCACGAACGCGTCGAGCGCCTCCTGCAGCATGCCGCGCGCGATCTCGGCCATGTAGGGGACGTCGATCCACGGCTTGAACGGCCGGAACCGCGACATGCGCTCGGCGGCCTCGGCGATGTTCACGGCATGATCGCCGATGCGCTCGAGGTCGGCGTTGATCTTGAGCGACGAGACGAGGAGGCGGAGGTCCCCCGCGACGGGCTGTTGCGTGGCGAGGAGTTCGATGGCGTCCTCGTCGTTCTTGATCTCCATCTGGTCGATCACCTTGTCGCGTTCGATGACCTTGCGCGCCTTGACCGCGTCGCCCTCCACCAGGGCCTCGACGGCGAGGCGGATCTGGTTCTCGACTTCCGCGCCCATGCCGATGAGCTGGCGGCGGAGACTCTCGAGCTTCTCGGAAAAGTGTTCCTTCATGCGTTCTCCTTGGTTCGCGCCCCGGCGATGCCGCCGGGGACCGTCGCGGGCAGCGTGACCGTGAAGCGGCTGCCTTTGCCGGGTTCCGATTCCACGCGGATCGCGCCGCCGTGGAGGATGAGGAGGTGTTTGACGATGGCGAGGCCGAGGCCCGTGCCGGGCACCGACTTCGCGCGTGAGGGATCGACGCGATAGAAGCGCTGAAAAATGCGATCCTGCTCCGTGCGCGGGATGCCGATGCCGCGATCCACGACGTGCACGACGAGGGGAGAGACCCGGCCGCCGACGAGAACCCCGCCCTCGGCGAGAACGTCCACCCGCTGACCGAGAGCCGAAAATTTCACGGCGTTGTCCACGAGGTTGCGAAATACCTGAGAAATGCGGCGGCGGTCTCCGAGAAGCTCCAGATGCTCGTCCGCCTCGATGCAGACGTCCACGCCCCGCTCCCCGCCGGCGGAAACGAGGTCGCGGACCACCGACAGCAGGAGAGGCTTCAGCGAGATGGGCTCGATCGCCAGCTTGACCGCGCCGGACTCGATCTGTGAGAGATCGGTCAGGTCCGAGACGAGCGCCTCCATCTCCGCCGACTGCCTTTCGAGGATGCTCATGAGGCGCGCGAGGTCCGGCGGCAGCTCGTCTTCGTCCGCGAGCGTCTCGACGGCGGCGCGGATCGCCGCGATCGGCGTTCGGAGCTCGTGCGACACGTCGGAAACGAAGCGGCGCCGCATCGTCTCCGTGCGATCGCGCTCCGTGACGTCGCGGACGACGCCGACGGCGGCCGGCTCGCCGGGAGCCGTGCCATGCGGCACGGCGCGCACGTTCACCTCGAGAACCTGCTCGGGCGTGATCTCGCCTCCGAGCCGCAGCACGGCGGTTTCGCCGGCCAGGGCTTCGCCCCGGATACCGGCCTCGAAGAGCCGGAGCGTCTCCGGGTCGCGTACGAGGTCCACGAGCGCGCGGCCCGGCGCACCGGCGGGCGCGTGAAAAGCGGCAAGCGCCGCGGGATTCGCGTCGAGGAGCGCGAGCGTCCGGTCCACGACGACGAGGCCCACGGGAACCTGCTCGAACACGGCCCGGGCAAGGAGGCGCGCCTTTGCGCTCCCTTCGCGCTCCGCGGCGACGAGCTGCGCGAAGCGGGCGAGCGCCTGGAACACCTCTTCGGTCTCTTCGGACGAGCCCGGCGGAGGAAACGGCCTCTGACCCTCCGCTGCCTCGGTCACGCCCGCCACGACGCGCGCGAGCGCGTTCGCGTGGCGCTGACGGATGGCGATGACGAGAAAAGCGACCATGAGGCCCGCGAGGAGCGAGACCTGATAGAGCGTGCGCCGGAACGGCGCCTCGAGCATGTCGAGCTCGTTCTGGCCGATCGCGAGGCGGACGTATCCGAGGGGGGCCGCATCGGGGCCCACGCGGCGCGCCACGTAGACGAACGGCTCGAGCACCGTCGAAGACCTGCGCTCTCCGAAGCCGATCCCTTCGCGCCGGGCCGCCTCGACCTCGGGGCGCGCGCCGTGGTTCTCGACCGCGGCGAGGTTTCCGGGCGAGACCTCGCTGTCCCCAAGGACGACGCCGTCGGCCGCGATCAACGTCAGCCGCGCTCCAGCCTGTCGGGCGGCGAGCCGGATCCGTTCGCCGGGGCGGGCCTTCGATTTCAGGTCCTCCTCGAATTCTGGCGCGAGGCGCTCGAGCTTCTCCACGAGCGTCTGGCGGCTCCGCTCGTGAACCGCCCCGTCGAGCACCCGCCCGAGGACGAACGCGAAAAGGCCTCCGAGGACGATCCCGAGGACGACGGGGACGAGCGAGCGGCGCAGGATGCGGCTCATCGGGCGAACTTGTACCCGACGCCGACGACCGTGTCGACCACCTGGTCGCCGATCTTCTTGCGGAGCGAGCGGATGTGGACGTCCACGGTCCGCGTCTCGATGTCGGCGGCGTAGTCCCAGAGCCGCGAGAGGATGGTTTCGCGCGAGACGACGCGGCCTCCGCTCCGAATGAGCAGCCAGAGGAGGTCGAATTCCTTCTTCGTGAGGTGCACGGGCACGCCATCGCTCTCCACGGTGTGCCGCGCGCGATCGATGCGCAGGTGGCCGTCGTCGTACACGTCGTCAGGCGCCTGCGGCAGGGCGCTGCGGCGGAGCTGCGCCCCGATGCGGGCCATGAGCTCCTTCATCGAGAACGGCTTCGTCACGTAGTCGTCGGCTCCCAGCTCGAATCCGAGCAGCTTGTCGCGTTCTTCGGCGCGCGCCGTCAGCATGAGGATCGGGACGCGCCGCGTCTCCTCGTGCTTCTTCAGCTCGCGGCAGATCGTGAGCCCGTCCACGTCGGGTAGATTCAGGTCGAGGATGACGAGGTCGGGCGGGCGTGCGAGAAGCGAGTCGAGGGCCACGAGTCCGCCCGCGAAACGCTCGATTTCGTAGCGACCGTCCTTCTTGAGGTTGTACGTCAGCGTGAAGGCGAGGTCCTCGTCGTCCTCGACGACGACGATGCGCTGAGGCGCGGCGCCGGTCTTCACCCGAACCTCCCCGTGATGTAGTCCTCGGTCGTCTTCTGGCGGGGTTTCGTGAAGATCATCTCCGTCTTGTCGAACTCGATGAGTCTGCCGAGCATGAAGAAGCCGGTCTCGTCGGAGACGCGGGCGGCCTGCTGCATGTTGTGCGTCACGATCACGATCGTGAAGCGCTCTTTCAGCTCGAAGATGAGCTCTTCGACCTTGCTCGTCGCGATGGGATCGAGGGCCGAGCAGGGCTCGTCCATGAGCAGGATCTCGGGCTCGACCGCGATCGCGCGGGCGATGCAGATGCGCTGCATCTGGCCGCCCGAGAGCCCGAGGGCCGAGTCCTGCAGGCGATCCTTCACTTCGTCCCACAGGGCGGCGCTCCGGAGGGACTTCTCGCACGCCTCGTCGAGGATGCTCTTGCTCTTGATGCCCTGGATCCGGAGGCCGTAGACGACGTTTTCGTAGATCGTCTTCGGGAAGGGATTCGACTTCTGGAACACCATCCCGAAGCGCTTGCGGATCTGCGTCACGTCCACGCCGCGCTCGTAGATCGACAGCCCGTGAATCAGGATCGTGCCCTCGATCCTCACGCCGTCGATGAGGTCGTTCATCCGGTTCAGGCACCGGAGGAGCGTGGACTTGCCGCAGCCCGACGGCCCGATGAACGCGGTGACGGCGTTCTTCTTGCAGCGGAGCGAGATGTCGAATAGCGCCTGTTTCTGGCCGTAGAAGAGGTTGACGCCGTTGCACTCGATGAGGTCGGATCTTGGCCCGCCCGGAGGGGCGGCCGCGTGCGCCACGAAAGGTGCCTGGGTCTCGATGCCGATCCGGCCTTCGGTCATGGTCGTATCCATTGTCTCGCTTCCATCCCTCAGAATGTGGAGGTCTTCAGCTTCTTGCGCAGGACGTTGCGGATGACGATCGCCGAGAGGTTCAGGGCGACGACGATGACGAGAAGAAGAATCGTGGTCGTGTAGACCATCGGAATCGCGGCTTCTACGTTCGGGCTCTGGAAGCCGACGTCGTAGAGGTGAAACCCGAGATGCATGATCTTCCGCTCGAGGTGCAGGAACGGAAAGATGCCGTCCACGGGCAGTGTCGGCGCCAGCTTGACGACGCCCACGATCATGAGCGGCGCGACCTCGCCGGTGCCGCGCGCCATCGCCAGGATCAGTCCCGTCAGGATGCCGGGCGCGGCCGCGGGCAGCACGACGCGCCACGTGGTCTGCCACTTCGTCGCGCCGAGCGCGAGCGAGGCGTGGCGCATGCCGGGGGGAACCGCGGCCAGAGCTTCCTCCGTGGCCACGACGACGACGGGAACGGTGAGAATCGCGAGCGTCAGGGCGCACCAGATGATGCCGCCCGTGCCGAACGTGGGCGTCGGCAGGGCCTCGGGGAAGAAGAGCCGGTCGATGTGCGCGCCGACGCCGTAGACGAAGAAGCCGAGCCCGAAGATGCCGAACACGATCGACGGAACGCCGGCGAGGTTGTTCACCGCGATCCGCACGAGCCCGACGATTCGGCCCTGCTTGGCGTATTCGCGGAGGTAGAGCGCGGCCACGACGCCGAACGGCACGGCCACGATACTCATCAAGACCACCATGAGGATCGTCCCGAAGATGGCCGGGAACACGCCGCCCTCGGTGTTCGACTCCCGGGGCTCGTCGAAAACGAACTCGCGGATGCGCGAGAGGTAGACGCCGAGCTTTTCCGGAAAGGCCGCCGCGTTCGGCTGGACGATGCGCACGATGCCGTTTACCGGGACCGTCTTGCTTTTGCCTTCGGCGTCGACGAGCGTGGCGCTTACCGCGGCGTTTTCCCTGCGGCGGGCCTCGATCCGCTCGCGGACGTCTTCGTAGCGGCGCTTGAGCTCGGTCTGATGGGCGTCATTCGCGACACCGAGCTTCCCGAGGTCGGGGTCCTTCTTCAGCTCGGCGCGCCGGAGCGCGAGACGGTCGCGCTCGAGGGCGGCGTTGATCGCCCCGACTTCGGTCTTCTCCGTCTCGCGCAGCTCTTCGAAGGCGGGCCGGAGTTTCTTCTGCAAGTCCTTCAGGCGCGCGAGAGACGCAGCGTCGGCGCCGCCGAGCACCTCGTCGCCCCGCCGGATGTCCTTCAGGAAGCCGTGGAAGTTCCCGTATTCCTGCCGCTCGACGAGAAGCGCGTTCGCGGGCGTTTCCGTGCGGACGATGTCCTTCTCCTCGATCCAGCGGAAGTCGAGGCCGTTCAGATCGCGATTCGCGATCTTCATGCGCACGCGCATGGGGGGCGTCTCGCCCTTCTCGTCCGGCATGGGCTCGCGCGCAAGGATCTCGCCGAGAACCTTTTTGCCGTCCTTCGTCTCGATCGCCACGAGCGCGTGCGGCCAGAAGAAGCCGAGACCCCGCACCGCGACGAGGGCGAGGAGTCCGACGATGAGCAGCAACGAGACCGACAGGCCCGCGCCGGCGAGCCAGATCATCGGCTCGCCCTTGCGGAAGAGGAACTCGGAAAGTGTCGTGCGGTGCGGCGTCGCGGGCACCGGGACGGCTTCGGGGGTCACAGTTGCCGACATCAGATGACCGTGTACTTCTTGCGGAGCCGCTGGCGCAGCGCCTCCGCGAGCGTGTTGACGAGGAACGTGACGACGAAGAGAAGGAGCGCCGCGAGGAAGAGCACGCGATAAAGGCTGCCACCCTGGGGAGCCTCGGGGATCTCGACGGCGATGTTGGCGGCGAGCGTCCGCATGCCGTTGAAGACGTTCCATTCCAGGATAGGCGTGTTGCCCGTCGCCATCAGGACGATCATGGTCTCGCCGACGGCGCGGCCGAAGCCCACCATGAGCGCCGAGAAGATGCCGGCGGAGGCCGTGGGAAGGATGACGCGGATCGCCGTCTGCCACGGCGAGGCTCCGAGCGCGAGGGATGCGGCCTTCAGGTGCTCGGGAACGCTCGAGAGCGCGTCCTCGGAGATCGTGAAGATGATCGGGATGACCGCGAAGCCCATCGCGAAAGCGATGACGAGACTGTTGCGGGCGTCGTACTTGAGTCCCGGCCCGGTCAGGAGCCAGGCCTTGAAGTCGCCCGAAAAGAAGACGCGCTCCACGACGGGGCCCGCGTACCAGGCGAAGGCGGCTCCGAGGAGAGCGAGCGGGAGAACGAGGAAGAGCTCCTGCCCCGGGCGGACGTGCTGGCGCGTCTCGAACGGCAGGAGCTGGAACAGGAAGACGCCGGCGAGGACGAAGAACGGGATGGACGGGAAGAGCAGAAGCGTCGAAACCGTGGCCTTCTGGATGAGGGGCGCGAGCCACAGGCCGGCGAGGAAGCCGAGGACGACGGAAGGAAGCGCGGCCATGATCTCGACGATCGGTTTGACGAAGCGCTTCACTTTCGGCGTCGCGAAGACCGACGTGTAGAGCGCCGCGGCGAGGCCGATCGGCACTGCGAACAGCATCGCGTAGAACGTGCCCTTGAGCGTCCCGAAGATGAGGGGGACAAGCGAGAGCTTCGACTCGAAATCGTCCGTCGCGCCGCTCGACTGCCAGACGTACTCGGGCGAATCGTAGCCCTCGTAAAGCTGCTTGCCGAACAGCGCCGCGAACGAGATCTCGGGGTGCGGGGCGTCGAGCGTGAAGTGCCTCGGGCCAGCGGGCGTCGCGGCGGTGAACGTCGTGCCCTTGGGACCGAACTCCAGAGCAATGACGGCCGCCCCCACGCGCGTCGATGCGAGCGTGCGCGCGTTTGTGCCGAAGCGCGCGACGACACCGCCATTGGCATCGCCAGTCAGAAACGTCTTGCCGCGCGGAGACGCTGCGAATGCCGTCACTGCGGCCGCGTTTGCCTCGTACGCACGGACGACTTTGAGGCACCGCTCTTCGCCCTCGGGCGCGACGCGCAGGCGCATCAGGCCGCTGACGCGCCCCCGCGCATCGCCCGCGATGAGAGTCTCGCCTCCCACGAGCGTTCCGAGGACCGTCACGGGTGCGGGCGCGTCCGGGTGGAGGCGGATCTTCTCGAGAAGCTTCGGCTCCTGCCCTTCGACGGTCTCGAAGACGGAAATGTCGCCCGCGGTATCTCCCGTGCAAAGGAGCGTGCCGCCCCCGAATGTCACGCGCGGCGTGTTGGACGAGAGCGCGGGCGACACGGGCTCGTCTCCGGAGGCGATGGGCGCGGGCGCCGCGACGATGCGTGGCGTGCCGAACAGGGGAAGCGTCTCGGAGAAGATGAGCCCGAAGATGAGTACGAGGCCCCCGATCATGAGCAGCCCGCCCGCCGAGATCGTGAGGCTCGCGAGGCGGTCCACCGCCTTCGTCCAGAACCGCTGCGAGGAGTTGGGCTGCGTCATGATCGGAAGTTCGAGAGACGTCTACTTGGCCAGCTTTCCGTTCTCTTCGGCGACGGTGGGTGCGGGCAGCGGGAAGAAGCCGTCCTTGACGACGATTTCCTGGCCATCCCGGGAGAGCACGAACGCGAAGAATTCCCGGACGAGCGGGTCGAGGGGCTTGTTCGGGGCGCGGTTCACGTAGACGTAGAGGTAGCGCGAGAGCGGGTACTTGCGGGAGAGGACGTTCTCGTAGGACTCCCCGTAGAACTGCCCGCCGTCGGCCTCGGCCAGCTTCACCGTCTTGACGCCCGACGTCGTGTAGCCGACGCCGGAGTAACCAATCGCGTACTTGTCTTCGGCGACGCCCTGGACGACGGACGACGAGCCGGGCTGCTCCTTCACGCTGTTGCGGTAATCGCCCTTCGCGAGCGCGTGCTCCTTGAAATAGCCGTATGTGCCGGAAGCGGAGTTTCGGCCGAACAGCGAGATGGGCTTGTTCGCCCAGTCGCCCGTCAGCCCGAGATCGCCCCACGTCTTCACGTCCTTGCCGCCACGCTTGCGGGTCGAGGAAAAGATCGCATCCACCTGCTTGAGCGTGAGTTTCTCGATCGGGTTGTCTTTGTTGACGTAGACGGCGAGTCCGTCGAGGGCCACGCGAACGGCGGTCGGCTTGTACTTGTACTTCGCCTCGAACTTGTCCATCTCGGATCCCGACATCTCGCGCGACATGGGGCCTAGTTGCGCCGTGCCTTCGGTCAGCGCCGGGGGAGCGGTGGACGAGCCCTTGCCCTCGATCTGGATGTTGACGTTCGGGTAGGCCTTCTTGTAGCCCTCGGCCCAGTAGGTCATCAGGTTGTTGAGCGTGTCCGAACCGATCGAGTTCAGGTTTCCGGAGATTCCCGAGGCTCGCTTGTAAGCCGGAATCGCCGGGTCCACCTTCACGGTATCGGCGAGCAGCACGCCCGAGACGACGAGCGCGAGGGCCGCGAAGGCCGGCCTTTTCGAAATCGGATTCATGTGACGTCCTCCTTCAAAAGAGTTCTTCCCTGGTGGCGCGGAGTGTTCGCGGCCGAGAAGTTGTTTATGTGAGTTTGATGTTAAATCGGTGTTAAGGGTCGAGAGAAATCAGTCTTTACACGGACTCCACACAAGTTAAGAAGCCCCTTAACGCCCTTAGCCGAGAGTTCCGCCCGTAAGGAGGACCTCGATGAAAAGATTTTTTGCCGTCCTGCTTCTGATCGGATTCGCGATTCCGGCCGCGGCACAGGGTCTCTGGTACAAGGAGGTCGAGAAGGACGGCCGCGTCTTCGTCTTCAACACTTTTGCCGGCTTGCAGGCCTGGGAGAAGAGCGGCGAGATCGGCAACAAGGCCGTCACGATCATCGGGAACGGCCCGAACGGCGAGACGGTCGTCGCGGAGAACGACAACGCGATCGACATGTACAACTTCAAGCACGACCGGCCTGGCTACAACCGCTCGATGCCGAAGGCGGCCGTGGCCACGCCCCCGACGGTCCTGCGCTGGGGAACGGAGGGCGAGCTGAAGTTCGGCCTCCTCCTCCAGAGCTGGTACATCGCTGATGATTCGCCCTACTCGACCTCGGGCGGTGGGAGCTCCACGCTCGGCAACAACATCGGCTCCAACTCGTTCCGCCTGCGGCGCGCCGAGATCAAGCTCAACGGCAAGGTGAACAGCTCGTGGGGCTTCGAAGTCATGCTCGACCCGGCGAAGGCGATCAACCCGCAGACGGCGAACACGGACGCGAAGATTCTCCAGGACCTCGCGGTCACGTACACGGGTTTCAAGGGCTGGGAGCTCTCGCTCGGACAGAAAAAGGTCACGCTGACCGAGGAAGGCGTCCGCTCCTCGTCCGAGCTCGATTTCCCGGAGCGCTCGCAGATCGTCCGCGCCGTCTCCGACCGGCGTGAGACCGGCTTCTTCTTCAAGGGCGATGTCGCGGAGCCGCTCACGCTCTGGGGCTCCCTGACGAATGGTGTCGCGTCGAACGTGCTCGACGACTCGAACGACACGCTCAATGCCTGCGGCCGCGCGGACATCAAGCTCGTCCACGGCCTCGTGTTCGGCGGCTCCGGTTGCACCAGCGGTGGTGAAACCGCGACGCACCTGGCCCGCACACGCGTCGGTGGCCACGCCCGCTTCAACGGGGGCAAGGACTTTCCGCTCATCGCCGAGGCCGAATACATCGCTGCGAAGGACGCCCGCTCCGGCGCGAACGACCTGCGCCGCGACGGCTTCTATGGCTCGATCCTGTACACGCTCGCCGACATGTTGCAGATCGGCGCCCGTTACGACGTCATCACGAACGACAAGGACGCGCAGGGCGGCGAGAATGGCGTAACCCAGAAGGACGCGCGGATCAAGACCTGGACGATCGGTCTTCACTGGCTCCCGCTCGGGCACGACAAGTACAAGAACGTGAGCCTGAAGCTCGACTACTTCAAGGTCCAGCAGGACAACCGGCTCGTCAACGGCAATCTCGAGGACAGCTACAGCCAGTTCCTCGTCGCGGCTCAGGTCGCGTTTTAGCAGACGAGTGCAGCGCTGGGGCTACGATACCGTTTCGAAAGATGGCCGCGTCGAAGAACATAGCCGCGATAGACGTCGGGTCGAATTCGATCAAGCTCCTCGTCGCCCGCCGGGACGCCGCGGATCCCGGGCACTGGGTCGAGATCCTGCGCGAGAAGGAAATGGTGAGGCTCGGGCAGGAGACGCTCGTCTCGGGGTTGCTCTCGGAAGAGGCGATGGCCGACGGGATCGACTGCCTCGCCCGCTACGTCGCCCTCGCGCGGGCCGCGGGCGCGAGCGCGATCACCGGGGTGGCGACGTGCGCCGTCCGCGAAGCCGCGAACGGAGGCGAGTTCGTGAAGCGCGTGCGCCGGGAGACCGGGCTTCGCCTCGCCGTGATCTCCGGAGAAGAGGAGGCGCGCCTCATCACGCGCGCCGTGCGCTCGGAGCTCCCGCCGTCTTGCGACCCGCTCCTCGTCCTCGACATCGGCGGCGGCTCGACGGAGGTCGTCGTCGCGAAGGGGGACCGCATCCTCCTGGCCGAGAGCCTCGACCTCGGCGCCGTGCGCCTGACGGATCTCTTCGTTTCCTCGGAGCCCCTCGCCTCGAAGGACGAGCGCCGTCTCCGGCGGGCGGTCCGGAGCCGTCTCGCGCGTCTCCGCAAGCCGGTGCGCAAGGCGAAGATCAAGACCGCCGCGGGGACGTCGGGCACGATCCTCGCGATCGCGGCGATCGCGGGCGAGCTCAGCGGACGGTCGCCGGCCGGAGCGGGGCATCGCGCGCTCGACCGGAAGGAGGTGACGCGGATCACGGGTCTTCTCCGGAAAGCGACGGCGCGCCAGAAGCTGCGGATCCCGGGCCTCGAGGCCGACCGGCGGGACATCGCGGTCGCCGGGGCGATCCTGCTCGACGAGCTGCTCCGGGCCTTCGGCGTCGAGACGCTCCTCGTGTCCGAGCGCTCCCTGCGCGACGCGCTCGTGCTCGAGACGCCGGCGCCCGCGGTGCGCGGCCGCCCTCTCGAACGCAACATCCGGCGCGATTCCGTGGCGCGGCTCGCGCGGCGTTCGGGACTTCCCGGCGCGCACGCGGGCCGCGTCAAGGACCTCGCCCTTGCCCTCTTCGACCAGACGCACAGCCTCCATCAGCTCACCGCGCTCGAACGCGAATGGCTCGAGCACGCCGCCGCGCTTCACGACATCGGGCTCTCGGTGGCGTATGCGCGCCACCATCACCACTCGCACTACCTGATCCTGCACGGCGACATGAAGGGCTTCACCCAGGCCGAGGTCGAGCTCATCGCGCTCGTGGCCCGCTACCATCGAAAGGCGGTGCCCCGCGACCCGCACGAGCCGTTCCGGAAGCTGGACCCATGGAAGAAGCCCGTGGTCGAGAAGCTCGCCGCGATCCTCCGCGTCGCGGACGCGCTCGACCGGACGCACCGCGGGCTCGTCAGGAAGGTGCGCGTCACGCTCCGCGGAAAGAGGCTGCATGTCGCCCTCGGCGCGCGCGCGCCCCTGGATCTCGAACTGTGGGCTTTAAGGAAAAAAGCGCGCCTTTTCGAGGCGATCTTCGGCGTGAAGCTCGTTGCCCGCGCGGTTGTCGGATAATCGGAGCATGTTCGGTGGCGTCGTCATTCTGCTCGCGGCTCAGGTGTCGTCTTCGACGCCCGCGCCGACGCCCACGGTTCTGCCGTCCACGCCCACGCCGGTCTTCACGGCGACTCCGGTCGCCGCGGCGGATCCGCACCGTCCGCGCACGCTCTCCGAGCTCGCGAAGGAACGCCGTCTCGGCCGCCTCACGGGGACCGGTGCGGCCCTCGTGACGACGCCGGAGCCTGAGCCCATGCCGGCCGGAACGCCCGCCACGTCCTCGGGTGTGTTCGCTGCCGCGCGCCGCTCGGGAATGCTGCGGGTGGAGGACGTGCAGGACAACGGGGCCGTGGCGGACGGCCGCGTGTCGGTCTACGGCAGGGTGCGCAACACCGGACGGGTTCCGCTCTGCCGCATCCGGATCTTCCTGACACTTTTCGACGACCACGGCGTTCTTCTCTCGACTGGAGAGACGACGACGGATCTGAAGGTCGTGTCCGCCGGGGAGGCCGTCACGTTCGGGGGAACCGTGAAGGCGCCCGCGGGCCTGCGCGGCTCGAGAGAGAAGAAGCCCGACCTCCTCGTCGACGGGCGCTCCGCGACGAACTGGCAGCGCGTAGGCCGCGTTCAGGCCGAGATCATCGACGCGAGCGACGAATGCATTTGACCGTTTCGCTGGCCCTGACGCTGCTCCTGCAGGCGGCGGCCGTCACGCCGACTCCCGGGACGCGGCCGACTCCGACCCCGACATCGACCCCGACGCCGTTGGCGCGAGGCCTCGCGCAGCCGCTCACGCTCCAGGACCTCGCGCGCGGGCGACGCCTGAAGACGGAGGCGGACCCGAAGGGCACGCCCCGGGCGATCACCCTCGGCCCGGCGGCGGGAGTCACGCCCGGAGTCACGCCTGGAGCCACTCTCGAGGCCACGCCTTCCGCCTCTCCCGCCGCGACCGCAGAGGCTCCCGCGGACGGCGCATCCAGCGTCGCCGACGTGCGCGTGGTCAGCGTCTCGAACGACGGGATCGTCGACCCCACCGGGGGAGTCCGCGTGACGGGCACGATTCGGAACAGCGGAACTCAGACGCTTTGCGGCGTCATGCTCCACGTGAGAATTCTCGACAACAGGGGAACGTATCTCTCGTCCGCGCAGGTGGCGCCGGACGTCACGATCCTGCAGTCCGGGGAGACGACGAGCTTTCGCGCGATCGTGCAGGCGCCCCCGGGTGTTCGCGGCGCTCGGATCAACCCCGACCGCCAGCGCGACGTGACGGACGGAAGCACCACCATGGCGGGCGACTGGAAGCTGCTGGGCGGCTCCGAGGCGAAGGTCGTCGACGCGGTTCCCTGCCCGAAATGACTCAGCGCGCGGGAGGCTTGCCCTTTCCCTTCGCGATCGTCTTCTTCGTCAGGATGTAGCTGCTCAGGATCCGAAGCGTGGCGCCCCGCGTGCTCGGGTTGCGGCTGAAAACGGCATTCGTGGCTTCCGGACCCACGGCCTTGTTCTCCCAGATGAAGTCTTCGATGAACTTGTTCGGCTGCGACGGCTTGCCCCAGCCCGCGTTGAGATCCTTGAGAATTCGGTCGGCGGATTGCGGAGGAATCTCGATGTAGACCTCAGCGAACCTGTTCTCCCAGAATTCGTAAACGATCTTGTCCACTGTGGCGCCCGCAAACGTCAGGTCGTCGCTCGGAATCCAGCAGAACTTGGACTCCGCGTGTTCGTCGAGAACCTCCATCTCTGGAACGGCGGCTCCTCCCCATTTGAAGTCCCGGAATCCGGCCTTCATCCCCCCGCTCGCGTCGCCACTCCCGCCGAAAAGACCCATCCTGCCGTCTCCTTCGAAAGGAAAAGGATAGCGCGTCCCGGGTCGATCAGGCGCCGGGCTTCGTGGCCGCGTCCAGGAGCTCCATGTCGACGCGGGGCATCAACTCGCCCGCAGCGTGACGGCGCTGGACTTCTGCGCGGACCAGCGCCCCTTTCGTCACGTTCTGGCGGAGGGTGTTCACGGCACCGACGGTGATCGTGTACGTTCCGCAGACCTCGCAGCGCAACTCGATCTCGGCGGTCGCGCTCCGGGCTCCGAGTGCGGTTCCGCCGCAGAGAAGACAGCCCATGTCGACGATCGACATGTTGCACCTCGCAGGCAACCCGTATTCTTTCACCGCCCGAGAGGGAAGGGAAATGGGCTTTTCGGATGCTAAGGCTTCGGCTCCGCGAGCCCCCGCTTGACGAGGAGCGGCTCGACGGACGGCTCCCGTCCGCGGAAGCGTTTGTAGAGGGTCATCGCGTCCTCGGTCCCGCCCTTTTCGAGGATGTTCTTCCGGAACGACGTCGCTGTCGCCTTGTCGAAGATCCCCTTTTCGCGGAACAGGTCGTAGGCGTCGGCCACGAGGACGTCGCTCCAGATGTAGCTGTAGTAGCCGGCCGAGTAGCCGCCGCCGGGACCGAAAATGTGCTGGAAGTAGGGGCTCCGGTACCGGACGACGATCTCCGGAATCAGGCCGATCCTGCCGAGAGAGGCCTTCTCGAACGCGGAGGCTTCCATCTCCTTCGGCTCGGGAAGGGCGTGCCAGTCCATGTCCAGATACGACGCCGCGAGGTACTCCGTCGTCCGGAACCCTTCACCGTACGTTCCGGCCTTCTCGATCTTGGAGACGAGCGCGAGCGGAATGGTCTCGCCGGTCTTCCAGTGCTTCGCGTAGACCTTGAGAACCTCGGGCTCGAGCGCCCAGCTCTCCATGATCTGCGACGGGAGCTCGACGAAGTCGCGCGAGGTGCGGCCCATGGACCTGTAGGAGACGCGCGACACGAAGCCGTTCACCGCGTGGCCGAACTCGTGGAAGAGGGTCCGGACTTCCTCGAGCGAGAGGAGCGCGGGGGCGTCGCCCGCGGGGCGGGAGACGTTCGTGACGTTCGTGACGATCGGGCGGACGTCCTTCCCGTCCTTGAGCCACGTCGGGCGGATCCGGCCGCACCAGGCGCCGCTCCGCTTGCCGGGGCGCGGGTAGTAGTCGACCGTGTAAAGCGCGAGGAACGAGCCGTCGGCGTCCTTCACCTCGAAGACGCGGACCTCCGGGTGGTACTTCGGCACGTCGGTCCGTTCCGTGAAGGTGAGGCCGTAGAGCCGATTCGCCGCGTAGAAGATCCCCTCCCGCACGCGGTCGATGGGGAAGTAGGGGCGGAGTGCCTTGTCGTCGAGGTCGAAGCGAGCCTTCCGGACCTTTTCCGAGTAGTAGCGCCAGTCCCACGCTTCGAGCGAGGCGTCCTTCCGCTCAGCCTTCATCGCCGCGTCGAGGTCGGCCCGTTCGCGCTTTGCCATCGCGAGGGAGGGCGCCCACACCCGGTCGAGGAGCCCGTAGACCCCGGCCGGCGTCTTCGCCATGTTCTCCTCGAGGACGAAGTCGGCGTGAGTCTTGTAGCCGAGAAGGCGGGCGCGCTCCGAGCGCAGGGCGGCGATCCGGGAAAGGGACGCCTTGTTGTCGAAAGCGTCGCCGTGGTCGCCGCGCGAGGTGTAGCCGTCGAGGATCTTCTTCCTGAGGTCGCGGTTCTCCGCGAACGTGAGGAAGGGAAGGATCGAGGGGGCCTGCGACGTGAACACCCACTTCCCCTCGAGCTTCGCGGCCTTCGCGGCGTCGGCCGCCGCCGAGACGAGGGCCGGAGGGAGGCCGGCGAGGTCCTCCTTCCGGTCGATCACGAGCCTGAAGCCGTTCGTCTCCTTCAGGAGGTTGTCGGCGAACTTCAGGCCGAGGACCGACAGCTCCTGGTTGATCTCGCGGAAGCGCTTCTTCTGCTCGGGCGCGAGGTTCGCGCCGCCGCGGACGAAGTCCTTGAACGTCTCCTCGAGGAGCTTCTTCTGCTCGACGGATAGCGTCAGCTTCTCGCGCGCCTCCCAGACCGTCTTGACGCGCGCGAAGAGCTTCTCGTTCAGGAGGACGTCGTCGCGCAGGGCGGAGAGCTTCGGGGCGAACTCCTTGTTGATGGCCTGGAGCGCGTCGTTCGTCTCGGCGCCCGTCAGCGTGAAGAAGACGTCGCTCACTTTCGCAAGGGCGAGCCCGCCGTTCTCCAGCGCTTCCACCGTGTTCGCGAACGTGGGCGCCGCGGGGTTCGAGGCGATGGCCCCGACCTCCTTCTTCCGCTCGGCGATCCCGGCCTCGAAGGCCGGCGCGTAGTGCTCGGCCTTGATCCGCTCGAAGGGCGGCATCCCGAAGGGCGTCTTCCATTCCTCGAAGAACGGGTTGGACGCGGGCGGGGCCTGCGCGGCGGCGGGCACGGCAACGATGAGAACGGTCAGGGCGACGGCGAGACGGCAAGCGGCGAGCGGCATGGGCACGAGCCCTCCTTCATGCGGACGGTCCTCCGACCTTACCGCCCCGCACGGCTCGCGCGTCTGATGCAGATGAAGGGGGAGGGTCTAGTCCTTCAGCACGAACGTCACGCGCATCGTCACCCGATATTCGGTGATCTTTCCCTTTTCGACCCTGACCTTCTGCTCGGCAATCCACGCGCCGCGGACGTTATTGAGCGTCTTGTGGGCGCGCCGGATGCCGGTGGCGATGGCATCCTCGAAGCTCTTGGACGACGAGGCGACGATCTCGGTCACTTTCGCGACGGACATGGGGACCTCCTTCAAGAACGGAGAGACTTGTTGCGACCCTCAAGTGGTACCCCCAGAGGGATTCGAACCCTCGATCTCCACCTTGAAAGGGTGGCGTCCTGGGCCGCTAGACGATGGGGGCACCCGAGGAACCGCGGATTCTAGCGGCTTTTCGCCCGGACGTCAGTCCGCCTGAACGAATGCCTGCTCGAAACGGCGCACGACGTCGTCGATCGCGATGCTCGACGCCTCTTTCCGCGAAAAGATGCCCGAAATCTTCTGGAGCGGGGAGGTCTGCACCTTCGTCCGCGCGGCCCGCGCCTCGCGGAGGGCGTCGTACACCTCGCGCACGATGCGCGGGTGGGGCTCGTGGCCGCTCTTGACCGCGTGCTTCAGCAGGTCCGCATTCGGGATCTTCGGGCTGGCGTTCGCGCGCAGAACCTCGAAGGCCTCCGCCGAAGCTCGGAGACGGAGACTCTGTCTCACCGCAGAATTGCCCATGGATCGCCCCCCGGCCCGGTTATGTCTGTCAGTCGCTGGCTTCGCTCTCCATTGTACGACGCAGAGCCGACGTTCAGATCACCGACGAGACAACCGTCAGGTCGCCTCCACCGGCGGGGCGGCGCGGAGGCGGAAGGCTGGTGAGCCGTCTGGGACTCGAACCCAGGACCCCCTGCTTAAAAGGCAGGTGCTCTAACCTACTGAGCTAACGGCCCGCCCGGGCGCGGAGTGTAGCAGGCAAAGGTGAGAGGGCGGTTCACGCGGGCAGGCCGACCGACGCCTTCAGCCATCCGTCGAGCGCCGTGCCCGGACGGACGATCGTCTCTTCGCGCTTCGCGCCGGTCGAAAGGAGGCCGACCTTCGCGCCGACGATCTCCTCGAGGGCGGTGACGTACTCGCGCGCGCGCGCCGGCAGACCCTCCCACGTCTCGATTCCCGCGATGGGCGTCTTCCATCCGGGGAACGAGCGATAGACGGGCACGGCGCGCTCGTAAAGATCCGCGCGCGCCGGAACGGCCGAGACGGGTTTCCCGTCGATCGTGTAGCCGGTGGCGATCAGGACCTCGTCGTGGTCGTCGAGGACGTCGAGCTTCGTGAGCGCGATCGCGTCGAGGCCGGACACGCGGAGCGCGGCGCGCGCAACGACGGCGTCGAACCAGCCGACGCGCCGCGGACGGCCCGTGACGGTGCCGAATTCGTTTCCGCGCTTCCGGATCCGCTCTCCGGTCTCGTCGTGAAGCTCCGTCGGGAACGGACCGGACCCGACGCGCGTCGTGTAGGCCTTCATGACGGCCACGACGGCGCCCAGCGCGGACGGCGGAAGGCCGAGCCCCGTGCAGGCGCCGCCCGGCGCGCAGGACGAGGACGTGACAAACGGATAGGTCCCGTGGTCGACGTCGAGCATGACGCCCTGGGCGCCTTCGCAGAGTAGCTTTTTCCCCTTCGCGAGCTCGTCGTGCAGGAAGACGGACGTGTCGGTGACGAAGCGCTTGAGCTTCTTCCCGCACTCGACGTACGTTTCGAGGGTTTCTTCCACCGGCGCGCCCTCGACGCCGTAGAAGTGCTTCAGGACGGCGTCGTGATGCGAGACGACCGGCCGGGCGATCGCGCAGAAGCGGTCGGGGTCGACGAGGTCGGCCATGCGGAGGCCGCTGCGGTTCGCCTTCGACTCGTACGCCGGGCCGATGCCGCGCGACGTCGTGCCGATGTTCGCACCGCCGAGCGCCTTCTCGCGCGCCCCGTCGAGGAGCGCGTGCGTCGGCAGGATGACGTGCGCGCGGTCCGAGACGAGAAGGTTGTCGCCGATCGTGATTCCCGCGGCCCGCAGGGAATCGATCTCGGAGAGGAGCGCGCGCGGGTCGATGACGAGGCCGTTCCCGATCACGTTCATGACGCCGGATCGGCAGATGCCCGACGGGATGAGGCGCAGCGCGAAGTGCCTGTCGCCGAACTTCACCGTGTGGCCGGCGTTGTGGCCGCCCTGGTAGCGGGCGACGATGTCGAAGGAGGGGGAAATGAGATCGACGACCTTGCCCTTGCCTTCGTCGCCCCACTGGCCCCCGATGACGGCGAGGGCCGAGCCCTTGATGTTCTTCACCGTGGAATTGTACCCGGAGGAGAAGAGAAGTCTTTTGTTTCGGAGGGGAGAGACGAAGAAAGAGAAGATTTCTTAGAAGGGTCGAGAGGAGGGGATCGCCGCCCGAGCGGATGCGAGAATGGGGCATCGTGGCTCGCACCGTGGAATTAGACGGGGACTCTCTCTCGCTCGAAGATCTTTCTTCCGTCTCTCGTGGCAATGCCTCAGCCGTTCTCGCGCCGCGTGCCGCGGCGCGCGTCGACGCTTCGCGCGCCGTCATCGACCGTGTCGTCCTCGAGAACCGCGTCGTCTACGGCGTCACGACGGGCTTCGGGAAGTTCGCCGACGTCGTCATCCCACGGGAGAAGCTCGGGCAGCTCCAGCTGAATCTCGTCCGGAGCCACGCGGCGGGAACCGGGCGGTCGCTTCCCGCGCCGGCCGTCCGGGCCGTCATGCTGCTCCGCGCGAACTGCCTCGCGAAGGGGTTCTCGGGCGTCCGGAGGGAGACGCTCGAGCTCCTTCTGGCGTGCCTCGAAAAGGGGATCCACCCGGTCGTCCCGGAGCAGGGCTCGGTCGGCGCGTCGGGCGACCTCGCGCCGCTCGCGCACCTCGCGCTCGCGCTCGTCGGGGAGGGCGAGGTCGAATGGAACGGGAAGCTCCAGCCGTCCGCCGAGGCGCTCCGGGCCGCCGGCCTTTTCGCCGCCGTCCTCGAGGCGAAGGAAGGGCTCGCCCTCATCAACGGGACGCAGCTCACGAC
>JARXKK010000050.1:0-2908 GCA_030278895.1 Acidobacteriota bacterium
GTCGGCCAGGTCAACTTCGCTTACACGAATAGCGGCGGCGCGGCCAGCCACATCACGACTCCTCTTCCGATGACCGGCGGCGATCAGGCAACCGGCAAGATCAACAACGCCTTGTTCATCGTGGCCGATCCCACGAAGGTGGTCGGCGGAACTGGCGCCCGCGCGGTCGGCGGCAACCACCCGTTCTCGTTCCCGTACGCGGGCGTCGCCGCGGGGGGCAACACCTACAACGGCATCACGTCCGCCGCCGGCAACAACTTCGTCACTCCGGCGCTCGTCCTGTCGAAGCTCGACGGCGAGGCCTTGAGGGGCGGTCCGGGGACCTACGGCATCGAGTGCGCCTCCTGCCACGACACGCACGCCCAGGCTGATCCGACCAAATCCTCGACCTTCCCGAGCCACCTCGGTCAGATGGTGCGGGTGGGGATGGACAACAGCAGCCTTTGCTTCGCTTGCCACATCCGGTAATGTGATCTCCGGCCCAGCCGGCGCGATCGAATCCTCCCGGCGAGAGCCGGGAGGATTTTTTTCGTCTGACACCATCATGGGAGACTGGGGCATGAGCTTCACGACGCGCCGGCCCCGGAAGCTCGCAGCGCTCGTCTGGGTACTTCTCTTTCCGTGGGCGGGCGCGGCGCGCGCCGCCGAGTACTATTCGTTCTCTCCCGGCTACCATCTGACGGGGGCGCTCGACGTCCTCTACCTTTCCGACCGTCTGGACGCCGGCGGCAGCGAAAGCCGCTACAGCTCTCTCTCCCAGCGCTACGTCCTCGGCCTGACGGGCCCGCTCTACGGTCCTTACCTCGGCGTCTTCTCGCTCAACGCCCGTCTCCTCCGGAACGACCTGACCGTGAACGACGAGAGCGCGAACGCGAGGCTCGCCGGCTTCGGAGGAAGCGGGATCCTCCTTCCGACGGGGAAGCTGCCGCTGTCGTTCTACTTCGACATCTCGTCCGGCCGGTCCGACCAGTTCGGCCTCGCCACCCGCACCGACACCGGGACCTGGGGCCTCGCGCTCGGCCCGCGGGTCTTCCGTGGGACGACGCTTCTCACGTGGGACCAGAGCAGCATCCGGGAGGACGTCGAGGGCCGGAACACCTTCGACGACTCGCGGGGCCGCGGCTCTCTTCTCTACCGGGACGGGAGGCGCCTCGGAAAAGAGACCACGCTCGACTACCAGTACCAGTTCACGCTCACCCGGGACCGGCAGGACTCCTCCGGGACGAGCCAGAGCACGACCGGCCTTGGCAACAGCCTGCAGGCCAGCCTCTCGACGGTGCTGGGGAAGAAGGCGTCCTGGCTGAACAGCCTGTCGGCGAATTACGTGGAGACGAGCGGGACGGGCGCCGACTCGAGTTCCAACACCTCGGGCGCCTTCGGGTCGCTGCGCTTCGAGAGCAATCTCTCGTACCGCCAATCCCGCGACGTCTGGGGCTTCATGAAGCTGAACCATCTGACCTTGCACCCTCCCGGAGGCGCCACGACGAATGCCGACACCCTGACCGCGACCGCGAACTGGGAGAACGTGCGGAACCCGGTGCCGAGACTTCTCCTGAATCTCTCGGCCTCCGCCGGCGTCGCCCGGCAATGGGATGCGAGCCAGAGCCCGGGGGGTGCCAGCTTCGCCGCGACCACGCTCTTTCCGGCCCTTCGCTTCCTCGATATCCTGAACGACGTCATCTATTCGTATTCGTGGTCGTACGCCCTGACCAGCGGAGCCGCCGAGCCCCTGGTTCCAACAGCTCCGTCAGGCGAGCCGGCCGCGCTGCGCCTCACCCGCGGTTACGGGGAGACTTCCTGCCTTCCGCTTCCAGCCGCCTGCGGCGGCGACGCCGCGCTCCTCGCGCTCTCGTCCGCCGCACCCGATCCCGATCCGGCCTTCCGGAGCATCGCGACGGACTCCCTCGCGTACCGTTTCGGCCTGAGGAGCAAGGGGGGCCGCGTGAGCTGGTACGCCGACGGGATCTTCCAGAAAGAGGGGGTCTTCACCCACGAAGGCGCCGGAACGCAGGTCGTCGCCTCCGTGGGAGAGCAGATCTCCGGCAGGCGCCTCTTCAATCAGTCCCAGTACACGTACACGCGGACGGATCGCGCGGACGGCGACGCCTTCCGCGAGCACCGCTTTCAGCTCATCTCGACGTTCCGCCCCACGTACACTTCCGCGGCGGTGCTCCAGGGCTACCTGCTCGACACGACGACGTCTTCCGCCGCGGCGGGGACCCGGACCGCGTCGAGATCCGGGATCCTCGACCTGAGCGTCAACTGGTCTCCCGCCTCGCGCATCGGGCTGGGCGCTTCGGCCGCGGTCTCGCAGACGAAGCTGACGGCGGGAGACAGCTCCGGGTACCGGCTTCAGGGGACGCTGAGCTGGCTCCTCCAGGTGCTCAATCTCCGCGTTCTCTACCGCTACGAAGCGCAGAACCAGAGCGGCGACGTGACGGGCGACTTCCGGACCCGCGAGCACCGCGTCGAGCTGCAGGCCTCGACGTCCTTCGAATTCCCGCTCGGGAGCTTCGTGAGGAGAAGGAAGTGAAGGTAAGAGTCAAGGTATGAGAAAGCTCCTTCGCCTGTTCTCGATCGCGAGCCTTCTCCCCTGCGGCGTGCTCCTGCCGGGATGCGCGGGAGGCGGCGCGCCGAGTCTCGCGATCGGCCCGGAGACCGGCGAGAGCCTCGTCCTCCCGCCGCCGCCCGCGGCGCCGCAGATGCGATACCTGTTCTCGGTGAAGGGCTCCGGCGTCCGGCAGGGGCCGGGAGACCCGGACCGGCGATGGAAGCCTGCCGACGGGGGAGAGCCGCCGGCGTTCCGGAGCCCGATCGCCGTCGCGGAGGTCCGCAAGGGGCTCTTCTACATCGTCGACCAGGCGAATTCGCAGCTCGTGGCCCTGGAGCCCGAGAAGAGGGCGTGGAG
>JARXKK010000050.1:3008-20744 GCA_030278895.1 Acidobacteriota bacterium
TCGACCAGGCGAATTCGCAGCTCGTGGCCCTGGAGCCCGAGAAGAGGGCGTGGAGCGTCCGCGAGCCGGCCGGGGAGGAGCCTCTCGTGTCGCTCGTCGGCCTCGCGGTCGACGACGGCGGGGCGGCCTACCTCACGGACTCGGTGCTGAAGAAGGTCTTCCGCCTGCGGGCGGGCAGCGACAGGCTGGAGCGCTTCGCGGCGGATTACCCGTTCGAGCGGCCCACGGGAATCGTCTTCAATTCCGCGAACCGGAACCTCTACGTCGTGGACACGCTCGCGAGCAAGGTCCTCGCGTTCGACCTTTCCGGCCGGAAGGTTCTCGAGTTCGGCCGCCGCGGCCAGGGGCCGGGCGAGCTCAACTACCCGACGTGGATCGCCGCCGACGCCCGCGGGGCGATCTACGTTTCCGACACGCTCAACTTCAGGGTCCAGTCGTTCGCGGCGGACGGAACGTTCCGCTTCGCGTTCGGCTCCCTCGGCGACGGCCCCGGCGCGTTCTCCGCGCCGAAGGGCGTCGCGGTCGGCCCGGAAGGGCTCGTCTACGTCGTGGACGGCCGGCAGGACCGGGTCGAGGCTTTCTCCCTGGCGGGCGAGTTCCGCTTCGCCTTCGGATCTTCGGGGACCGGCCCCGGCCAGTTCTGGCTGCCGAACGGCATCTACGCCGACGAGAGAGGCCGCGTGTACGTGTGCGACTATCTGAACGACCGGGTACAAGTCTTCCAGTACATCGGCGAGAAAAGCGAAAAATGATATTGAGAAGGCTCGCGCTGTCCCTCGCATCGGCTCTGCTCCTGGCCCTCGAATGGCAGGCCTGGGGACTTCCGGCCACGATCAGGGGGACTCCCCACGATCTCTCGGCCCTGTCATCTACCGAGGGTCCGAAGGCGACGACCGAAAAACAGATTTGCGTCTTCTGCCACACACCTCACGAGGCTTACGGCGGCTCCTCGCTGTGGAACCACAGGCTCTCCGTCGTCACCCAATACACGCTGCCGAGCGGCCCGACCCAGCTCTCGACACCCACGAACCCGCCCGACGGCTCCTCGAAGCTCTGCCTCTCCTGCCACGACGGAACGGTGGCGATCGGCTCGGTCCTTCTCGCGAGCCAGAGCAGGAATACGACGATTCCGATGATCCGGACGGGGCCCGGGGGAATCATGCCGGGGAGCCCGGTTCCGGGGCTGCACGCCGGCCCGAATCTCGGGACCGATCTTTCGGGCACGCATCTGATCTCCATCGCGGTGAACGATCTTCTGATCGCGGACAAGAACCGCCAGTTCGCCAACAACGAGACGAGCCTGCGGCTGGCCTACCCGCCGCCGGGGGATCCGGTGAAGCTGTCGCGCACGGGGAACGTCTACAAGGGAGCGCCGGGGAGGGATGGACGCGGCATTCAATGCACCACTTGCCACGACCCTCACGACAACACAATTGGTAAGTTCCTGGTGAAGCCGGTGACGGATGCGGGGCAGCAGAGCGTCCCTCTGCAGGGGGGGACGCTTTGCGAGACCTGTCATCCCCCGCGGTAGCGCGGCCGGACACGATGAAGATGAAGAAGCGGACGACGTCGTTCGGAAGACGAGCCGGGGCGCTGGCCGCCCGGGGGATGCTCGCCCTGACGCTCTCGCTGGCGGGATCGGCTTTCGCGCAGGTCCTGCCGGCGCACCTCGACCGCGCCAACGTGCCGCAAGGCTGTCTCGGCTGCCATGCGGGCGGACACGGGGCGAAGGGGACGGCCCTGCTGAAGGCCGGGACCTCCGGGGTCTGCCTTGGCTGCCACGATCTCAGGGCCAAAGAGCGAAGTCCGCGCATCACGCCCAGGCTGGACCTGAGGGCCTCGCTGGACAAGGCGTCGCGCCATCCGGTGGAGGAGACGTCCGCCCTGCACCGGAGGGGGGAGCCGTTTCCCGAGAGGAACCCGGGGGCCAGAAGGCACGTGGCCTGCGCGGACTGCCACGACGTCCATTGGTCGCGGACCGACAGTCCGCTGGCGAGGCTCGACGGCCTCGACACCGCGGGGGCGCGTGTGCGGCAGGATGCGGCGGAGTTCGAGGTTTGCTACAAGTGCCACGCCGACGACGCGAACCTGCCGCGGGACTCGAAGAACAAGAGACTCGAGTTCAACAGGAGCAACCCCTCGTTTCACCCCGTGGAAGCCGCGGGGCGGAGCCTGCGTGTTCCGAGCCTCATCCCGCCGTGGAACGTGCAAAGCACGATGAAATGCTCCGATTGTCACGGCAGCGACGACACCCTCGGGCCGAAGGGGCCCCACGGCTCCATCTACGGGCCGATTCTGGTCGCTCACTACGAGACGAACGACGCGCTCGGGGAGAACAGCTTCCAGTACGCCCTTTGCTACAAGTGTCACGACCGGAGCAGCATCCTCGCCAACCGGAGCTTCCCTCTGCACAACCTGCACGTCGTCAAGGCGGGAGCCTCCTGCTATGCCTGCCACACGGCCCATGGAAGCCAGGTCAACACCCATCTCGTCTCGTTCAACCCCGCGGTCGTCACCTTGCCGAAGTCTTCGCCTCAGGCGGCGGGCGGCGTCGTGCGGCTGCCCCAGGCCGCGGGCGCTCGCCCGGCTCCGTTCGCGATTCCGCAGTTCGCCCAGCCGCGGTCGGCCGGCACGATCGAGATCGGGCGATACGTGGATCTGGGGAACGGCCACGGCCAATGCTCCCTGAGCTGCCACGGCGTGGAGCACAACCCGGCGAGCTACTGAGCGCAGGTTGACCGCCCTCGAAAGGGGGGGTATCATTCAAATGTGCGCGCGAATATAAGAACCTCCAGCACTCTCCCTTCGATTCCGTCCGAAGACCTCTGCAACGTCCCGTGCTTCAAAGGAGAGCTCGTCGCGAGGCTCCGCAGTGCGATGCCTTCCGACGAAGAGCTCGAGGAGGCCCGCGTCGTCTTCACGGCGCTCGCGGACCGGACACGGCTGAAGCTCCTCCACGCCCTCCGGGGCGGCGAGGAGCTGTGCGTCTGTGACGTCGCCCACGTGCTCGGCATGAGCGTCTCGGCCGCGTCGCATCACCTCCGCAAGCTCCGGGACCTGAAGATCCTGAAGTATCGGACCGACGGCAGGATGGCGTACTACTCGGTGAAGGATCGCTTCGCAGCCAAGCTCGTGGAGCAGGCCCTGAAGCAGGCGGGTCGATGAGCACGGTCCTGCTGCCCGGCTCTTCGACCCCCCACACCGGTGGCGACGAGCTTCACGAGCGCGCTCTCGAAGCCGTTCGAGAACAGCTCGCTTTGGCCGTGGGCGCAAAGAAGTGCCACGGATGCGGATGTCTGCACAAGACCGTCGAGGCCCTCTCGAAGACCGGCTCGGGCCACAGCGGGCTCGCCGCCGCGCTGGAAGAGACGCGGGGGGTCTTCCTCCCAAAGGAGTACGACTGCCTCGGCTGCCAGGTGTGCTACCCGGCGATCGCGGCGAACGCATTTGCCGAGGCGTTCCCGGGAGAAGGCGAGGCGATGGACCTCTGCCCGACGGACGCCCCGGCCGAGCGCCGTGGCTGGCCGCCTCTGCCCGGCGACTATCACGTGCTCCGCTACCGTGCCCCGGTGGCGATCTGCGCGCTGAACAGCGCAGACCTTGCCCGCCGGATCGCCGACCTCCAGCCCGAAGGCGTGGCGCTGATAGGGATGCTCCACACGGAGAACCTCGGCATCGAACGGATCATTCGTAACGTCCTCGCGAACCCGCATATCCGCTTCCTCGTCATCTGCGGGGTGGACACGCAGCAGGCGATCGGTCATCTGCCGGGCCAGTCGCTCGAGTGCCTCTTCAGCGAGGGGCTGGATGAGCGCGGGCGAATTACCGGTGCGCGAGGCAAGCGGCCCGTCCTCAAGAACGTCAGCCGGGAGCAGGTTGCCGCCTTTCTCCGCCAGGTCGAGCTCGTATCGCTGATCGGAGAGGAGCGCGACACGGTCATCCTCGACGCCGCCCGCGAGGCTGCGGCTACCGATCCGGGACCTTTCGAGGGAGCGCCCGCTGATGCCGGGATCGAGACCCTGCGCGGGGCCGAGCCGCAGCGGCTCGTGAGTGATCCCGCCGGGTTTTTCGTCGTCTATCCGGATGCGCCCACGCACCGGCTCGTCGTCGAGCACTACACGACGGCGGGCGTCCTCGACTGCGTGATCGAGGGCTCGACGCCCGCCGCGGTGGCCGCGACCGCGATCGAGCGGGACCTCCTCGGCCGTCTCGACCATGCAGCGTACCTGGGCCGCGAGCTGGCGCGCGCAGAGCGCAGCCTGGCTACCGGAGAGCCGTACGTCCAGGATCGTGCGCCCGGAGAAGTCGTCGTACCTGCCGGAGACTGCGGGTGCTCGGACGCATGCATTCCGGAGGAGGGGTTGCGATGAAGGTCAAGTTGATCGGGGCGCTCGTTGTGTTAGCGCTGGCCGGCGGCCTGGTCGCCTGGCGCGAAGCGAATCGGAGCCGGGCTGCGGCGCCCGCGCCTGTGCCGACGGGCGCGACCCGAGTGGTGCTCTTCGTGGACCTCAGCGAAGTCGGCGAGGAAGAGGGATGCGGGGCGATCATCCACGCCGTGCGCGACGCCAGGAAGCGCGGCGTCGCCACCGAGGAGGTGGACACCCGGGACCCTGGTGATCGCGCGAAGCGGTACCGCCTGCTCGTGGCGCCGGCGGTCGTCGTGCTCGATGGAAGCGGGCGCGAGGTGAAGCGTCTGGAAGGCGAGTCATCCGACACCGTCCGGGCGATCCGGACCGAGCTCGATCGCCTCGCGCCAGGCCGATGACTTTCGCGCTCGAGCAGGCGCTCGCCGCGGGCGGGACCTGGGCGCTTGCGGTGGCGCTCGCGGCCGGCGTGCTTGCAGGTCTCAACCCGTGCTGCCTGGCGCTCTACCCGGCCGTGACGGCCACGTGCTGCGCGGCTGCCGCGGCCGGGCGTCACACCGTGGTGGCTTCGCGCGCCGCGGCCTTCGTCTTCGGGACGGCAGCGGCGACGAGCGTGCTCGGCGTCCTGGCCGCGCTCGCGGGCCACGCCGTAACCCTTCTCGGGCGTGGACCCAGATACGCGCTCGCCTTCGTGCCGATCGTGATGGGCCTGCATCTCGTGGGGTGGATCCATCTGCCTCTTCCATCTCAAGGAGCGGTCTGGCGCGGGGAAGGTCTGGCAGCGGCCTTCGTCGCCGGGCTCCTGCTGTCGGTCGTCGTGGGCTCGTGCGGCACACCCGTGTTGGCGGGAATCCTTACCTACGCGGCGTATAAAGGGAGTCTCGTATTCGGGGCGCTGCTTCTTTTCGTCTACGGGATTGGCAACGGCCTGCCGCTCCTGCTGCTCGGGACCGGCGCCGGAGCACTGACCCGGCGCTTCGGCTCCGGCCCGGCGCACGCATGGGCCGGGCGCATCTCCGGCGCGATGCTCGTGGGCCTCGGGTTCTATCTGCTGGCTAGCGTGTGAGACACCGGATGAAACGCCTGGAACCCGAGTGATTCGGACCGCAATTCACAATGACGTGAGCTTCCACGGCGCCTTTCAGCGCGGGAGCCGGAGCGTCGCGCCTTGCCTTCACGTTCGTCACCCTCAAAGGCTCGCTGGATTGTGCTCCACGCGGCGCCCGAGACTGACGAGGGGCCCGGGATAACGCCCGGGCCCTCGTGACACGATGCCTTCGGGAGACGACGGTCAGTACATGAACCGCAGGCTGAGGGTGAACTGCTTGTCGGTCGCGCCGAGCTGGTTGACCCCGATGAACCGCCCGATCACGTTGACGGAGTCCGTCGGCCACCAAAAGGCCGAGGCCGTGTAGATCGTCTTGTCATTGCCCGAGACGTCGGTGTCGGGGTCCGCGCGCACGACGTGTAGCAGGGCCGAGAATTTCTCGGAGAAGACGTACTCTCCCTGGCCGAAGAAGGCCTGAGTCTTGGTGGAGCCGCCTCCGCCGCTGTCGCCCTTTCCCTTGGTAAAGCCCGCGGCGAGGAGCAGCTTGCCCTTCGCGAGCTCGTTGAAGTTCCCGACGAACCCGTACCGCTTGTATGGGTCGGTGGTGAACGCGTCGACGTTGACGTTCCCCTCCCAGACGTAGCCGCCCAGACTCGTCCCGTTGGACGTGAAGATGTACTGGCCGTTGGCCACGACGTCGACTTTATTGCGGCTCGGAGCGTCGTTGATGGACGCGGACTGGAACACCACGATCTCGCCCCACAGCTTGTTCCAGTAATACCCCGCCGCGGCGCCGATGTGCCGATCGCGTGGGAAGGCAGAGTCGCGGTCCGCGGCGACCTCGAACGGGTTGTCGACGGTGAGGAACGGAAGAAGCTGGCCGGCGCGCACGAAGAGGTATTGATCCTTCGTCCCGATCGAGTAGCCCAGGAAAAAGTCGGCGATCTCCTGATGGGATGGCGGGTTGAGCGTCGTCTCGCCGAGGAAGGACCAGTGAGGGCTCAGCTCGCCCCCGCCGTAGAGCGTGGCGCGGAAGTCAGTCGAATAGTCCCGGTCGTCCCGCTTGCTGATGTCCACGCGGCCCAAGACGCTGAAGTAGTCGCTGAGGTTGGGCTTCAGCTCCTGCTTCGAATGGGAGGGTTGTGCCTGCGTCCGGAACCCTTGCCGGTAATAGTCCAGGCCGGTCTGGTTGAGCCGGTTGAAGCGATAATGACAGGTGGAGCACGGGGCCCCCTCTTTGCGCGACCAGGCCGGAATCGCCGCTGCCTCGTGCGGAATGAAGTACAGGATTCCGAACAGGACCAGAAGCTTTCCAAGAATGTTACGACGCATCATTCCCCCTCTTCGTGGTTGTGTGTTCCACGGCCCGCGGGTGTCACGCTGGCGCTTGTATCCCCTGCGCTTGTACCCTGTTTCACAAGACGAATATGCGGCCTCGGATGGGCCAGCGCATTGATTCTGATGCATCAAGCGAACCCTGGGCCCGAACAACCATGTCATCCCGAGCCCCTCTCGAACCGTCCGTAGCGGAGAGCCAGCGTTGGAAGCACGAGGAGGTTGAGCGCCATGGAGGTCAGGAGCCCGCCGAGGATCACGACGGCCATGGGTCCCTCGATCTCGCGCCCCGGCGCGTTGCGCCCGAGGGCGAGGGGAAGAAGCCCGAGCGCGGTGACGAGCGAAGTCATGAGGATCGGCACGAGGCGGTCGGAGGCGCCTTGCAGAGCGGCCTCGGGTCCCCACTTCATTCCCTCGACGTCGACCAGGTGCTCGTAGTGCGAGATCATCAAGATCGAGTTGCGCAGCGTGACGCCGAAGAGCGTCACGAAGCCGACGAGCGAGCCGAGCGATAGGTTGCCGCCCATCGCGAAGGCCGCGAGCACGCCTCCCACGAGCGCGAAGGGCAGATTGGTGAGGATCAAGAGGAGATTGCGGGTACTGCCCGTGACGATCGACACGAGCAGGACGACGCCCAGGCCGGCGAACAGCGAGTGCAGGATGAGATCGCGCAGGGAACGGGCCTGGGCTTGTGCCGTTCCAGCAAACTCGATCTGAACGCCGGCAGGCAGTGTCATTGCCGAGCCGATCCGCCGCCGCGCCTCGGTCACGAAGGACGCGACACTACGCCCCGCCACGTTGGCGGTGATGGTCTGGACTCGGCGAGCGGCCTGGCGGAGCACTTGATACCGGCCGGACGTCTCGAAGATGTCCGCAAGACCCCGCAGTGGAACATAGGTTCCAGCGGCGTTGCGAACGGTGAGCTCCCCGACCCGGGCGACGTCGCCTCGGCTGCGCGGGTCCAGGATCACCGCGACCGGAAAGACCCGGTTGCCCTCGTAAACCTGACCGACGATCTCCCCCTGGTACGCCGCGCTCACCGTGTCCAGAACGTCCACGGACCGGAATCCGAAGCGCGCCAGCTCCTCCGGCCGAAGCTTGACGGAGAGTTGCGGCATCCCAGGCGGTGATTGGACCTGGACCTCGCTCGCCCCTTCGATGCCGCCCAAGACCGCTGAGACCTGGCGGCCAATTCCGTCGAGCGCATCGAGATCGTTTCCGTAGACGTTGACGACGACGGAGGCCGTGTAGCCCGAGAGCGTCTCTTCGACGCGTTCGGTGAGAAACGTCTTGACCGAGGAGCTCGTGCCGGGGAATCGGGAGAAGACCTCGCGGACTGCCTCTCGGGCGGACTCCGCCTCGTTCCCCGAAACTTTCTTCAAGTCCACCTGGAACTCACTGTAGTGGGGTCCCCAGGTGTCCTCCGCTTTCTCCGCGCGGCCGACCTGCTGCGCCACGGAGCGCACGAAGGGAAGCTTGCCGAGCGCCTCGGTGATTTTGCCCCCGACCCGCAGCGATTCCGCCAGCGAGGATCCGGGGACGAGCGACATGTGAACGATGAAGTGCCCCTCCTTCAGCTCGGGAAGGAAACTCGCCGAGGAGAAGGGGAGCGTGAGAAGCCCGGCCAGGAGCAGAGCCGCGACGCCCCAGAGCACCGGCTTCGGCCGCCGTTCCACTCGCTCGAGGAGCCGTCGGTACCGCGCCTTCGTCCAGCGCATCACCGGCGGTTCCTCCTGCGGAAGCCGTCTCTTCCCGAGCAGGAGCATGGCGAGCGCCGGGGTGACGGTGAGCGCCACGAGCAGGGATGCCAGGACGGCCGCGATGTAGGAGATCCCGAGCGGCGCGAACAACCGCCCCGCCACGCCGGAAAGGGTCAGGATGGGGAAGAAGACGAGAATGATGGCAAAAGTCGCGTAGACAACCGCGGCCCGAACCTCGATCGAGGCGTCGAGCACGACGCGCCAGACAGGTCTCTTCTCTTCGCGGCCCTGGCTCTCGCGGAGCCGGCGCAAGATGTTCTCCACGTCGATGATCGCGTCATCCACGACCTGGCCGATGGCGATCGCCAGGCCCCCGAGCGTCATCGTGTTGAGCGTGATTCCGAGCCGCTGCAGGACGATCACTCCCGCGAGAAGTGACAGCGGGATCGCCGAGCACGAGATCGCCGCGGTGCGCAGATCGAAGAGAAAGAGAAAGAGCACGACGATCACCAGCGCTCCGCCCAGCAGAAGCGCGGAGCGCACGTTGCGTGTGGCGGTCTCGATGAAGTCGGCAGGACGGAACAGACGCGGAGAGAGCGTGACCTCCTGTGTCGCGAGCGCCGGCGCGAACTCGGCCAACGCGGCCTCGACACGGCTGGAGACCTCGAGCGTGTTGGAGCCGTATTGCTGCGCGACGACGATCCCGACGCCGGGGCGGCCGCCCACCGCGAAGGCGCCGATCGGCGGCTCGGCGGCATCGACGACGCTGCCGATGTCCGCGAGCCGGACGATGCCGCCGCCCGCTTCGACGAGCGGCGTCGCCGCGATTTCTCGTGCCGTCGCCGGCTGACCGATCGTCTGAAACACCACGCGCTGGTTCGCGGTTTCGACGAAACCCGCGGCGCGGACGCCGGTCGCCCGGCGAGCCGAGTCGAGAACCTCGTTCCACCCCAGGTGAAACCGCGTCAACTTCTGGGGATCGACTTGAACCTGGATCTGCCGGGCGTCGCCCCCGAACACCGAGACCTTCGCCACGCCGGAGATGGCCAGAAGGCGCGGCCGTATGGTCCAGTCGGCGAGCGTTCGTAGCTCCATGAGCGACCGGGTCGTCGACGTCAGTCCCGCAACCAGGACCGTGCTCGTCGAGGAGGTGAGCGGCGTCATCCCGGGTGTCGCGACTCCCTGGGGAAGCTGCGGGGCGACGGAAGCCAGGCGTTCCGCGATCACCTGCCGGTTTCGATAAATATCGCTGCCAGCATCGAAGATGGCCGTGATGACCGAAAGCCCCTGAATCGAGGCCGAGCGGACCGATTCCACACCCGCGACCCCCTGTATCGCGATCTCGACCGGCTGCGTCACGAGGACCTCCACCTGCTCGGCAGAGAGCCCCGGCGCCTCGGTCTGGATCGAGATCTGCGGCGGAGCGAACTCGGGGAAGACGTCGTACTTCGCCTGCGTGAGCGCGTAGAAGCCATAGACGAGGAGCGCCGAGGCCAGGGCGACGACGACGCCTCGGAAGCGGATCGAGAAACCGACGATGGCGTTGAGCATGCTGCTCGGCGCTCAGTCCCTTTCCACTTCTTCGCCCGCGCGGAGCTGGGAGCGGGACTCCTCTGACAGAAGTATCTGCGCCCCGCCGATGACCACGCGGGCCTGCGGCGGCAAGTCGACGACAAAGTAGCTTTCTCCCTCGGGAGAGTCGGTCGCGATTGGGCGGCGCACGAACGTCGTCGGGTCGCTTACGGTGTAAATCCAGGCTCTCGCCTCCGTCCACACCACGGCCGAGCGGGGCACGCGCGAGCCGCTCACGGCCGCGCCGGCGGGGATCGAGACGGTAACGCTCATGCCGGGCAGGAGGCCGCTCCCGGCGGAGGCGACGTAGAAAAGACTCGTACCCTGGATGCGCGGATCCGTTCTGGCCGCCTCTGAAACGAAGCGGGCAACGACGCGCGAGGCACGGTCGCGCTCCAGAAATGCCGTGTCGGGCGGCTGCGGCAGGGACGTGTCCGGGGAGAGCGTGGCGCTGACCAGAACATCCTGCCGTCTCAAGAGACGCTCCAGCGCTGGCGAGCCGCCTGTGGCCCAGCCGCCGATGACCGGCCCCCACCTCTCGCGCGCGGTGGCCTCGAGCGCCGCCACCGTCGTCTCCGCGGCCTCCGCGGATGCCTGGTCCGTGGAGGCGGCAGCCTGGGCCGCCTCGACCGCCTTTGCGGAAGCGTTGCGGTCGTCCGCGTACAACGCGCTCAACCGTTCGTGCTCCTTGCGCGAGGCCCGGAGCGATGCTCGCGCTTTTTCTGCCTGCGCGCGAGCGTCGGCGGCACGCCGGCGCACCTCCGCGAGGTCTCCAACGTCTACGACCGCGCCGAATGCACGCCACTCCTGACGCCGGGAGATGCGGGGAAGCTCCTGCGTCACGATCCCGCTTGCCGCCTGCGCTTCGCGGTCGAGCGGGACGGCAACGTTGCCGTTTTCGAGAGTCTTGACCTGGCTTCGCGTCGTAGCGGGCTTCTCGGGCTTTTTCTCACCCCGTTCTCCTTTGCACGCCACGAAAGCTCCGGAGGTCAGGCCGACGAGAAGCAGGGTCACGCGTAACTCTCGTCTGTAATGTGGGGATCTCGGGGTTCTCACGGGGTCTCCTTCTCCGGCCGCGCAGAGGTTTCCGAGGGAGCGGGCAGGGGCCCGGCGGTAAGCGGCCGCTGGACGACATCGTCCAGAAGCCCGGCGGCCTTCTGAACCTCGAGGATCGCGTCGAGACGTGACCGTGCCGCGGTGGTGAGCTCGATCTCTGCTGTCCGGAGAGCGACGCGGTCCAGCTCACCGGCGTCGAAGGCGGCCCGGACGCGGTCGACGTTTTTCCCGCTTCTGTCGGCCAGCACTTCGGCGGTCTCGGCCTCTCGACGAGAGGAGGCGTAGACCGCAACGGCGCGGTCGGCCTCGCCCACGACACGCGCCTGAAGAGCGGAGAATCCCACCTCGGCCTCCTTACGCCGCGCCTCAGCTTCGACGATCGGGCCGCGGTTGCGGTTGAAAATCGGGAGTTCGGCGGAGAAGCCGAAGATGAAGTGGTTCTCCCCCTGGTTCCACTTGTAGCCTGGCCCCAGATGGATGTCCGGATATTGGCGCGCGACCTCGAGCCGAAGAGCCGACTCGGCCGCGGCGTACTCGGCGAGAGACTTGCGCACGTCCGCGCGACCGAGGAGAGCTTCGGCGCGGATTTCGCCGGCGGAGGGCTCATCGGGTAGCACAGCCGTTTCGAAGCTGTGGAAGGAGACCGACACTTCTTCGAGCGCGCCCTCGGGGATTCCGACCGCCGCCGCGACGCGCGCTCGTGCCTCGCGACTTCGGCGTTGCTCGCCCTGGACCAGGAGCTCAGCCTGGTCTCGCGCCACGTGCTCCCGCCCAACGTCGAGCGCGGACGCACCGCCCACCTCGACCCGGCGCTCGAGGGCCTCGACGAGGTTCTCGCGCAAGGCCAGCTCCCGGCTGGCAATGTCCGCCCGGCGGTCCGCCGCCCACCAGTCCAGCATCGCGGCCCGCAAGCGGCTCCGAACCCCCCATGCCGTCGAGGCCATCTCGAGCTTGGCGGCCTCCGAGAGATGGCGGGCCCGATCAATGCGATAGCCGCGCTTGCCGAGCGTCTCTATCGGAATATCGAAGGAGAAAGCAAGGATCCATGGAGACAGCGTTCCGCTATTCGCCACGAATTCGGGGCTAAAGGCGAACGAGGGATTGGGCCGCGCCCCCGCTGTGATGGCACCGGCCCGCACAACGGCCAAGCGCGCGCGCGCGACATCCAGATCCGGGCTGTAGTACAAGGCCGTGAGCGTCAGACCGGACAAATCCCAGGAGGGAAGAGGCCAAGTCGCTGAAGGCCGAACCGAGTTCCTCTCGAAATATTCGCGCAGACCTCGATCCGCCAACGTGCGGCTCTCGAACTCGCCGGCCATACGCTCGGGCTGGAGCGGCCTTGGCCGGTAGGCGACGCAGCTGGCAAGCAGGAGGAGTACGGCGAGGCTCCCAGCCAGAGGCGCTCGGCGCAATCCAATCACTCGGCTCATCCGTGGAGGCTCAGAATCTCGCGCGAAATGCCAGCCCGCGCGCCATGGGCTGCACCTCGAGCGAGCCGGCTCGGCACGTGATGCATGCCGTGAGAAAGGGGATCGAGAAGGCGCTGGAGACGCCCCGAGAGGTCGGCCTCGCTCGTAAGACTTGCGGCACCGCTCGGTGCTTCGTTCAGCCCCCGTCGGGTCACGACGAGAATGGCGGAGGCAAGATCCGTGCTCCAACGCACCGCTGGGAAGCGAAGATCCGACCCGCATGGGGCGAACCCTACGACATGCGTCGTAAGGGGTCAAGGCGTTTCAAGACAGGGCGGGCGCTCTTGTCTTTGGCTTCCACGGAAGCCAGCTCGGATCGTTCAACACGTCGTTGGGATCGCAATCAGCGCTGCCAAGTTTGCGGCGAGAAACCGCGAGTGAGTGACCCTGTCACGGAACGAGCAGCGAGCGGACGATGGTCTCCCCATGGAAGACGCCGATGGCGAGGGCGGTCAGCAGTGCCGGGATCAGGGTGAGGTAACGCAGCGGACTCGGTAAAGGATGGGAATCGTGAGAGAGCGGATTCAGAAGGCGTCGGAGACGCTGGGAGAGATCGGCCTCGTTCGCGAGACCTGCGGCACCGTTCAGCGCTCCAAGGTGCCCCAATCTGGTCACGACGAGAATGGCCGACGCGAGGTCAGCCCCGTCGATGCCGCGGAGTCGAGCTTCTTCGTCGCGAGCCGTTTCGAGAGCCGCGAGCCAGCACTGAAACCGATCGGTCGCCGTCCGCAGCGGCCACTGCAGGTCTGTGGCGAGACGAGCCGTGAGTATACGGAGCGGATCCCGATGCTTTCGGTGCGCTCGCTCGTGCTCGAGGACAGCGGCGAGTTCGGCTGGATCTAGGAGCCTCACGAGCCGCTCGTCCAAGACGGTCCGCGGCCGCATCAGCCCCAATGTCCCGGCCAGCGGGCTTTGGGTGCGTCTCGAAGCAACGAGAAGCCTCGCAAGGGCTCGAAGCGCGACGGCGAGCGAAGGGACCGCGAGAACCGCGAGGTGGACGGGTACCGGCTCCGCATTTTCCGGCTCCCTCGCGGCCCATCCGAGGAGCACGGCCAGAAAAACGGCTGGAGGCAAGAACGGGAACCAGAGTCTTCGCCAGCAGCGGCGTTCCCACCGCCAAGCGCACTCCGAGGGAGCCGGCCGCTGCGTCCAGACCGCGACCAACGGCAGGAGCGTCGCTAGGCCCGAGGCGATCAGAAACCCGAGAACGACTTCACGATCCACGGCGTTGTCTCCGTCGCGCGTCGATCGCGGAGGAAAGTTGACGCAGCAGTTCCGGATCGATCGATTCGACCGCATCCACGAGGTTTGCGATCGCCGGCCGGGGGTCCGGGCCCAGAACGCGGTCGAGCGCCCTCTTCAAAGCCGCTCGCTGGATCGTCGCCCGCTTCGCCCTGGCACGGTACAGGAACGAGTTGCCGGAGAGTCTTCTGGTCACGAGGCCTTTCGCGTACAGGCGGTCCAGCACCTTCGCGATCGTCGTGTAAACGAGCCCCTTGGGCTCCCCGGCGACCTCGTAGATCTCACGCACCGTGGCGTTGCCGAGCTTCCACACCGCCGCCAGAACATCGTGCTCCAGGTCGCCCCCCGGAAGAGACGATCGCTTTCGCATCAATACAGGCTACGACATCCGTCGTAACGACTCAAGACAGCATGCATGTCGCGTACAGGCGGTCCAGCACCTTTGCGATCGTCGTGTAGACGAAGCCCCTCGGGCTCCCCGCGAGCTCGTAGCTCTCCCGGACCGTGGCTTTGCCGAGCTTCGCCTCCTGAAGTCCCTCGACGTGTCGGGCAACGCGAGCCTCCAGAAGGAGGACACAACAAACACGCGGCCATCGACCTTAACTACACCATCATGGGCACTTACGAGGGATTCGTCGGCGACCGGCTCGCTTCGTCGCTCTCCAACCGGAACTTCTGGGCCACGGTGACCCTTGCATTCTGATCATGGCGCCGGAGGGCAAACACCTTGAAGATGGCGTTCGTGAAGACTCTTCGGGGCGTGCTGCTCGTGCTCCTTCCCGCTCTCGCGGGCTGCGGCAGCACGTCCTCGGCGGCCTTCGGCGCGCCCACGTTCGTCAAAGGCTCCCAGCTGAACTGAATCAGTCGATTGACACTAAATCCATGAAGGAGACCCTGCCCATGCGCTTCATTGCCGTACTCATCGTCGTCGTTCTGGCTGTCGGTTGCGCGAAGAGGACAGCAGAGGCGACCGCCCCCGCGCCGCCCGCGATGAAGCCCGCCGCGAACGTCGCGGCGATCGTGGCGCCTGCCCCTCCTCCGCCCGCTCTCGCCACGGTCACCGGCACGGTTCTCGAGACGATCGACGCCTCGGACTACACGTACATCCGCCTGAAGCTCGAAGGCGGCGAGACGTGGGCCGCCGTCACGAAAGCGAAGGTGCAGAAGGGCCAGACCGTGACGGTCGTCAACGCGATGTCCATGGACGGCTTCGAGAGTAAGACGCTCAAGCGGAAGTTCGACCGTCTGGTCTTCGGAAGTCTCGGAGAATCCGGGGTCGCGACTGCCGGCGCACCGGCACAGGCGCCGATGGTCGCGGAGCACGCGCCGGCCGGCGGGGCCGCCCCCGCGATGAAGGAACAGATGGCCGTCCAGCACGGGCAGGCGGCGGGCGGGCCCGACGACACGCCCGACGTGAAGGTCCCGAAGGCCGAGGGCGCGAACGCGAAGACCGTCGCCGAGCTGTGGGCCGGACGCGCCGCGCTGAAGGGCAAGGATGTCGCCGTGGAGGCGAAGGTCGTGAAGGTCACGACCGGCGTCATGGGGAAGAACTGGCTCCACGTGCGCGATGGCTCCGGCTCCAAGGCCGCGAAAGACAACGACCTCACCGTCACGACGGACGCGACCGCGACAGTGGGCGACATCGTGACTATCAGCGGGATCGTCTCGGTGGACAAGGATTTCGGCGCGGGGTACGCCTATCCGGTGATCGTCGAGAACGCGAAGCTGAAATAGCCGGAGCGAAAGAGGAGAGACGAGAAGGAATGTTCAAGAGTGCAGGGCACGGCACCCCCGCCACCATGCGGATCGTGGTCGGTCCGGTGAGGATCTCCGGAGTCCCGACCGGCTCCGAGCCGTTTCGGCGCTCTACCGAACCGATGGGCCTGACGCTGCTCGACTTCTGGAGATGGAGCGAGTCGGACCTGCTCAACAGCCAGACGCGGTCGCGGCTCGCCGAGTTCATCGTGGCGACGGCCCTCGGTGCACGGGCGGAAGGGCCGCGCGACGAGCGTTCGGCGCTCGAGCTCGTGACGCCGGACGACGTCGAGGTGCGAGTCAAGTCGGGCTCGTTCCTCAAGAGCTTCCGACAGCAGGATCTCTCGAAGGTCGTGTTCATTCCGCAGGTGCGTCCCCGCCCGGGGGCGTCGCTCGGTGCGGCGCGCCGGCCGCTCGTCCACGTTTTCGCGCTCCTCGATTCCGTGGAGAGGGCCTCGGTCGATCCGCTCGACCTCGGGCAGTGGCGCTTCTTCGTTCCGCCGACGTCGAAGCTCGAGGCCCTGACGAAAGAGCAGCACGCGCTCACCGTTCCGAGGCTCGACGAGCTCTCGATGGGAAGCGTGGCTTTCGAGGATCTCGAGGTCGCCGTCCGGAGGGCGGCCGAACCGTGATGGCCGGCTGGAAAGAAATTTTCAAGTGGAATCCGCAGAGAGCGGATCCTTTATGGAGGAAAGAAAGATGAAGAGTTCCCGTATCACCGTTCTCGCCGCGATCGCGGCCCTCGGCCTCTCGACGGCCGCCCTCGCCACGATGGACGCGCAGAAGCAGTTCGCCGCCGCGTATCCGGACTCGAAGGCTCTCGCGAAGTGCTCGACGTGTCACGCCAAGGCCATGCCCAAGAAGGGCGAGGCGGACGTGAACGCGTACGGCAAGGCGCTCGGAAAACCCGACGCGGCCGGCAAGTACGACTTCGCAAAGGTCGAGAAGATGGACAGCGACGCCGACGGCGTGTCCAACCTCGACGAGATCAAGAAGGGCACGAACCCCGGCGATCCGGCCTCGAAGTAGCGGTTTCAAATGGTCCGGGTGGCGTGGGCTTCCCGGACCTCTTCCGCCCTTCGGACCTAGAAGAGCGTCGAGAGCCCCTCCATCTCGTCGGAGTTGTAGACGTGCGCGCCGGGCGATCCATCGCGCGCGACGACGACCATCGCGCGGGCCACGGTGTCGGCGTTGATCGGCCGGTACTTGCGGGCGGGCCCGAAGAGAAGGCCGGAAACGAGCCGCGCGGCCGCGATTCCGAGCTCTTCGGCCGGACGCCGTTCGGACCTCTCGCCCACGAGAAACGACGGCCGGAATATGTGAAGGCCTGAGAAGCCCAGCCGGGCGACCGCCTCCTCCGCCTCGCCCTTGACACGGCTGTAGAAGACGCGGGACTTCGGGTCGGCGCCGACCGCGCTGACGAGAAAGAAGCGGTCCGCCCCGGTCCGGATCGAGGTCTCGGCGAGGCGCACGGCGTACTCCTCGTCGACCTTCCGGAAGGCCTCCTCGGATCCGGCCTTCTTCAGCGTGGTGCCGAGGCAGCAAAACACGTCCTGTGCGCGCGGGAATGCCGACATGCGGCCGAGGCGGTCGAAATCGACCGTGCGCTGCTGGAGGCGCTTGTGCGTGAGGTTGAGCGGCCCGCGCACGAACGCGACGACCTGTTCATGGAGGCCGCTGGCCAGGAGGCGGCGCAGGCAGTACCCGCCCACGAGCCCGCTCGCGCCCGCGACGATGGCCATGCGTCCCGACATGATCTGGTGCCGCGATTGTAGGCGAGAATCGGGCGTGCAAACGGTCGAGACGATCCTGAGCCTCCTCGGCCTCACGACGCTCCTCGCGTTTCTGGCTCACAAGGCGAAGGTGCCGTACCCCATCTTCCTCGTGATCGGAGGGATGGGCGTCGCGTTCGTGCCCGGGCTTCCGGCGGTCTCCCTCGACCCGCAGCTCGTGTTTCTGTTCTTCCTGCCGCCGATCCTCTACGCGGCGGGCTATTTCACGTCGTGGCGGGACTTTCGGGTGAACCTGCCTTCGATCACGCTCCTCGCCGTCGGGCTCGTCGTCGCGACGACCGCGGCCGTCGCGGCGGTCGTCGTGGCCCTCGTGCCCGGCGTGCCGTGGCCGGCGGCCCTCGTCCTCGGCGCGATCGTGTCGCCGCCGGACGCCGTCGCGGCGACCGCGATCGCCCAGCGCGT
>JARXKK010000051.1:0-2033 GCA_030278895.1 Acidobacteriota bacterium
TCAATACATTCGCCTCGCCCGCGGCCGCTCGGATGGGCGCTGAGCCGGTGATCTATACCTGCCCGATGCATCCCGAGGTCAAGGAGAAGGCGCCGGGAAAGTGTCCGAAGTGCGGCATGAAGCTTGAGCCGAAGTCTTAGTGACGAAGGAGAACACGAGTCATGAGTTGTTGTAGCGACGTAATGAAACCAATCGAAGCGTCGTCGTGCTGTACGGAGACGGATACGGCGGCGTACGCCGCGCACGCGATGCGGGAGTCAGGTTGCGGCTGCGCGCCTGTAGTCGAAAGCAAGGAAGGCCTCAAGCTGGTCGGCGTCGTCACCGAGCGTGACGTTTGTTGCGGGGTAGCGGCTGATGACCGCCGCGCTTCGGAGGTGCGCGTCGCGGAGATCATGCGTCCTGCGTCCGCTTGCTGTGGCGCGGACGAACCCGTCGAGGAAGCGCACCGCAAACTCCACGAGCATGGCTCGAGAAGTATTCCCGTCGTGGACAAGGCGGGAAGCTGTTGCGGCACGATCAGCGTTCACGCGGCGGACGAACACCAGGCACCTATCATCAACATCTGATCGAGCGCCAGAACAGGCGCGGCTTCGTAGCCCGTGAGGGACCGTCTAAAAGGGCGCGATCTTCGGTTGACCTGCCAGGCGAAAACCAGCGAACGAACAGAGATCCATGAAATATCACTACGTGTGGTTAGCGTGGTCGGGCGCGTTCCTCTTGTTGTGGGTTGGTATCTATCTGGCCACACCAGGGCATCGCACGGTGATGTGGCGCACGAGCTTCGCCACCGCGCTGCTCGGGTTCACGGAACCGATTTTCATCCCCCGATACTGGAACCCGCCGAGCCTTTTCGAGCTGGCCCGACGCACCGGATTCGACATCGAGAGCGTTATTTTCGCCTTTGCGATCGGGGGCATAGGCAGCGCTCTCTACGATACGTTGACGCGGCGAAAGTTTGCCGCGGTGGGTTCGGTAGAGAGAAGCAAATCGCGCCATAGGCTTCATCGGTGGGCGTTGCTCATCCCCTACTTCCTCTTCGTGCCGCTCTACTTCCTGTCCTGGAACCCCATTTATCCCTCGCTGCTGTGCCTGCTGATCGGCTCCATCGCCTCGGTGATCTGCCGGCCGGACTTGAGGCGTCGGACTGTGATCGGGGGTCTCCTGTTCCTGGGACTGTACGGAGCCTTCATGCTCGGGCTGCGTTGGTTCTCCCCTGGCTACATCGAGCAGGTCTGGAACTTACGCGAGTTGAGCGGGATCCTGATCGCCGGAATCCCCCTCGAGGAGCTCCTCTTCGGCCTCGCTTTCGGCATGTACTGGACGGGAGTCTACGAGCACCTCGCCTGGACGGTCACCGTGGCGCGTCTGCGCTCGGGCCCGCATGAGCGGAGATAATGTGAGCCGATGACTCTTCCCACGCTGCCCTCGGCACCGCCGCCCTTGACCGAGAAGGACCTCGTCTGCGGCATGAACGTCGACCCGAGTAAGACGAAGCACTCGTTCCTTCACGAGGGGAAAGACTACTTCTTCTGCAGCGCGGGCTGCCTGGAGAAATTCCGGCGGGAGCCTGCGAAATATCTTGCTGCGGGCCCGGGCGGCGGCTACGAGCCAATGGCGTCACCGGCCCCCGCGGCTCCCGTTGCCCCGGCTGGCAAGGGCGTCCCGTACACGTGCCCGATGCATCCCGAGATCGTGCGGCCAGGCCCCGGCTCCTGCCCGATCTGCGGGATGGCGCTCGAGCCGCGGACGATATCGCTGGAGGACGCGCCGAATCCGGAGCTCGTCGACATGAAGCGGCGGCTGCGAGTCGCTGTCGTCCTGACGGTACCGCTCCTTGTCCTCGAGATGGGTGCGATGGCGGCGCCCGATCTCATCGGCGTCATCTCGCCCCGGCTGAACCTGATCATTCAGCTCGTCCTCTCGACGCCGGTCGTCCTCTGGGCGGGCTGGCCGTTCTTCCAGCGCGGATGGGCGTCGGTGAGGACGCGCAACCTGAACATGTTCACGCTGATCGCGCTCGGCACCGGCGCGGC
>JARXKK010000051.1:2133-20663 GCA_030278895.1 Acidobacteriota bacterium
GCCTGGAGACCGGGTGCGCGTGCGGCCGGGTGAACGCATTCCCGTGGACGGCCGCGTTGTCGAGGGAGCGAGCGCGGTGGACGAGTCGATGATCACCGGCGAACCGGTTCGGGTCGTCAAGAAGCCGGGCGATGCCGTGACGGGCGCGACGGTGAATGGAAACGGCGCCCTCGTCATCGAGGCTCTGAAGGTGGGTGGCGACACCGTCCTCGCGCAGATCGTGCGGATGGTGTCCCAGTCGCAACGGAGCCGCGCGCCCATCCAGCGGCTCGCGGACCAGGTCGCCGCCGTCTTCGTTCCCGTCGTGATTCTCGTCGCGGCGCTCACCTTCGCGATCTGGGCGCTGGTGGGCCCGGAGCCGCGTCTCGTTCACGCGCTCGTGAACGCCGTGGCCGTTCTCATCATCGCCTGCCCCTGCGCGCTTGGCCTCGCGACACCGATGTCGGTCATGGTCGCGATGGGACGCGGCGCGTCGGTGGGCGTTCTCTTCAAGGATGCCGGCGCGCTCGAGCGCTTCGAGAAGGTGGATACCCTCCTCGTGGACAAGACCGGCACGCTGACGGAAGGGAAGCCGCAGCTGATCTCGGTCGTGCCGGCGGAAGGCGTCTCCGAGAAGGAGCTCCTGTTTCTTGCCGCGAGTCTCGAAAGAGTGAGCGAGCATCCCCTCGCCGCGGCCATCTTGGCTGGCGCCCAGGCACGCGGTGTGATTCCCGGTGAGGCTTCGGAGGGCGCCGCCATGCCCGGAGAAGGCGTGAAGGGTCGTGTGAGCGGGCGCGTCGTGGCGATCGGAAACCTCGCGTTTGTCCGTTCCGAGGGCGCCGATCCGGAGCCACTCGCCGCAAGGGCGGAAGCGTTTCGGAAGGACGGCCAGACGGCGGTCTTCGTCGCGGCGGACAGCCGTCTGACGGGCATCCTCGGCATCGCGGATCCGATCCGTTCTTCGGCGGCCGGCGCCATCTCGAAATTGAAGGCGGATGGTCTCCGGATCCTCATGCTCACGGGTGACAGCCGGACCACTGCCGAGGCCGTCGCGAACCGGCTGGGGCTGGACGGAGTGGAGGCCGAAGTGCGGCCGGAGCAGAAGTCGCAGGCCGTGGCCCGTCTCAAGGCTCAGGGCCGGATCGTGGCGATGGTGGGAGATGGCATCAATGACGCGCCCGCGCTGGCCGAGGCCGACGTGGGCATCGCAATGGGGACCGGTAGCGACGTGGCCATCCAGGGAGCGGGGATCACGCTCGTCGGGGGCGATCTCGCCGGCCTCCTACGCGCGAGGCATCTGAGTCGCGCCACCATCCGGAACATCCGGCAGAACCTCTTCTTCGCGTTCGTCTACAACTTGCTCGGGGTCCCCCTGGCAGCGGGGGTTCTCTACCCGTTCTTCGGCCTCCTCCTCTCTCCGATCATCGCGAGCGCCGCGATGAGCCTGAGCTCGGTCTCCGTCATCGCGAACGCCTTGCGGCTGAGGCGAGCGGCGCTCTGATTCCTTCGTCGCCATGAGCGAACGACGTCCCGTGACCCTGAATAACGCGGCCCCCCCCTTTTGTCCGCAAAAAAAAGGAGACAGCGATGAAACTTGAAGCATCCCGCTTAGGCCTCGCCATCGGCGCCGGTTCCGCCATTCTCTGGACGCTCTGTTCGATTCTTGTCGCCGTTGCGCCGGAACCCTCGCTCGGCATGACGCGGAGCCTCTTTCACGTGGCTTCCGGGGGGCCCGTCTGGGGCGTTACGTGGGGAGGATTTATCGTTGGTCTCCTCGTCTGGAGCGTGGGAAGCGGCCTTTTTGCCTGGGTCTGCGCCGGCCTTTACAACCGAATGCTAACCACTCGCGACCGTTGAATGTGTTGAAGACGGAGGAGATTTCATGAGAACGAGCGTCATTGAAGTACGCGAAATGCTGTCGGTTCTGGCCGTGGAAGAAGTAGAAAAGCGGATTCGAGAGGTACCAGGAGTCGAAAGCGCGACGGCGAACTACGCTGCGGGAAGCGTTACGGTGCGCTACGACGAAACCCGACTCCACGTGGCCGATATCAAGGCGATCGTGCATCAACGCGGGCATCAGGCTGCGGGCCAATCCGCTGCGCCGAAGCCCTCACCCGTCGTCCCCGCCGCCCCTTCCGAATCGGCCACTCCTGCGGCCGCCGGTCACGAGGGCCACGCCGCGCCGAGCGCTCAGCCTTCCGCGCCCGCAGCCGCAGCTCCGAAACCCACATCGGCCGGCGTGGCTGCCGCCCCCGCACCGGTTCCCCCACCCGCTGCTCCTGCCGGCGACGGACAGAAGGACAAAGTGAACCCCGACGCGCCGCCGGCCATACCCGTCGCCCCTGCATCGAAACCTCCACCCGGTGCGCCGGCCGCAATGCCCGCGGAAATGGCGCATGAGATGGGCCACGGAGGCGATGACCTTGCCGCGATGGTCCGCGACATGCGCAACCGTTTCTGGATCTGCCTTCTCTTCACCGTGCCGATCTTTCTCTATGCGCCGATGGGAAGCTTCTTCGAGCCGCCGGCTCCGCCGTTCGGGCTCGAGCTCAACCTGTGGCTGTTCTTTCTGGCAAGCGCCGCGATTCTCTATCCGAGCTGGCCGTTTTTCGTCTCCGCCTGGCGCGCGCTCAGGACGGGCACCCTGAGCATGGCAGTGCTGGTCGTGTTGAGCGTGGGCACCGGGTATCTCTTCAGTGTAGGCAGCACCTTCTTCTTCAAGGCGGGCGGGCAGTTCTTCGAAGCCGCGTCCGTCCTGCTTGTCTTCATCCTGCTCGGCCACTGGCTGGAGATGCGTGCCCGTGCCGGCGCCTCGTCCGCCATCAAGGCGCTGATGAATCTCACTCCGGCGATGGCCTCGGTCATCCGCAACGGCGCCGAGGTTGAGGTACCGACGGCGGAGGTGTTGGCGGGCGAGATTCTCGTGATCCGGCCGGGCGGGAAGATCCCTGTCGACGGCACCGTGGAGACGGGTGAATCACTGGTAGACGAGTCTATGCTCACCGGCGAGTCGATGCCGGTCCAGAAGGGGCCGGGCGCCACGGTGATCGGCGCGACGATCAACAAGAGCGGCAGCTTTCAATACAGAGCGACGAAGGTCGGGGCTGACTCGGCGCTGGCGCAGATCGTGAAACTGGTGCAGGAGGCGCAGAACTCGAAGGCTCCGGCGCAGCTCCTGGCGGACAAGGCCGCGCAATGGCTGGTGGTTGCCGCGATCGTCATCGGTCTCGCGACTTTTGCCGTGTGGTTCTGGTGGATCGGGCAACCGCTGCTGTTCGCGGTGACGATGACCATCACGGTCTTCGTGATCGCGTGCCCCGACGCGTTGGGCCTCGCGACCCCGATGGCGGTCATGGTGAGCACCGGCCTGGGGGCACGGAACGGAATCCTGTTCAAGAACGCCTCGGCGCTCGAGGACGCCACCAAGCTCAACGTCATCGTCTTCGACAAGACCGGTACGCTCACCGTCGGCCAGCCGGAGGTCGTTGAGATCGTGATGGCGGACGGGGTCACCGAAGACGTGGTTCTGACCGCCGCCGCTGCCGTCGAGCAGGGGTCCGACCATCCGCTGGCCCAGGCAATCCTGCGCCGGGCGGCGAACCTCACCGTCGCGGCCCCGACGGGATTCGAAAGCCTCGACGGGATGGGCGCGCGCGCCGAGACCGCTGCTGGGACGGTGTTCCTCGGCAACCGGCTTCTGATGGATACGCAAAAGCTCGCGCTCGGTCGCCTGGACGCCGAGGCAACCCGCTTGCAGGGGGATGGTCGCACCGTGGTCCATGTGTCTCAGGCCGGTCAGGTGATCGGTCTCATCGCCATCGCCGACGCGATCAGGCCGACGTCGAAGGCAGCGGTAGCCAAGCTTCGCGAAGGTGGCATCGAAGTCGTGATGCTGACTGGCGACAACGCGGCCACTGCCAGGCGCATCGCCGCGGATCTCGGCATCGATAGCGTGCTGGCCGACGTGCTGCCCGGTCAGAAGGCCGAGAAGGTGAAGGAGCTGCAGGCGACGGGGAAGAGGGTCGGAATGGTGGGCGATGGGGTCAACGACGCGCCCGCACTGACCCAGGCGAACGTGGGATTCGCCATCGGCGCCGGCACCGACGTCGCGATGGAAAGCGCCGATGTCGTCCTGATGAAGAGCGACCCCTACGACATTGTTGCCGCGATCGCGCTGTCGCACGCCACGCTTCGAAAGATGCACCAGAATCTCTGGTGGGCGGTGGGCTACAACGTGATCGCGTTCCCGCTCGCCGCGGGCGTCCTGTACCCGTTCGTGCTGAGTCCCGAGGTCGCCGCGCTCTCGATGTCCGGCAGCACGCTCATCGTGGCCGCCAACGCGCTGATGCTGAAGCGCACGAAGCTGGCGGGCGCGTGAACGAGACGCATCCCGTGACATCGCCGAGCGATGCCGGCCCGCCTCGAGATTCAGAGTGTGTGCTGGCGCTCAACGCGGGTTCGTCGAGCATCAAGTTCGCGCTTTACGATCTCACCGAACCGCTTCGGCGACGCGTCCGCGGGAGGATCGAGCGCATCGGTGTTCCAGGCACGAAGCTCACCGTCGACGACTCGACCGGCATACGAGCGGAGGGTCGTGGGATCGAAGCCCGCGACCATCGCGGCGCCGCGAGCGCGCTGATCGACTGGCTCGAAGAAGCGCGCCTCTCCTCCGCGGTCAAGGCGGCCGGGCACCGCGTGGTACACGGCATGAAGCATTCGGAGCCGGAGCGGATCACGCCGCAGCTCCTCGATGAGCTGCACGGCATCACGCCGTACGACCCGGAGCATCTGCCTCTCGAGATCGGGTTGATAGAGGCGTTCCAAAAGCGCCATCCAAAGCTGCCCCAGGTGGCCTGTTTCGATACGGCATTCCACCGCACCATGCCCCGTGTGGCAAGGCTGCTTTCCATCCCGAGGCGCTACGAGGCGAAGGGCGTGGAGCGCTACGGCTTCCACGGCCTCTCCTATGCGTACCTGATGGAAGAGCTCGCGCGGCTCGACGGGCCGGGGCCAGCGGGCGGCCGCGTGATCCTCGCGCATCTTGGCAACGGCGCAAGCCTGGCCGCCGTGCGAGACGGAAAGAGCATCGACACCAGTATGGGGTTCACTCCGACCGCGGGACTGGTGATGAGCACCCGTTCTGGCGATCTGGACCCTGGCCTGGCGCCCTATTTGTCGCGGACCGAGCAGGTAAGTCCGGCGCAGTTTTACAAGATGGTCAACCGCGAGTCCGGGCTGCTCGGCGTGTCGGAGATCAGTGGGGACGTGCGCGACTTGCTCGCTCGGGAAGCCGGCGACGTGCGGGCAGCGGAGGCCGTGGCTCTCTTCTGCTACCAGGTCAAGAAGTGGATTGGCGCCTACGCGGCGGCGTTGAGCGGGCTCGACACCCTCGTCTTTGCAGGCGGCATCGGCGAAAACTCTCCGCTCATTCGGGAACGCATCTGTCACGGCCTTGAATTTCTAGGTGTTGAACTAAGCGAGGAGCGCAATGAGAAGAACGCACCGCTGGTGTCGCCCGACGCCGGTCGCGTCAAGGTTCGGGTCATCCCGACCGACGAGGAGCTCATGATCGCAAGGTCGGTTATCCGGGTCGTCGATCTCGGCTCCAGTCGGTAGAGGTGAACAATGGATTCCAGCACGCTTACGCCGGAACTGCTCCACAGAATGGACGCCTACTGGCGGGCGGCGAACTATCTTTCGGTGGGCCAGATCTATCTTTACGACAATCCGCTGCTGAAGCGGCCGCTGACGCCGGCGGATGTGAAGCACATGCTCCTGGGTCATTGGGGCACGACTCCCGGACAGAACTTTATTTACGTGCACTTGAATCGTGTCATCAGGAAATACGACCTCGACATGATTTACGTCTCCGGCCCTGGTCACGGCGGCCCGGTTGTCGTGAGCAACACGTACCTCGAAGGCTCTTACAGCGAGGTCTATCCAGATATCAGCCTGGATGAAGCGGGGCTGCAGAAGCTCTTCAGGCAGTTCTCGTTTCCCGGAGGAATACCGAGTCACGCGTCTCCGGAGTGCCCGGGCTCGATCCACGAGGGCGGCGAGCTGGGTTATTCGCTCAGCCATTCGTTCGGGGCGGTGTTCGACAATCCCGATCTCGTCGTCGCCTGCGTCGTCGGCGATGGCGAGGCGGAGACGGGACCGCTGGCGACCGCGTGGCATTCGAACAAGTTCCTGGATCCCGCCACCGACGGCGCGGTGCTGCCGATCCTGCATCTCAACGGCTACAAGATCGCGAGCCCGAGCGTCCTTGCCCGCATCACCCGTGAGGAGCTGGAACAATTACTCCGCGGCTACGGGTGGGCACCCATCTACGTCGAGGGGCACGACCCAGGGCCGATGCATCAGGCCATGGCCGCCGCGCTCGACACGGCGGTGGAGCGGATCAAGAAAATCCAGCAGGACGCCCGCGTCCGCGGCATCCTCGCGCGGCCACGCTGGCCGATGATCGTCTTGAATTCACCAAAGGGCTGGACGGGGCCGAAGGTGGTGGATGGCCTGCAGGTGGAAGGGTCCTTCCGTTCGCACCAGGTTCCGCTCCGCCGCCCGGCGACCAGTCCTGAAGAGCTCAAGCTGCTGGAAGACTGGCTGAGAAGCTACAGGCCGGAAGAGATCTTCGATGAGCGGGGCCGGCTGAAGCCGGAGCTGGCCGACCTTGCGCCCGAAGGTCAGCGACGCATGGGCGCGAATCCCCACGCCAACGGCGGCATTCTGCTCCGCGACCTGCGGATGCCCGAGTTTCGCGACTACGCGGTCGACGTCGCTTCGCCGGGGGTGCCGGGCATCGGCGATACGCACGTGCTCGGGCGTTTCCTGCGCGATGTGGTGAAGCTCAACAGTGAGCAGCGGAATTTCCGGGTCTTCGGCCCGGACGAAACGCTCTCCAACGGACTGGAAGCTCTCTTTGAAGTCACCAACCGCCAATGGAACGCAGCGACGGCACCGAACGACGAATTCCTCGCGCCCACTGGGCGCGTGATGGAAATGCTCAGCGAGCACCAATGCGAGGGCTGGCTCGAGGGTTACCTGCTCACCGGGCGGCACGGACTCTTCAACAGCTACGAAGCGTTCATCCACATCGTGGATTCCATGTTCAACCAGCATGCCAAGTGGCTGAAGGTCACCTCGCACCTGCCGTGGCGGCGCAAGATCGCCTCGCTGAACTACCTGCTGGCTTCGCATGTCTGGCGTCAGGATCACAACGGATTCACCCACCAGGATCCCGGCTTCATCGACATCGTCATGAACAAGAAGGCCGAGATCGTGCGGGTGTACCTGCCGCCGGATGCAAACTGCCTGTTGTCGGTGATGGACCACTGCCTGCGCAGCCGCCATTACGTCAACGTCGTGATTGCGGGCAAGCACCCGGCGCCGCAATGGCTGACGATGGACGCCGCCGTCGAGCACTGCATCGCGGGCATCGGCATCTGGCAGTGGGCCGGCAACGACCAGGGCGTTGCGCCCGACGTGGTCATGGCCTGCTGTGGCGACGTGCCTACGATGGAGACGCTCGCCGCCGTATCGATCCTGCGCGAGCATCTGCCCGCCCTGAAAATCCGGGTGGTCAACGTCATCGACCTCATGAAGCTGCAGCCGCAGACCGAGCACCCGCACGGCTTGAGCGACGCGGATTTCGACGAGCTTTTCACCAGGGACAAGCCCGTCATCTTCGCTTTCCATGGTTACCCGTGGTTGATCCACCGGCTGACCTACCGCCGCACCAACCACGCGAACATCCACGTTCGCGGCTACAAGGAAGAGGGCACCATCACCACGCCTTTCGACATGACGGTGCTGAACGATCTGGACCGGTTCCACTTGGCGATAGACGTGGTCGCTCGCCTGCCGCAGACGGATGCCGAGGGGGCTCATCTGACGCAGCAGCTTCAGAAAAAGCTCGTCGAGCATAAGCAATACATCGACACATTCGGCGAGGATCTGCCCGAGATCCGCGACTGGCGATGGGGCGCCTGACGATTCACGGACAGGCCGGAGTTCGCCGGCTCGTGTGGATTACCTTCTGAAAGGATATGCAGGCCGCGGAAAGGGAGGCGCAAAACAATGTTGCGACGTCTCTTCGACTTCGGAGGATTCGTCGTCGTCCTCAATTTCGGCTGGGAGATGGCGCAGGGCGGTGCCTTCGTGGGAATGAGCGCGATGCCATTCTGGGCCGCGACCCTGCGATGCTTCCGGGCGGCGCTTGGCGACCTGGCGATCACTTCCGTTGCCTTCGGCGTCGCGGCACTCCTCGCCCGCGACTCGCGGTGGGTCGGCTCCCGTCGGCCGCTCATCCCCTTCTTCGTGTACCTCGCCGTCGGGCTCGCGGTCACGGTTGCGCTCGAGAAGTACGCCGTCGCGACAGGCCGGTGGGGGTACGAGCCTCGAATGCCGTTGGTCATGGGCGTCGGTCTTCTTCCGATCGCTCAATGGATCTTGATTCCGGCTATTGTGTTCGCGGTCGTTCGGAACGCGTCGATGAGGGATCACGCCCGTTCCCCCTCGTAGCGCAGTACGCGAAACTGCCGGTAGTACTCGGATAGGAAGTACAACGCGACCGCGTCGAATTCCGCGGGGGCGCGGGCGAGACCTTCCCAGGGGCACGTCAGAGGACGCATCATCCCGAATCGAAGGAGAAAGTCCATGTCGAGAAGAGCTGCTCCATGTCTGCTGGCGGTCTTCCTCGCCGCGGGCGTCTTCAACGTCGCGTCCGCCACACCACCGGGTCAGGCCCTTCCCGCCCGCGTGACGTTGCGCGGCCAGGTCGTCTGTTCGAACTGCTGGAGCGAGGCCGACCGCAAGACGACGGCCTATGGGACGCCGGCGGATCTGAAGTGCGCGCGGCTCTGCGCGAAGGACGCGGTGCCGGCGGCGCTCGCTGTCGAGGATAAAGGAACGGTGCGCCTCTATCTTTTGGAGGACGGGGCCTTCAAGCGCGAGGGCTCGGGTTGGCTGGGCTACATCGCGAAGCGCGTCGAGATCACGGGGACTGTGCGGGAGGAAAAGGGAACGATGTGGCTGAAAGCCGACGCTCTTCGGCCGCTCGCAGAGAAGGAGAAGTAACAGATCCTGTAAGCTCCGTCGCGTGTTGCGAAGGCTTCTCGTTGTCCTCTGCGCCTTTGTTCTGTTTCAGGAGTCGAATCTTGGCTCCCTGATCGTGGGCGCCAGCTGCCTGGAGAAGTGCGCGGACGACGTGACCCCCGGACATTGCTCTCCGATCTGCGCGACCTGCGCGTGCGGGTCCCACGCAAGCCCCATCTCTCCCCGTGTGACCCGCCTGTCGGCACCGGCGGCCTCGAAGAGCCACGACCTGGTCGAAGCAGCCCCAGCCACCGGCGACTTGTACCTGTCGGACATCCTGCACGTCCCGAAGCGGTTCGTCGCTTAGAAACGGCACAGAAGAAGCGGCCGTAGCGGACGGCGGCGCAGCGCGCGTCGTCCCTCGAAGCCCTCTCTGTGCCCGTCGTTCTTCAACGAACTCTCGGGAGGATAGGAATGCCGATACCCGGCTGCTCGCGTCGATTGCTGATGGCTGCTGTTCTCGGCGGAGCCTCCGCGCTTCGCGCGGACGAACCGCTCCGGATCGAAACCTATGTCGAGATCGTCCTGCGTTCGCACCCGGCCATGCAGGCGGCCCGAGCGCTCGATGAGAGCGCCACGGCTGAAAAGCTCGGGGCGCGTCTGCTGCCGGATCCGACGCTCGAGGTGAGCGTCGGCCGAGGCCGCTCCACCGCGGACTCCTCGGAGCGCGGCACGGAGACCGGCTTCACGCTCTCGCAGGTGATCCCGTGGTTTCCCGCGCGTGCCGCCACCATCGACGCGGCAGACCACGCCGCCCAGGCCCGTCGTGCCGAGGCGTCCGCGGCTCGCTGGAGTCTCTCGATGGACGCGCGCCTCGCGTTCTACCGGCTCGTCGAGGCCCGGGCGTTGGTCGAGGTGGCGAGCTTGACGGAGGCGGACGCGCGCTCGCTCCTCGACCTCGTCACGCGCAGGGCTTCGCTCGGCGAGACACGGGAGGTCGACCGGATCAAGGCGCGGGTCGAGTGGCTGAAGCAGCAACGCGAGCTGCGCGGCGCCGAACGCGAAGCGGACGCCGCGGAGGCCACCCTCCGGACGCTCGCGGCAAGTCCGCTTTCGCAGCCGCTCCTCCTCAGTGGAGAGCTCTCCCGGCCGCTCGACGCGATGCGTGTTCTCCGGGAGGCGACGCCGGACCGGCTCGAGCGGAGCCCCGAGGCGCTTCGCGCCCGGGCGGAGGCGGCGCGAGCCGCCTCGCTCCTCAAGAGCGCGCGCCGGTCGCGCGTCCCGGACCTCGGCTTCTCACTTTTTCGCCAGAAGGAGGTGGATCGTGAAGCGTTCGGTGCCTCTCTCGGCATCGTGCTGCCCCTCTGGAACGCGCGTCGCGGCGATATCGCCCGAGCCGGCGCCGAGTCGATGCTCCGCACGGCCGACGTCGATCGCATCCGCCTGACGCTCCTCACCGTGATCGAGGCACGGCGACGGGACGTGGACACGTCCGCCGCCCAGGCCGCGATCCTCATGAACGAGCTCGTCCCCTCCGCGGCGGAGAGCCTCCGCCTCGCACGGCTCCTCTTCGACGAGGGCGAGACATCCCTCCTCGACCTTCTCGACGCCCAACGGACGGCACGTGACGCCCGCCGGGAGGAAATCCGGGCACGCTTCGAGCTGGCCGTCGCGCTTTCCGAGCTGCAGCGCCTCCTCGGTCCTGGAGACATCACAGGGAGAAACGAATGAACACGCATACGCCTTACCGGCTCTCCACCGCGATCCTCTGCGTCGTGATCGCGCTCGGCGGGTGTTCCAGGCGGAAGACACCGGACGCCCCGCCGGCCGACTCCCAGAAGAAGGGATCCGAGGCGTCTCACGAGCCGGAGGTGCCCCACGAGGTCCGGCTCACGCCCGCCGCGATCGCCGAGGCCGGCATCGCCACGTGGAAGGTGCAGGTCGTCGACCTCGCCCACATCCTCGTTCTCAACGGCAGTGTCGGGTACGACGAGAACCGGCTCCTGCAGGTGGCGGCGAACGTCAAGGGGCGGGTGGCCTCGATCCCCGTGGATCTCGGTTCCCGGGTCAAGGCGGGTGACCCGCTCCTCGTGATCGAGAGCGTGGACCTCGGCCGGACGCGCGAGGAGCTCGTGAAGGAGCTGTCCATCTTCAACGTCGCGGCCCGCGCTTACGAGCGCGCGCGAAAGCTCGTGGATGCGAACGCCATCAGTGCGGGGGAGTTCCAGTCGCGTGAGGGCGACTACCTCGCCAAGAAGGCCGCCGTCGCCTCCGCCGAGAGGACGCTCCACCTCTACGGAGACAGCGAGGACGCGATCAGGCGGCTTCGGGCCGCTGCCGACAACCAGGGCGCCTCTTCCCTCGATGGCGCGACGCTGACGCTGCGCGCGCCTTTCGCCGGCCGGGTCATCGACCGGAAGGTGACGCCGGGTGCGCTCTTCGAAGCTCTGCAGCCGCTCATGACGATCGCCGATCTCGGGTCCGTCTGGGTCTTCCTGAACGCGTACGAGAAGGACCTCGCCCTTCTCCACGAAGGCCTCGCCGTCACGCTTCGCACCGACGCATATCCTCAGGAGTCGTTCCACGGCCGGGTCGACTTTCTCGGAAGCGTCCTCGACCCCCAGACGCGGAGCGCGCGCATCCGGGCGACCGTAGACAACCGCGCGGGGAAGCTGCGCCCGGGGCTCTTCGTCAAGGCGCAGGTCGAGGTGCCCCGGCCGCAGAGCGAGACCCACCCCATCGTGGCGGTTCCCCAGGCGGCGCTCCAGACGCTCGAGGGGCGGGCAAACGTGTTCGTCCAGACGCAGCCCGGCCTCTTCGTCCGGCGGCTCGTCGAGACCGGGCACACGTTCGAGGGGTTCACCGAAGTGCTGTCGGGCGTGAAGCCGGGGGACGTCGTCGTCACGGAAGGGAGCTTCGTCCTGAAGTCCGAGTTTGCGAAAGCCACGCTCACGGAGAAGGACTGAGATGCTCAGGCGCCTCGTCGACTTCAGCCTCGAGAACCGTCCGCTCGTCCTCCTCGCCGCCGTCCTCCTCATAGCCGGCGGGGGCTACGCCCTCACGCAGCTCCCGATCGACGCCGTCCCGGACATCACGAACGTCCAGGTGCAGGTCCTGACGAAGGCGCCCGCCCTGGGCCCGGTCGAGATGGAACAGTTCGTGACGTACCCGGTCGAGGCGGCGATGAACGGCCTCCCGAGACTCCGCGAGATCCGATCGATCTCCCGGTACGGCCTCTCGGCCGTGACGATCGTCTTCGAGGACGGCGTCGACGTCTATTTCGCCCGCCAGCTCGTGGCCGAGCGACTCGTCCAGGCCCGAGAAGCCATTCCGCAGGGCCAGGGAAACCCCGAGATGGGCCCCGTCACGACGGGTCTCGGCGACGTGTTCCAGTTCACAGTCGAGGGCGACGGGGTCTCCGCGATGGAGCGCCGGACGATCCTGGATTGGATGATCGCGCCACGGTTGCGGGCGGTGCCGGGCGTCACGGAGGTCAACACCTGGGGAGGTCTTCCGAAGCAGTACCAGGTCGTCATCGATCCCGCGAGGCTTCGGGCCTACGGCCTCTCCCTGAAGGAGGTCTTCGAGGCGGTCGCGCGAGGCAACGCGAACGCCGGCGGCGGCTACATCGAGCACAACCGCGAGCAATACATCGTCCGGGGAGAAGGCCTCGTCGGCTCCCTCGCCGACATCGAGAAGATCGTCCTGAAGGCCACTCCCGAGGGGACGCCCGTGACGGTCGCCAGCATCGCGCAGGTGCGCGAGGGGTCGATGCTCCGCATCGGCGTCGCGACGGCGGACGGGCACGGCGAGACCGTGATCGGCCTCGTCCAGATGCTGGCGGGGGAGAACGCTCTCCAGGTCGCGACGCGCGCTCGCAAGGCCGTCGAGGAGCTGCAGCCGACGCTTCCCAAGGGCATACGGATCGTCCCCTACTACGACCGCGCCACCTTCGTCCGCCGTGTGATCCGCACGGTCGAGACGAACCTCCTCGAGGGAAGCATTCTCGTCATCGCCGTGCTCTTCGCGTTCCTCGGAAACGTGCGGGCTGGCCTCATCGTCGCCTCCGCGATCCCGCTCTCGATGCTTTTCGCCTTCACGGGAATGGTCGGAACGCGGATCTCGGCGAACCTGATGAGCCTCGGCGCGATCGACTTCGGCCTGATCGTGGACGGCGCCGTCGTCCTCGTGGAGAACGTCGTTCGGCGGCTCTCCGAGCCCGAAGGCCGGGAAAAGACGGTGCGCCAGCTCACGGCCGAGGCCGCCCACGAGGTGGCCCGGCCGATTACTTTCGGCATCGGCATCATCGCCCTCGTCTACCTCCCCATCCTGAGTCTCGGCGGCATCGAGGGGAAGATGTTCAAGCCGATGGCGTGGACCGTCGTCTTCGCCCTCGCCGGCTCACTCCTCTTGACGCTGACGCTCACACCGGTCCTCGCGTCGATGTTCCTCAGGAAGACGGGGCACGATCACGAACCGCGCTTCGTCGGGACGCTGCGGAGCCTCTACCTTCGCGGTCTGGACGTCTGCCTCGCGCGGCGGGTCCCCGTCATCCTCGCCGCGGTCCTCGCCGTCGCCCTGGGTGCCGTCATCGCCTCGCGGCTCGGCGGCGAGTTCCTCCCGCGCCTCGACGAGGGCGACCTCTCGATCAGCGCCATCCGTCCAGCCTCCGTCGGGATTTCGGAGGTGGCGGCCAGCACCGGGCGGATCGAGCGGGTCCTGAAGAGGTTTCCGGAGGTCATCACCGTCGTGAGCCGGTCGGGCAGCCCGGAGCTCGCCACGGACGTCATGGGGATCGAGCTGGGCGACGTCTTCGTGATCCTGAAGCCGAAGGGCGAGTGGACGTCGGCCCGGACGAAAGGCGAGCTCGTCGAGAAGATCGAGCGCGCGCTCGACGAGTCCGTCCCGGGTGTCGGCTTCTCGTTCACCCAACCCATCGAGATGCGCTTCAACGAGCTGATCGCGGGGGTGAGGTCCGACGTGGGTGTCAAGCTCTTCGGGGACGACCTCGAGACACTGCGCCAGAAGGGCGAGGAGATCTCGCGGGTCGTGGCGGCCGTGCCGGGCGCTGCCGACGTGAAAGTTGAGCAGACGGCCGGACTCCCGGTACTTCGCGTGAAAATCGACCGCGATCGCTGTGCCCGCTACGGCATCTCGGTCGGCGACGTCCTCGATACGGTCGAGGCGGCGCGGGCGGGAAAGGTCGTCGGGACGGTCTTCGAGGGCCAGCGCCGGTTCTCGCTTGCCGTCCGCTTCGACGACGAGACAGCTCGGACGATCGAGGGTCTTGGCAACGTGCCCGTGGCGGCACCGGGCGGCGCGCTCATCCCACTCGGGCAGCTCGCCGAGATTGTCCTCGACACCGGGCCGTCCCAGATCTCTCGCGAGGCCGTCAAGCGGCGCATCGTCGTCGAGGTGAATGTCCGCGGCCGCGACGTCGCGTCCTTCGTGGCGGAGGCGCAGGCGAAGCTCGGGCGGGACGTAAAGCTCCCAGACGGGTACTACATCCGCTGGGGGGGCCAGTTCGAGAACCTTCAGGGAGCGTCGCGGCGGCTCGCGGTCGTCGTGCCGCTCGCCCTCGCCCTCATCTTCGCGATGCTCTACTTCGCATTCGGAGCGCTGAAACCCGCGGCACTCATTTACCTCAACGTCCCTCTGGCCGCCACGGGCGGCGTCATCGCGCTCGCACTCCGGGGGCTTCCCTTTTCGATCGCCGCGGCAGTGGGGTTCATCGCGCTCTTCGGCGTCGCCGTTCTGAACGGCGTCGTCCTGATGACGCAGATCCGCGACCTCGAGGCACGGTCGGACCTGGGCATCGCGGACGTCCTTCGAAAGGCGTGCGGCCTGCGCCTTCGCCCCGTCCTCATGACGGCCCTCGTCGCGTCGCTGGGGTTCGTGCCGATGGCGCTCTCGACCGGGTCGGGGGCCGAGGTCCAGCGGCCGCTCGCCACCGTCGTCATCGGCGGCCTCATCACCTCGACGATCCTGACGCTCTTCATCCTTCCGACGATCTACAGCCTGTTCGGCCGGCGGAACGCCGGGCCGACCCCTTCATGAGGTGGGCCATCGACGCCAAAGAACCTGTCGCTCTTTCGCGAAGTCGGCTCTCTTTCGGAGCCGAGGGATGTCCCTTCTAAGTTCTCGTGTTCTGATGAGCGAACATGAGGACGCAGAGTAGGCGGACGGCATGACGGGCTCGTTCCTGCGTCTCGGCGCGTTCGCGCTCGGGCTTCTTGGTCTCCGAGGAGTCGAGCTTGCCGCACCGCACCATCCCCCGACTGCACCGCTGCGCGCACGATGGCTGATCAACCTCGGATTTGGCGCCGCCAACGGGATCATCGTGTCCCTCGCGTGCGCGTCCTGCTACGCGCTTTCGGCGCACAACGAGTTTGCAGCCCATCTCGGGCTCCTTCGGCGGCTAGACCTGAACATCTGGACGCGCATCCCACTCGAGGTCGTCCTCCTCGACCTGGTTACGTATCTGCTTCATCGCGCCTACCACGTCGTGCCGCTTCTCTGGCGACTCCATGTCGTGCATCACTCCGACCTCGACCTCGACGTCTCGTCGGCCTCCCGATTCCATACCGGAGAGGTTCTCGCGTCTTCGATCCTCAAGATCGGAGTGGTCGTCGTCGTCGGCATCTCTCCACAGGGGTTCGTCATCTTCGAGGCCGTGATGCTGGCCTGCGCGCAGTTCCAGCACGCCAACATCCGGATCCCCGGCCGCCTCGAATCGGGTCTCTGGCGGATCCTCGTGCCTCCAGCGATGCACCGGATTCACCACACTCCGACGAGAGAGGACACGAACTCCAACTACGGAACGATCCTGACCGTTTGGGACTGGCTCCTCGGAACACTTCGACGACACCCGCCCGACCCGACGCCGTCGTTCGGCGTGGAGTCACTCCGTGATTCTCAATCGCTCGGAGTTGCGAGGCTTCTCATGCTTCCGTTCACGCTGCCTCCGGATTCCGTTCGAGAGAGCATCCGGGACTGATCGATGCGCCTTTCGGCCGGCGGCGAGCGATTCTGGTTGCCGGTCGCGGCGTTCGCCGGGGCCACGGTCCTGGCCGCGTCGCCGGTCGGGGCGTGGGCCGACCTGACTCTTCGAGACGCGTTCCTCCGGGCGCTGCCCGCGCGTCCCGCGACGCACGTCGCAGCGGTCGTCGTCGACGAGGCGTCTCTCAGAGAATGCGGAGCGTGGCCGTGGTCTCGCACGGTGCTCGCCAGTCTCGTGCGTCGCATACGAGAAGCAGGGGCCAATGGTGTTGCCCTCGACGTGCTGCTTCCCGAGCCGCGTCCTGGGGACGAGGAGCTGGCGGCCGAGCTGCGAGCCGGTCCGACGACTCTCGCCGCGGGTCTTCGGAGCGAAGGCTGGCTCCTGCCCGCGCCCACGCTGCGCGCCGCGACTCGCGAAGCTCACACCGGGTTTCTTCTCGATGTGGACGGCGTCGTTCGAACCCTTCCGGCAACGGCGCAGGCCGAAGGGCGGGCTCTGCCGGCGCTTGCGTGGGCGGCGGCGTTTCCTGCGGGAGGCTCCCGGGCGATTCCGGTGGGCAGGGTCCTGCGTCCCGACTTCCGCTCCACACCCCGGACCATTCCCACCGTCTCGGCGTGTGGCCTCCTGAGGAACGGTCCTTCAACGCTTCTCAAGGGCCGCATCGTCCTCGTTGGGCTTGTCGCGGCGGGCCTCGGCGACGAATTTGTGGCTCCGACCACGCCCCGCAAGCAGACGGACGCCGGTGTCCTGATCCAGGCCTCGGCTGTCGAGAGCCTCGCGTCGGGGAACGAGCTCACGCGCCCGCCGCCGTTCGCGGCAGGGGCGCTGGCGGCACTGCTCGTTTTGATCGCGGTCCTCGTCCGAAGATCCCGTCGCGTCCCCGCGAGTCTCGCGATCGCCGCAGCTCTCATGGCACCGGCCAGCCTCGAGGCGCTGGCGCTTTCCCTCTTCCGGCTCGAAGTTCCGGCGATCACCATCTCCCTCGCCAGCATGGTTGCCATTGTCGCGTCCGAGTTCCTGGCGCGCCGCAGGGCCGATGCGTCGCTGCGACGCGCGTCCGAGAGCCTCGCGGAGGAAGGCGCGGCGCGCCGCGCCGTGGCGCACGAGCTGAAGACGCCGCTCACCTCGCTGCGCGGACTCTCGCAGCTCCTTGCGGAATTCGATCTCACGGCGGCCGAACGGCAGCGCGTCGCGGGGCTCGTCGCCTCGGAGTCGAACCGGCTCTCCGAAATGGTGGAAGGTCTGCTGGACCTCGAGCGCCTCCGACTCGAGCCACCCGGAAAGGCCGAGGCGGTCGTCGATCTCTCGGCGCTCGTCGAGGACCGGGTACGCGTCCTCGATGGCGGGCAGCGTCGCTTGTCTGCGGAAATCGAGAAAGGAGTGCACCTTCGTGGGGACGCGTCGCTTCTCAATCGAATCATGGACAACCTCGTCGGGAACGCGTTGAAATTCAGCCCGGAGGATGGGCCGGTGTACGTGAGGCTCCTGAAGAGCGCCGGCGACGCCATCCTCGAAGTCGAGGATCGCGGCCGGGGAGTGTCCGAATCGGAGAGGGAGCGGATCTTCCGGCCGCTTGTTCGCGGTAGAGCGGGCGACGAGGCGCCGGGATTCGGCCTCGGTCTGGCCTTCGTGAGGGAGGCCGTCATCCGGCACGGGGGCCACGTGAGCGTCGCGGATGCGAGCCCATCGGGGGCCATCTTCCGGGTCCAAATCCCCGCTTCGTCTCAGCAGGAAGCGGCGAATTGAACGCCCTCGTCCTCGTCGTGGACGACGACGCGACGATCCGCGAGATGGCGGCGATGGTTCTGGAGAAGGCGGGCTTCCGGGCGGTTCGTGCGGGAAACCTCGGCGAGGCTCGCCGTGCGGTGCTTCGTGAAACTCCGGACGTTGTTCTCTGCGATCTCTACCTTCCGGAAGAGAACGGGCTCGACTTCGTCGACGAACTTCGCTCTCTCGATCCGTCGCCCGCGATCCTCCTGATGACAGCGCGGGGATCCGTCGAGACCGCGGCGCGCGCGGCGGGGGCCGGGGTCTTCGACTATCTCGCCAAGCCGTTCGACCTCGCGGTCCTTCTGGAGCGTGTCCGGGCCGCACTCGAACGCCGACCTTCGGTGTCAGCGGTCACGGAAGGGCCGAAGAGTCTGATCGTTGGATCGCATCCGGCCATCGTCGAGGTTTACAAGGCGGTCGCCCGCGTCGCGCCCCTCAGGGTTCCCGTTCTCATCCTCGGGGAGACGGGGAGCGGAAAGGAGCTCGTGGCCCGCGCGCTCCACCAATTCGGCCCGCGCGCAGCGGGTCCTTTCGTGCCCGTCCATTGCGGCTCGATTCCGGATACGCTTCTCGAGAGCGAGCTGTTCGGCCACGTCCGAGGAGCGTTCACCGACGCCCACAAGGACCGCCGCGGAGCCCTCGCCCAGGCGCACGGAGGAACCGCGTTTCTGGACGAAGTCGGCGAAGTCTCGGCGCCATTCCAGGTGAAGCTCCTGCGCTTTCTCGAGGACGGCATCGCGACGCCGCT
>JARXKK010000052.1:0-3484 GCA_030278895.1 Acidobacteriota bacterium
CCCGTCAGCGGCGAGAGCGAGTACACGTCGTACACGTTCTGGCGGCCCCACGAGCGCGCGTCCGGATCGTCCTGATAGCTCCTGAGGCCCCATTCCGCCTTGCCGGTCATCGGATCGATCGGGATCTTCCGGATGAACCTCTTCTTCTTCTTGACCTGACCCACGAGTTCCACACCCTCGGCGAGCTTCTCGAGCGTCTTCGGATACCCCTCGGTATCGAGGTCCACCGGGATGAGGCCCTGGTCCGAGAGACGCTTGAAGTCGTCGATCGCGCTCCGCATGGAACGCAGCGCCGCCTTGAGCTCCATTTCCTTCTGGCGGACGACCCCGAAGCGCGTGACCGGCACGATCATCGCCGTGAGAATGAGGATGCAGGCGCAGACGATGACGAGCTCGACGAGCGAGAAGCCGCGCGTGCGGACGCGGGTCCGGGAAAGCGAGGTCATGGCACCTTCTTGACCGTGAGAGACGCCGCCTCGACACGCGGGGCCGGCGTGGCTCCGCCGGCCGTCGACGCCGCGCCCGCCGTCGCACGGACGAGCGTCGTCCCCGAGGTGAGACCCTTCACGACCAGCGTCGCGAGGACGCCATCGGGCATCCCGGCGCCGCCGGTGCGCTTGAAGCGGAGGTGGGCGCGGCCCGCGACGCGATCCGCGTCGAAGAGCACCATGTCCCCGCCGAAGGCGCTCCGCCACGGTCCGGGCGCGATGCCCGTGACCTCGGCCACGGAGGGATCCCACTCGATCGTGAGCTCGAGCGCCGAGGCCGTGTCGAGACCCGAATCGCCCATGAGATTCACGACGGAAAGGCCGCCGGGTCCGACCTCCGAAGGCGTCGCCTCGAGCCGGAGCATGGGACCGGCCGCGGCGTTGGCGCTTTGCAGAAGGGCCTGCGTCTCGAGCGTCGCCGTCGCATTCGGCGACGCCGGCGTCGCGGGCTGCGGAGATGGAGTCGCCGGGTGCTTGAAGGGATCGTTCGGCCCCGAGCCCTGGATCAAGGTCGGGTTGGGATTCGGCGAGGTGGCGGGCGAGACCGCGCGGACGGCCGGGCGGGGGGCCGCGGCGGGCGGCGCATCGAAGGGCGAGCCCACCGCGTTCGGGGACTCGAGGCGCGTGTTGAGGCCCGAGAACGAGACGTTGTTTTCCGTGCCGACCCAGATCGGGGTCAGGTCTTCTTCCGTAATCTGGGGGGACCGGATGATATGGGGCGTGAGCGTGAGGTAGAGGTCCGTCCGCCTGTCCGACGTGTTGTTGTTCGTGAAGAGCGTGCCGATGAGCGGAAGATCGCCGAGGAACGGGATCGAGTTCTTCGTCTTGGTCGTGTCCTTGCGAATGAGCCCCGCGAGGAAATTCGTCTCGCCGTCCTTGAGACGGATCGACGACGTAATCGTGCGCGTGCCGATCGTCGGCTGTCCGTCCTTGTTGAACGCCCCGAGCTGCGACACCTCGATCGTGAGCTTGAGCGAGACTTCCTTGTTGTGGTGTACGCGCGGCTCCATGTCGATCTTGATGCCGACGTCCTGGTACTGGTACGACGTGATCGGAACGACGCCCGTCTGACCGATGGCCTGCTGCGTGCTGATGGTCGTGACGGGAATCGGCACGCGGTCGCCGATGACGAGCTGCGCCTTTTCGCCCTCGGCGATCCTCAGCTGCGGTTTCGCGAGCAGCTCCGCGTCCGTGTTCTGCTTGAGGAAGTTGAACGTGATGGTCGGAATCGTGAACATGAAGTCGTTGATCCCGAGGCCCTTGATCGCGTTCCAGGGGAGCGACGTGGCGACGGTCGTCGCGCCGCCCCCGGCGCCCTGAACGACGGACGCGGAGATCTTGTCGCTGAAGGAGGTGCCCAGGTTCAGGAGTTTCTCCGTGTTCACCTGGAGCAGCTCGACGTCCACGACGACCTCGGATTTCGCCTTGTCGTTCACCTCGATGAGCCTCTCGGCCACGGCCACCTTGTCGGCCGTGTCGCGGATGATGATCGCGTTCAGCGCCGGGATCGTGCCGAGCCGCCTGAGATCCAGGATCGACCGCACCATGGCCGAGACGTCCTTCACGTCGCCGTTCGAGAGGAAGAACGTGCGGATGACGAGGTCTTCGTATTCCTTGCGGTTCTGCTGGGTGTCCTGCGCGATCAGGATCGTCTTCTCGTCGATGACCTTGTAGAAGTGGCCCGCCTGCCGCATCGCGGTCTCGAGGGCTTTCTGGAACGTCATGCCGCGGAGGTCGAGCGTGAACCGGTCGTCCTTGATCTGCGCGTCGTAGATGATGTTGATCCCGGCCGCCGCGCCGAGCGCCGCGTAGATCTTCTTGATGTTCGTGTCGGGAGCGAACGCCACGTCGATCGGTTTCGTCGACGACGGGTTCAGCATCGGCGGAGCGCCGCGCATGCCCTTGGTGCGCGCCTTCGCTTTCTCGACGGCGGTGCCGCCGGCGTTCTCGCGGTTGCGCGCCTCGATGTCGGTCCTTGCCCTCCTCAGCTCCTGGAGCGCCGAGTCGTTCGTGGAGTCGAGGGCGATGGACACTTCGAGCTCGGCGACGGCGAGATCGAGCTGTCCCGCGGACCGGTGAAGCCGCCCGCGCTCGTAGTGGGACTGGGCGGCCTGAAAGCGCGCCCGCTGCAGGGAGATGCGCGCGGCGGAGTCCTTCGGATCGAGCGCGAGAGCCCTCTCGTAGGCGACGACGGCCAGATCCCAGTGCCGGCGCGCCTCCTCGCGTTCGCCGTCCCGGAACGCACGCGACGTCGCGCAGCTGGGCGCCAGGAGCGCGAGAACAAGCGCGGCCGCCAAGCCGGAGAAGCGCGGAAATCGTGTGGCTCGGCTGTTTCGTGTCGTCGTCATGCGAAGTCCTTCAATCTCCCGCGTCATGGGAGCGGGATGGGGATGCGCCTGGTGATCTCGGGTGGCAGACCCGGGAAGCTGAAATCGACCGACTCGCGGTTGATCTTGTGGACCCTGAAGCGGCCGTCGACGACGTCCTTCTCCCGGGCGTTGATGATCCGGCCGCCCTCTTCGAGCGAAACGATGAGGTCGTCGCGCGATCCGAAGACGCCGAGGACCTTGTATGGAATCGCCGGAGGAACGATGGGCGTCGGCGTGGGCGTCGGCGGGATCGGCATCGGCCCGACGTAGAGAGCGCTTCCGGGGAGGACCGGCGTGGGCGTCGGGACCGGCGTCGGGCGAGGCGTCGGCGTCGGCGCATCGTAGAAGCGGAAGATGTTGCGTCCCACGCGTTCGTCCGCGCGGCCGCGCGCGGCCAGGCGGGTGAGGTCGGGCACGGACTCGGGATCGGCGCCGACCCGCGCGGCCCGCGGAAGGCCCGACAGGGGCGCACTCGCGGGGGCTTCGGCCGCGCCGTTGCCCCGCGGGAAGTAAGACAGGCCCGCGAGACCCGCCGCGGCGAGGAGAACGAACAGGAGCGGCTTGAGGCTCGATTTCGGTGTCCCGGTCGACGCGCTCATTCCGGAAGCCCTCCGGAAGCCGGCGTCG
>JARXKK010000052.1:3584-20534 GCA_030278895.1 Acidobacteriota bacterium
GCGCGGCGCCGGCGAGCCGTCGGGGCGGAAATAGTGCGCCACCACGAGGCTCAGGCGGAGCGCGTCCGGCTGCGTCTCGTCCGTCGCGAGCGCGACGTTCTCGGGCAGCAGGAAGCGCGGATTCGTCTCGAACGAATAGAGGAGCTTCTTGACGTCGGCATAGCGCCCCTGAACGGCGAACACGAGGCCGAGGCGCGTGGCGCTGCCGGCGTCCGTGAACCCGTACCCGATCTGACTCGGGACCAGCCCGGCTTTGAACGTGAGCTGATACACGTCCTCGATCAGGGCCGCCAGCCGCTCCTTGCGGCTGCCGAGAACGTCCCGGTTGAACTCCTCGAGCTCCCGTTCGAGGGTGCGGAGGCGCTCTTCGGTCTTCACCACCCGGCGCGCCGCCTCCGCCGCTTCGTCGCGCTTCGTCTCGAGCTCGGCCCGGGTCCTCTCGAGCGCCTTGAACCTCTCGTCGTAGAAGGCGTGGTAACCGATCAGCACGGCCGTCGCGAGAATCAGCAGAACGGAGAGCAACGCGAAAAGGGGCAGGCGAGCCCGCCAGGGCGACGGGCGAACGCCTCCGCGGCGCACGAGAGGGAGCCACCCCTTGATACGATCGCCAGCACTCCGGACGGCCCCGGGCGAAAGCGCGCTCACGGGCGCCCTTCCCTCGCGCGTTCAACGTCGTGATACGCGACCGAGAGAGCGAGCCGGCGCCCCTCAGGCAGGCCCTTTTCCCCGCGGTCCTCGCTCACCGGCGTGGGCACGTCGAACCAGGGCGAGGCGTCGAAGGCGCGAATGGTCTTCGGCAGGCCGTTCGGGTCGCGCGAAACGAGGATCAGGCTCACGAGGACCGTCTCGCCCGTGCCGGGACGCGCGATGGCGGGTGCTCCCGAGGGTGCGATCACCTTCTGGAGGCCGATCGACGCGACGCGAATGTCGGGCGGCAGGGTTTTCTCGAGACGGGAAAGAAAACGGGTCCACGAAAAGGCGCGCCGGAGCGCGATCTCGTTCGCGTCCTCGACGTCCCCGGCCAGCGCGCCGACGTCGATCCGCGCGAGCGACGCGTCGGCCCGGCGCCGCGCGTCCTCGAGGCGCGAGATTTCGGCCCGGAGGCTGGCGATCGACGCGCGCGTCCGGCTCGAGTCGGCGAAATACCGGATCACCGTCCGGCCCGCCACGAACGAGAGCGCGAGGACGAGGACCGCGAGAAAAGTCGCCGTGAGGTTCGCCGGACGGGTGTCGACGAAAGGCCGGCGCGCAAGGTTGAAGCGGCCCGGCATCAATCCCCGCCCGCGAGCGTGCCGAGTGCGACGAGAACGGAGGGCTCCCCCGCCGCCGCGCCCGGCGTCAGAGTCGCGCCCGGCACGAGCCGCCCCTGCGACAGGAAGTCGGGCTCGGGAGCCCCGGCCCCGGCGCGAAACGCACGCAGGGCCTCCACGACGTTGGACCCCTCCGGCCCGGCTGCGCAGGCCGCCGTGACGTCCCCCGGAGGCGCATCGAGAGGTCGCGCGGGAAGACCGAACGTCACCGCGAGGCGGATGTCCTGCACGGCCTCGAGCGGGTCCGTGAAGCTCCGCGTGCGCGCGAATCGGAGCTGTCCGTTCGCGTAGACGAGCGTCGTGACCGCCGTGTCGTCGGCCCACACGAGAAAACCCTCCCCCGCCCCGCGCGAGCCCAGAACCGAGACCGCGAAGGCGGCCGTCTCGAGCGATCCGACCCGGATCCCCGCTCTCTCGAACGGGGTTTCCCATGACGACACGGCGTCCTCCGCGGCCGCCAGAGCGACGACGCGCGTTCCTTCGGCGCCCGGCCCCGCGGGCTGCCAGGACAGGCGCAGCGCCGGAACGGGCTCGCCGAACGCGCGGCCGAATTTCCAGCGCAGGACTTCTTCGACCTCGCGCGCGTGGCGCTCCGGCTCGTCGGCGTCGATGACGAGAAGCTTGATCCATGCGTCGGGCACGACGAGCGACGCGGCGGGAATCTTCGTGCCCGCCTCGGCGAGCAGCCGCTGGAGCGCGCCCGCGAGGGCCGGGCCCGCGTGCGGCGACCCGTCCGTCCCCGGCGTGAAGGTTTCCGCGGGAAGCGAGCGGGTCAGCACCCGAAACGCCGGCGCCGCCGAAAGCGCGACGCGGCGGGACGGGTCGGCGGGACCGACGTACACGAGCCTGTCGTGCGTCAGAACGAACGCGTGGGGAGGGCGCGGAGAGCGCCAGAACGCGGCCGAGAACGGGTTCGAGGCGCCGCTAGTCGACAAACGTCACCTTGTTGATCTCGCGAAGCGTCGTCTCGCCGGCGAACACTTTCTTGATGGCCGACTCGCGGAGGAAGCTCATGCCCTCGGCCTGCGCGGCTTTCTTGATCTCGGCGGCGGGCCGCTTGTCGAGGATGAGACCGCGGATGCGGTCCGAGAGGTCGAGGAGCTCGGTGATCGCCATGCGGCCGTAGAAGCCCGTCCCGTTGCACTCGATGCAGCCCCGCCCCTCCCAGAACGTCGCGCCCTTCATCTGCTCGGGGGTCAGCGCGGACTCTTCGACAAGCTGCGGCGTCGGCACGAACGGAATTTTGCAGTGCGGGCAGATTTTGCGCACGAGGCGCTGCGCGAGGATGCAGTTGAGGGCCGAGACGAAGTTGTAGAGCTCGACCTTCATGTTGAGGAACCGGCCGAGGACGTCCACGACGTTGTTCGCGTGCACCGTCGTGAAAACGAGATGCCCCGTGAGCGCGGCCTGAACGGCGATCTGCGCCGTCTCCTCGTCGCGGATCTCGCCGACCATGACCTTGTCGGGGTCGTGGCGCAGGATCGAGCGCAGCCCGCGCGCGAACGTCAGGCCCTTTTTCTCGTTGACGGGAATCTGAGTGATCCCGCGGAGCTGGTATTCGACCGGGTCCTCGATCGTGATGATCTTGTCCTCGACCGACTGGATCTCCGAGAGGCACGCGTAGAGGGTCGTGGTCTTTCCCGAACCCGTGGGCCCCGTCACGAGCACCATGCCGTAAGGCTCCCGGATGAATTTTCTGAGCCTTCTCATGGTCTCGGCGTCCATGCCGAGGACGTCGAGGCGCAGGTTCTTGAACTCGGCGTTCGCCGACTCCTTGTCGAGGATCCGGATGACGGCGTCCTCGCCGTGAACTGTCGGCATGATCGACACGCGAAAGTCGATCGTGCGGCCCTTGACCCGCACCTTGAAGCGGCCGTCCTGCGGGATGCGCTTCTCGGCGATGTCGAGCTCCGACATGACCTTGATGCGGCTGATGATCGTCTGATGGTGCTTCTTGTCGATCGGCTCCATCGCGGGGTACAGCACGCCGTCGATGCGGTACTTGATGACGACGACGTGCTCCTGCGTCTCGATGTGGATGTCCGAAGCGCGGCGCTGGATCGCGTTGAAGAGCACGGAGTCGACGAGCTTGATGATCGGGCTCGCGTCGGCCGTGATCCGGTCGATCGAGAGGACCTCCTGGCCCTCCTCGTCCTCCCGAACGACCTGCATCCGGAACTCCTCGGTGGCTTCCTCGAGAACGCGCTGCGTGGATTCGGATTTCTGGAGGATGTCCTGCATCGCGGCGCGCGAGCCGACCCGGACCAGGAGGCGCTTCTTGAGCAGGCCCTCGAGCTCGTCGCGCTTCACGACGTCGGCCGGGTCCGCCATGATCACGGCGAGAGAGCCGTTCTCGGCCTTCTCGGGCACGAACTCGAACCGGAGCATCCACTCGAGCGGAATCGAACGGAAGATCTCGGCGTCGATCCGGAACGTCCAGAGGTCCACGTACGGCAGCCCGAGGCGCTCGGCGAGCTGCCGGGCGCGCGTCTCCTCGGAGGCGGCGTCGAGGAACCGTGGGACCACCGTACTCATCTCTATCTCTTCCGCTTCTTCCGCTTTTACGGCCCGTCAGGCCTTGATGTTGGACAGGATCGTGAACATGGGCAGGTAGATCGACAGGAGAAGCGTCGCGATGACGGCTCCCATGACGACCAGGATGATCGGCTCGATGAGGGTCACGATGCGCTGGAGCTGGGCTTCGATCGCCTCGTCGTAGAAATCGGACGTGTTCGTGAGCATCTCCTCGAGGGCTCCCGTCGCCTCCCCGACCTTGATCATCTCGACCGCGAGGGACGTGAAAACCCCGGTGGACTCCAGGCTGCGCCACAGCTCGGCGCCCTCGCGGACCCGGGGCACGACGGCGGCGACGGCACCGGAGACCCTCTGGTTCGCGACCGCGTTCGCCGCGATGTCGAGCGCGGGCACGAGCGGCGTGCCGGCCCCGACGAGCGTCGCGAGGGAGCGGGAGAACTGCGAGAGCGCGAACTGCCGGAGGATCGGCCCGATGAGCGGAATGCGGAGCAGGAGGCCGTCGAACGAGATCCTCCCGGCTTCGCTCGCCTTCCAGCGCGAGAAGAAAACGCTGCAAAGGACGATCGCGGCGAGCACGAGGAGGATGTGCGCGCGCAGGAAATCGGCCGTCCCGATGACCATCCGCGTGATGAACGGCAGCTCGCCCGCCTCGAAACCCGCGAAGAACTCCCGGAATTTCGGGATGACGTACGTCATGAGGATGGCGACGAGCCCGATCGACAGGCTGATGAGAACCGCCGGATATACGAGGGCGCCCGTCACCTTGCGGCGAATCGCGCCGAGGACCTTCTGGTAAGCGAGGTACCGGCGCAGCACCTTCTCGACCTCACCCGAGCGTTCTCCGGCCTTCAGGGACGTCGAGTAGAGCCGGGGGAATGCCTCTCCGTGCGCGAGAAACGCGTCCGAGAGCGCGACGCCCGAGACGAGCTGATCGCGGACGTCCTTGAGGATCGCCTTGAAGCGCGCGTTCTCCTGGCGCTCGAGGAGGATGTCGAGGCCGTTCACGATCGGAAGGCCGGCCTTCAGGAGCGCGACGAGCTCCTGGTTGAACACGAGGAACTCCCCCATCTTGACCGGGTGGCGGCTGCGGGGAAGAAACGCCGCGAGGGACTGGCCCAGGGAGAAACGCGGGCGCCGGCGCGCGCCGGGATCCGCCGCCGGACCGGACTCGAGCCTCACGGAAAAGAGCCGTGCCCCGAGACGCGAGATCTCGGCCTTCAGGGCGCCCTCGTCGGCCGCCTCGATCGCGCGCGTCGCGATCGCGCCGTCGGCGAGGCCCAGCTTGCAGACGTATGTCGGCATCAGTTCAGAAAATCCCCGGCCCGGGCCGGCGCCAGTTCGCGAAGAAGACGACGAAGAGCTTGTCGCCGGCGGACTCGTCGCGGCCGACTCCGAGGATGTAGGGCTGGCCCAGGTTCACGTTGATCGACGTTCGCACGATCTGGCCGCGGACTTCCTTGCCCGCCTCGTGGCGCACGCGCTGGAGGGAGAGGTCGCGGAGCTGCACCTGAGTGCCGTCACGCGCCGGATCCACGACGAACTCGAGCCGATAGCCGCCCCCCATGACGTTCGCGACGCGCTCGCCTTCGATCCCCTGAAAGACCACCGAGTCGAGGCGGGTGAAGGCGGTCACGTTGAAGAGCTTTTTGAGCCTCTCTCCGATCCCGCGGATTTCTTCCGAGACGTCGGCCTTGTCGCCGCCGTGCGGCTTCTCTGCGGAGGATTTCAGGAGGGTCACGACGATGTCGATCGCGCGCAGCGGCACGTCGAAGGTGGCGAGCTCCCGGGCGATCTGCTCGACGCGCGCGGATGTGGCGCGAACCGTGAGGGAGTTGCCGTTCGTCTCGAGGACCGCGGAGACGGCTCCCGAGTCCGAGAGGAGGGGTCTGAGGAGCGCCAGGGCGTCCTCCACCTTCCGGTATTTCAGCGTGAACACCTTGACGACCGCCTGCGGGGGCGGCCCCGCAGCCAGGAGGGCGGGGCCGGCGACGGCGGCGACGCCCAGAGCGAGCGCAAGAGCGGAGGCCCGGAAGGCGGTCCAGAGCCGGATGGAGCGGGGAGGCATGACTCTCGAGATCCTCTAGAGATCCGCGTGCGGGTCCGCGATGAAAACGACGCTTGGCTCCTTCGCGGAAAGAGCGGCGAACTCGTAGACACGGGCGGCAGGATTTTTCAAGTCCTGGATCAGGGGGCGGACCGAGGGGCGCGCGGCCGGGATTTCGGCCTCCGGCGCGACAGCCTGGTTCATTCCCGCCGCAAGCTCCGCCGAAGAGGCCGCCCGATCCTTCGCGCGGCGGATCCCCTGGACGCCGAAGAGTCCCGCGGCGAGAGCCACGAGCGCGGCAGCCTGCAGGAAGCGGCGCGAGAAGACGGGGCGGGCCGGGACGGGAGCCGACACGCGCGTCCGCCGCCTCACCTCGGCGAGGACGTCGTCCGTGACCCGGCGCACGTCTTCCGCCGACACCGCGGCCGCGGCGGTAGTGCCAAGAGTACCCAGCGGCACGAAGAGAAGCGTCGGGTCGAGAGCGCGCGCCAGGGGGGTGCAGCTTCCGCACGAAGCGAGGTGAGATTTGAGGGCCCGTTCGGAAGAGAAAGAGATTTCTTCCGTAAGGCGCAACCGCACCGCCTCGCGAGTGCTCTCGAGCTCCGGGCAGATTGCAGTCGTCATCCGAAAAACCTCATCCGAAAAACCAAAGTCATCGCCCCGCCACGAACTCCGGAAACCGCTTCCGGATCTCGTCGCGCAGCAGGCGTCGCGCCTGGAAAAGATGGTTGCGCACCGTGGATTCCCGGCAGCCGAGTATCTGCGCGATCTCGCGGCTCTCCTTGTCCTCGAACTCCCGGAGCACGAAGACAAGCCTCTGTTTTTCCGAGAGAACGCCCGCGCAGCTCTCGAAGACGCGCCGCACCTCGCCCTCGGCGAGAAGCGCAGGCCCGTCGGGATCCGCGCTCGTCCGGCCCCCCTTGACGAGACGGAAGCTCTCGGCCTCGGTACGCTGCCTCGTGCCGCGCGCGCGCAGGGCGTCGATCGCGAGGTTGCCCGCGATGCGAAACAGCCACGTGGAAAACGCCCAGGCTGGATCGTACCGGTCGAGGTTTTCCCAGACCCTTACGAACGTAAGCTGGGCGACGTCGCGCGCATCTTCCGCGTCGCCGAGGAGCCGTCTCAGGAACGCGAGGACGCCCGGCGTCCGGCGCGCGACCAGCTCGGCGAATGCGTCGCTGTCACCGCTCGCGGCGCGCCGCGCGAGCGCACGTTCCACCGCCGGTGCGTCCGCAGACGCCAACGGCTCCTGGGGCTCGGAAGGGGCGGCAGACGAGACGAGATGCATCGCTTCGGCATCTTTTACGTTTCCGGAGTCGTTTTCGTCTACCAGGAAGCGACCTCCCTGCACCCGCCGAAGTATAATCTCCGGCGCGAGTAGGATGGGGCGATAAATTCTTGGCAGGACTCGATTTGAATGCGTCTCTACCCTTCGAGGCGCCCCTCCTTCCCCTCGTCGTTTCGAGACTCTTCCCGCCTGCCGAGGGACCCTTCGCCCGGGACGGCGTCTGGATACAGGGCGTCTCGCTGGGTGAGGTCGAGGTCGCCCTCACGCTCGCCGACGAGCTTGCCGCCCGGCGCCCAGACCTGCCGCTCCTTCTCACCTCGACGACGCCCGCCGGCGTGGGACTCCTCTCGCGCAGGCGTCCCGGCGCCTGGCGAACGTTTCCGCTCGACCTGCCCTTCTCGGTCCGGCGGTTCTTCGACGCGACCGTTCCGCGCCTCCTCGTCCTCGTCGAAACCGAGCTCTGGCCTTCCGTTCTTCGCGCAGCGCACCGGCGCGCCGTTCCCGTCGTCATCGTGAACGCCCGCCTCTCGCCGGAGTCGGCCAGGCGCTATCGCCAAGCGGCGCGCCTCCTCGCGGGATCGTGGGACGCGCTCACGCGCGTTCTGGCGCGCACGCCCGAGGACGCCGCCCGGTTCGCGGAGATCGGCGTCCCGACCACGCGGATCGCGGTCGGCGGCGATCTCAAGTTCGATCGCGCTCCCGCCGCGAAGCCGCCCTTCGGGGAGGCCTTGCGGCGCCTCGCGGACGGGCGGCCCGTCCTCGTGGCCGGTTCGATCGCCGCGACCGAAATTCCTCTCGTTCTGGACGTCCGGCGCCGCCTGGCGGCCGCCGCACCCGGCGTCTTCCTCGTGCTGGCGCCGAGACAACCCGAATCGTTCGACGCGGCGGCGCGCGCCGCGGAGGCCGACGGACTCGTCGTCCTTCGGCGCTCGCGGCTCGAGAAGGAGAGCCCGGCCCCGGCGCGCGTCGACGTTCTGCTTCTCGACTCGGTCGGGGAGCTCGCGGGCACGTATGCGCTCGGCGGCGCCGCCCTCCTCGGCGGGACGTTCGCGCCGAAGGGGGGACACAACGTCCTCGAGCCGTTGCGCGCCGGCGTGCCGGTGGTCCACGGACCGTCCACCTTCAACATCCGCTCGGCGCTCGCCGCCTCCCGGGGCGCCGTCTTCGCGACGGCCGACGCGCGGACCGCCGCGGACGCGCTGCGGCCGCTCCTGACGGATCCCGGCGCGCGAGCTCGCGCCGCCGCGGCGGCCCTCGACCTCTTCGGAAGGCACACCGGAGCCACGCGCCTCGCCGCGGACGCCATCCTCGCGCTCGCCCCTGCCGGAGCGGCGCGCGCGTGAGGTTCCTCGCGCCGCTCTCGCAACTTTACGAAGGCGCCGTTTCGGCCCGGCTCGCCGCGTACCGGCAAGGCTTCCTGAAGGTGCATCGGGCCGGACGGCCGGTTCTCTCCGTCGGGAATCTCGCTGCCGGCGGAACGGGCAAGACCCCTTTCGTGCGCTGGCTCGCGCGCGAGCTCCTCGAGCGCGGGACCCGTCCCTCCATCCTGACCCGCGGCTACGGCCGCACGAGCCGCGGTCCGGTGGTCGTGTCGGACGGCGCCGGCGCCGTCGCTTCCGTCCGCGCTTCCGGCGACGAAGCCGCCGCGCTCGCCCGCGCGCTTCCACGCGTCCCGATCGTGGCCGATGCCGACCGCCTCGCCGCCGCGCGCCGCGTCGAGGAGCTCGTTCCCGACGTGCGCGTCCACCTCCTCGACGACGGTTTCTCGCACGTCGCCCTCGCCCGCGACCTCGACGTCGTGCTTCTCGACGCGACGGCGCCCGACGCGGGAGGCGCGCTGCTGCCCGAGGGGCGCCTGCGCGAGCCACTCTCCTCGCTCGCGCGTGCCGACCTCGTCGTCGTGACGAAGTGCGAACAGGCCGACCCCGCCGCCGCGCGCGCCCTCGCGAACCGCTGGGCCCCCGGAGTGCCCGTTTACCATGCCCACACGCGGATCCTCGGCATTCGCGACGATTCGGGGGCGGAAGTCCGGGCCGAGAACCTGCCGGGGGCAACGCTCGTCGCGGTAGCCGCACTGGCCCGCCCCGAGGCCTTCTTCGCGACCCTCGAGGGTCTCGGGATCGCGCCGGCCCGCACGGTCACGTTTCGCGACCACCACCCATATGGTCCGTTCGCGATGGGACGGATCGAGCGGGCCGCCGAAGAGTCGGGAGCGACTGCCGTCGTCACGACCGAGAAGGACGCCGTCAAGCTGGAGGGACGACTCCACCTCCCGCTCTTTCGGGTCGCCGTGGAGATGGCGGTGACGGAAAATGGCTTCGTGGAAGACGCTCTCCGGCGCCTCGCGCGCCCGCCGTCCTGAGGACTCGTGCCGAAACATCGCACCGCGCTCCGCAACCGTCTCGAAGTCTTCGCCGCCAGCGCTCTCGGCGCCGTTCTCGCGCGAAAGACGCCTGAGGCCGCCGAGGCGACGGGGCGCTCTCTCGGGCGCCTCTACCGCCGCCTCGACGCCCGCCGTCGGAACCTCGCGCGAACGAACCTCGCACGCGCCTTCCCCGAAATGCCCCCGGAGGAAGTCGACGCGCTCTCGATTCGCGTCTTCGAGCACTTTGGCGGCGTGGCCGCCGAGTTGTTCCGCGCCCTCTCCCACGACCCCGCGAACGCGCTCGAACGCATCGAGACGTCGGGTGCCGCGATCGCGAAGGAGGCCTTCGCGACCGGGCGCGGCGTCTTCTTCCTGACCGCCCATCTCGGAAACTGGGAGTGGGCGGCTCTCGGCACCGGCGCCCTCGGTATCCCGGTTGGCGTCGTCGCGCGCCCGCTCGACAATCCCCTGCTCGACACGACCTTGACGCGCCTTCGTTCGTCCATGGGAAACACGGTGATCCAGAAGCGCGACGCAACCAGGGCCATGTTGCGCGCCCTCCGGAGCGGCGGCTCGATCGGGATCCTCAACGATCAGCATGTCCACCCGCCGGACGCCGTCACGGCGCCGTTCTTCGGGCGTCCGGCCGCCACCTCGTCTGCCCTCGCGAGGCTCGCGGACCGCACAGAGGCGCTCGTCGTGCCCACTTATGCGATCCGCGTCGCGCCCGCGCGCTGGCGCCTGACCTACGAACCGGCGCTGGACGTCCGCACGCTTTCCCGGGAGGAGCGTGGCGTCGAGAGCCTCACGGCCCGTCTCAACGGAATCCTGGAAGAGATGGTTCGCCGCCATCCCGAGCAGTGGCTGTGGCTTCACAACCGATGGCGGCTCGACTAGTCAGGAGCACCGGAGCCACAAAAAAGAACGCCCGGGCACGAGGCCCGGGCGTCGAAGCTCGAAGCTTGTTTTTGACTTACTTCGTGGCGGGAGCGGGGGCGGCCTTCACGGGGACGGCCGTGGGGGCGACCATCGCGGTGGACGCCTCGGTCTTCGTGGTCGTGCTCTTCACGGAGCCGTCCTTCTTCGTGGTCTTCTTGGAGGACTTCTTCGTCTTCTTCGTCGCGTGAGGAGCCTTGGTCTCGGTCGTGGTCGAGGCCTTCTCGGTGGTGTTGCCCGTGATGGGGTTGGTGGTGGTCTTGGCATCGGTCTTCGTGGTGGTCTTCGCCTCGTCGGCGAAAGCGACCCCGAGCGACAGAAGGGCGACGGCGACGAGAGCGGAAAGAGCCTTCTTCATTTTGTTCTCCAGTCCCCTGTTTCTGTGGCCGGCTCGGGGGCAACCGACGAAACACGTAGCGCAACCCTCCTGCCACGCGCACAGTCGCTGGGACGAAAAGAAGATAAATATCTTTCTTAGAATGGGTTAGGAGGCATGGGCTCCGGGCCGCCGCGCCGCGTGCCAAGGAGCCGATGCACGTTTCCGTGCATCGAAGAGACGGGAACCGTAAGACCGCGGGGCCTACTTCAGCTCGACGTTCCAGTACGCCATGTCGAGGAAGTTCTTCCACATCGGGTGAATCCGGTGCGGCGACATCAGACCGAGCGGAGTCCCCTTCGGCTTCGACGGGACACGACGCAGCTTCATGCCCGCCTCGTCCGGGAGCCGGTTCCCCTTCTTCACGTTGCAGGGCAGGCAGGCGCAGACGATGTTGTCCCAGTTCGACGGCCCCCCCCGGGAGAGAGGCGTCACGTGATCGAGGGAGAGGTCCGACGTGGAGAAGCGCCGGCCGCAATACTGACAGCGGTTTCCGTCCCGCATGTAGATGTTGTGACGGGAAAACTTGACCTCGTTGCGGGGGGACCGGTCGCAGGAGAGGAGCTGGATGACGCGCGGTACTTTCAGGACGAGGTTCGGCGTCGTCACGACATCGTCGTCCGGCTGAACCGGGATGTCCTGCCACTCGTCCCAGGCGTACGTCGTGTAGTCGGGCAGCACCGCGCGGACGTGGCCCTTGTAGAAAAGCGTGAAGCACCGCTTGACGTCCGTCAGCGTCAGGGCCGCGAAGCCGCGGTTCAGAACCAGCACCGAGGAGTCGAGCATGACCAAGCATAGCCCAACGGCTGCTAAGGTTGCGCTCGTCGGATGCGAGTTCTCTTCGTCCGCCTCTCGTCTTTCGGCGATGTCGTCTTCGCGCTGCCCGCGGCGAAGGCGCTGAAGGCCGCTCTTCCGGGAGCGCATCTCGCCTGGGCGATCGAGGGGCCGCTCGCTCCGCTTCTCGCAGGCGCTCCCTACGTCGACGAGATCCTCGTCGCGAATACCCGGGGGTGGAGGAACGATCTGCTCGGAAGAGGAACCAGGGAAGAGATTTCGGATTTTCTTAGAAGGGGAAGAGGGCTCGGAGCTGATCTCGTGGTCGATGCGCAGGGGCTGTTCAAGTCGGCGGTCATCACGGCTCTTGTTCCCGCGGCACGCAAGGTGGGCTTCGGCTGGCGGACCGCCGGCGAGCGGATCAACTGCCTCTTCACGGACGAGCGCGTCGACGTCGACCTCGCCGCCCGCCCCCACGTCGTCGACCAGATGCTCGCGCTCGCCGAGCACGTCACGGGGAAGACGGGATTCGAGAGAACACCCGACGTGAAGCACCTCGTCGAGAAAAAGGACGAGATCGTCGACGCCTGGCTGGAGCAACACGGGCAACGTCCGTTTGCGGTGTTACAGCCTTTTTCTTCGAAGGTGAACAAGGAATGGGGCGCGGACGACGTCGTCGCATTCGCGGAAAGGCTCTCCAATGACGGCATCCAGCCCGTGCTCCGCTGGGGACCGGGCGAAGAGAGCCGAGCGAACGCGCTCATTACCCTTTCTAAGAAAATTGTATTGGCTCCCGCGACGACGCCGGCTTCCTCCGCGCGCCTCGCGGCGCGCGCGGCGCTGTTCGTGGGGGCGGACACGGGCCCGACGCATCTCGCGGCCGCCGCGGGCGTGCCCACTCTCGCCCTCTTCGGTCCGACGCCCGCCGAGCGTTTCGGACCGGTCGGTCCCCGCGCGGCCGTCCTCCGGGAATTCTCCGCGGACTACAATCGTTCCGGCCCGAGGTGGTCCGCAGATGCCGTTCATGAAGTCGCGCGCCGCCTTCTGGCGTAGAGAGTTCCTCGGCGGCCTCGCCGGGGCCTTGGTGCTCGTCGCCTTGGGCGCGGCCGGCAGCGCCGAGAAGGGCTCCTCGCTGTCCGCCGCGCGCGAGTCCCTTTCCAAGGACCGGCTGTATCCCGTGCCGTTCGGTTCGGGCGAGACGCTCGTCTACACGATCGCCTGGCTGAAGATCGAGGGCGGCGAGATGACGCTCCGGACCGCCCGCGAGACGACGAGCGACGGCGTTCCGGTTCACCGCATGACCCTCGTCGCGACGTCGAACGATTACGTCTCGAAGTTCTACCCGGTGCGCGATCTCTACGAGACCTGGGTCGACGCGCGCGACTTCCAGCCCCTCCGCTTCGAGAAGCACGCCCGCGAGGGCCGCTACGAATCCGACGAGGTCGAGGAGTTCGACCTCGCCCGGCGGATCGGAACTTGGCGGGACGACCGAACGCCGCTCCCCGAACGCGTTCAGGACATCATCTCGTCCTTCTATTACCTCCGGGCGCAGCCCCTCGCGATCGGCCAGGACGTCCGGGTCGACATGTTCTCGCGCGGAAAGGTCTACAAGCTCAAGGCCGCCGTTCTCGAGAAGGAAAAGGTCGAGACGGAGGCCGGCGTCTTCGACGCATTCAAGCTGCAGCCTCAGCTGCGCGAGAACGAGACCGACGAGGATCGCAACCGCGGGAAGCTCTTTCTCTGGTTTTCGGACGACGAGCGCCGCCTCCCCGTCATGGCCCGGACCGTGATGCCCATCGGGTCCGTAACGGCGCGGCTCAGGAAGATCACCCCCGGGACGAAGCCCTCTCTCCCCGCGCCCGCGGGCGCTCCGGAGAGTGCGACCCCCAAGGGCGATCCGCCCGCGGCGCCCTGACCCGCTAGAATCAGCGCATGGCCGTCAAGCTCGGGGATCTCCTCGTCAAAGCGAAGCTCATCACGAGCGAACAGCTTCAGGAAGGGCTGCGGGAAGTCCAGTCCTCCGGGATGAAGCTCGGCGAGTCGCTCGTCAAGCTGGGCTACATCAGCGAAGACGACATCACCGAGACGCTGTCGGCCCAGTTCGGCGTGCCGTCGATCAACCTCTCGCACTTCGAGATCGACCCGGCGGTCCTGAAGCTCGTCGCCGCCGACGTCGCGCGCAAGTACAACATTCTTCCCGTCAACAAGACGGGCGCCACGATCACGATCGCCATGGCCGACCCGACGAACGTGTTCGCCATGGACGACATCAAGTTCATGACCGGATACAACGTCGAGCCCGTCGTGGCGTCCGAGAACGCGCTCTCGCTCGCCATCGACAAGCACTACGGGGCGACGCACGCCCTCGAGCTGAAGAAGGTCATGGAAGAGATGTCGGTCGTGGACACGGCCGACACCTCCCTCGAGGTCGTCGAGGAGTCCCAGCAGGAGACGATCGACCTCGAAAGACTCGTCGACGAGGGCGAGGAAGCGCCCGTCATCCGGCTCGTGAACATCATCCTGACGGACGCGATCAAGCGCGGCGCATCGGACATCCACATCGAGCCCTACGAGCGCGAATATCGCGTGCGATACCGCATCGACGGCATCCTCTACGAGGTCATGAACCCGCCTCCGAAGCTCAAGGAGGCCATCGCGTCGCGCGTCAAGATTCTCGCGAAGATGGACATCGCCGAGAAACGCCTGCCGCAGGACGGCCGCATCAAGATCCGGATGAAGCTCTCGGGGAAGGTGAAGGAGCTCGACTACCGCGTGTCGGTGCTCCCCACGCTGTTCGGCGAAAAGATCGTCTGCCGGCTCCTCGACAAAGACAACCTCATGCTCGACATGACGAAGCTGGGGTTCGAGAAGGAGAGCCTCCTCAAGTTCGAGAAGGCCATCCTGCGCCCCTGGGGCATGGTCCTCGTGACCGGTCCGACGGGGTCGGGGAAGACGAACACGCTCTACTCGGCTCTCTCGCGCATCAACACGCCCGAGACGAACATCATGACGGCCGAGGACCCGGTCGAGTTCAACCTGCCTGGGATCAACCAGGTCCAGATGAAGGATCAGATCGGCCTGAACTTCGCGGCCGCGCTGCGCTCGTTCCTGCGCCAGGATCCGAACATCATCCTCGTCGGCGAGATCCGCGACTTCGAGACCGCGGAAATCGCGGTCAAGGCGTCCCTCACCGGACACCTCGTCCTTTCGACGCTCCACACGAACGACGCGCCCTCCACGATCAACCGCCTCATGAACATGGGCATCGAACCCTACCTCGTCGCCACGTCTGTCGTCCTCATCGCGGCACAGCGCCTCATCCGGCGCGTCTGCGCGAGCTGCAAGGGGCCCACGGAAGTCGCCCCGCAGGTCCTCGTTTCCCTCGGCTTCACGGCGGAGGACGCCAAAAGCATCCAGGTGATGAAGGGCAAGGGCTGCGAGAAATGCAACAACACCGGTTACAAGGGCCGCGTGGCGCTCGTCGAAGTCCTCGAGATCTCGGAGGAGGTCCGCGAGCTCATCCTCTCGGGCGCCTCCTCGATCGAGATCAAGAGGAAGGGCCTCGAGGAGGGCATGGTCTCGCTCCGCCGCTCGGGCCTCGCCAAGATCAAGGACGGCCTGACGTCGATCGAGGAAGTCGTGCGGGAGACTGTGCTCTAGTCCCGTATTACGATCCCCCGTTCGGGGTGTCGGAATGAACACAGGAACGCGCATCGAGGGCGTGCCGGTCGCGGGCTCGGAGAGCGTCCTTTCGGACGAGGCGCTTCTCTTCGTCGCGGGTCTCCACCGCGAATTCAACGGCCGCCGCACCGAGCTCCTCGCGCGGCGCGCCGAGCGCCAGAAGCTCTTCGACGCGGGTGAGCTTCCCGGTTTCCTCTTGGAGACGGCCGACGTGCGCGCAGGCGACTGGGCCGTCGCGCCCGCGCCGGCGGATCTTCGGAAGCGCTGGGTGGAGATCACAGGCCCCGTCGAGCGGAAGATGATGATCAACGCGCTCAACTCGGGCGCGAGCGTGTTCATGGCCGATTTCGAGGACTCGCTCTCCCCGACGTGGGAGAACGTCGTGCGGGGGCAGGTCAACCTGATGGACGCGGTCCGCCGAACGATCGCGTACGCGAGCCCCGAGGGAAAGAGCTACCGGCTGAATCCCTCGATCGCGACGCTCCTCGTGCGCCCGCGCGGCTGGCATCTGCCGGAGAAGCACGTTCTCGTCGATGGCGCTCCGGTCTCGGCGAGCCTGTTCGACTTCGGGCTCTATCTCTTCCACAACGCCAAGGCGCTCGAGGAGCGCGGAACCGGACCCTATTTCTACCTGCCCAAGCTGGAGAGCCACCTCGAGGCGCGGCTCTGGAACGACGTCTTTCGGGCGGCCCAGGACGCCCTGAAGATTCCGCGCGGTACGATCCGCGCGACCGTCCTCATCGAGACGCTGCCTGCCGCGTTCGAGATGGAAGAGATCCTGTACGAGCTGCGGGAGCACGCGAGCGGCCTGAACGCGGGGCGCTGGGACTATCTCTTCAGCCTCATCAAAAAATTCCACGCGCGCGCCGATCTCGTCCTGCCGGACCGGGCCCAGATCACCATGACGGTCCCTTTCATGCGCGCCTACTCGGAGCTCCTCGTGAAGACGTGCCATCGGCGGAGCGCCCACGCGATGGGCGGCATGGCGCCCTTCATCCCCACGCGCAAGGATCCGGAGATCAACGCGGCGGCCCTCGCGAAAGTGAGAGCCGACAAGGACCGCGAGGCCGCCGACGGCTTCGACGGAACGTGGGTGGCCCACCCCGACCTCGTCCCGGTGGCCTGGGAGGTCTTCGAGAAGGCGCTCGGAGAGAAGCCGCATCAGAAGGAGCGCCTCCGCGAGGAGGTCGTGCCCGACCCCGCGAGGCTCGTCGACCTCCGCGTGCCGAACGGCACCGTCACCGAGGCCGGCTTTCGCCTGAACATCAACGTCACGCTCCAGTACCTGAACTCGTGGCTCCTCGGGAACGGCGCGGCCGCGATCTTCAACCTCATGGAAGACGCGGCGACGGCCGAGATCTCGCGCGCCCAGCTCTGGCAGTGGCTCCACCGCGGCGCGCCGCTCGCCGACGGGCGGCGGGCCACGGCGGAGCTCTACCGCACCGTCCGTGCGGAAGAGCTCGCGAGGCTCGGCGGAAGCGGATCGGGGCGGCTCGGGGAAGCGGCGGATCTCCTCGACTCCCTCGTCCTCGATCAGGGCTTCGCCGACTTCCTGACCCTTCCCGCCTACGGCCTCCTTGCATAATCGCGTATCATTCGTGCGTACTCGGGAGGGACATCGCAATGGGGGTCACGCTCCAT
>JARXKK010000053.1:0-3811 GCA_030278895.1 Acidobacteriota bacterium
TCGTCATCGCCCTCGTGTTGCTCGCGGTTGCGGGCACGGGCTATGCGGTCACCTGCGCGTATGACAACGTGCCGGCGGCCACGCTGCTCGTTCCGTACTTCAAGGTCTCGCTGAACGGGGCCACGGGGTTCCCGATCGGCAGCGGCGGCACGGACACCCTCGTCTCCATCGTCAACGTGTCGACGCCCGGCGTCATCGCGCACGTCACGGTCTGGAACAAGTATTCCAAGGCCGTCCTCGACTTCAACGTTCCTCTCACCGGCAAGGACATCGCGGCGTTCTCCATGCGCGACGTCATGAACGGCAAGCTGAACGTCAACCCGACCACGCAGGTCGGAACCGTGATCGATCCGTGCGGCGTGAACGTCAATGCCATCCCGGCGACGTACAAGCCCTCGGTCGGCTTCGGCGGGAAGCAGTTCATCCGCTTCTCGCACCCCGAGGCGATCGCCGTCGGCTCCACGAACGACGCGTACACCTCGATCTCGCTCTACGCGACGGACGCCTTCGCGGCGTTCCGTAACAAGGTCTGGGACTCGCTCGACGAGTCGGGCGACATCTCCACGTTCACGTCCCCCGTGGGCCTGAACATCATCGACACCGACAACCCGGCCTGCGGCATCGGCTCCTCCACGGGTGACGGCGTCTACCGCACCGACCTCTCCGGCTACCTGACGATCGACGTCGTCAACTACTGCACGAACTACTTCCCCGACCAGACCTCGTTCTACGACGAGGACGCGATCGCGACCGTGGGCTGGGGCCCGACCTACACCCCGAACGTCCTCATCGGCGACGTTTTCTACATTGACTCGGCCTCGCAGGGCGGCAACGTCTCCGGCGACCCGGCTGTCCCGGTCGAGTTCGACGCGCGCCTCACGCAGGTCGCGCCTTCCAAGACCTTCTTCGGCAAGTTCGTCCAGAACTTCGCCGGCACCTGCGCGGGTGAGGCCACCACGATCACGGGCTGCACGTCCTTCATCGCCGGCTACGCTCCTGCGTACCAGTTCGGTGGCGACGGCCGCGAGCCCCTCGGCGACCACTACGGCTTCCGTTACCTCGCCGACACGACCAACGGTCTGCAGTCCTGGCTTCTGGCCTGGCGCTCCGACTGGTACGGCGGCACGCAGGTCAACCTTTGCTCGTGGGCCAAGGGCACGGCCGGCAACGGCTTCAATGACGGCGTTCACCAGCTGACCGCCACGATCTTCGACCTGGACGAGAACTTCTTCCAGACGACGATCCCCGGCGGCCCGTCGGGCAACCAGAACGCTCCTCCGCCGAACCTCTACCTGTACCTCGAGTCGCAGCGGGTCAACCTGCTCGCCGCGACGGACTGGAACCAGGGCCAGTACAAGGGCGGCTGGGTCGACATGGCCCTCCGCGGACCGAACTACACGGGCGCCACGTCCAGCACCGGCTACTACAACATGGGCTGGCTCGGCATCCAGCACACCGCCCCCGGCGCGTTCATCAGCGTCGGCCACGCGGTTGCGAACCTGAACAACCAGTTCCAGTGCCAGCCGAACACGACGGCCACGGGCAACTCGGTTGTCCTCGGGACGACCTTCCCCTAATCCGTAGGGCTCAACAGCTAACGGGAGAGCGGGCGGCTTCGGCCGCCCGCTTTTTTTTGTCTGGAACCCGTGTAAGATCCCGTGGCGGCGAAGCACTCCGATTCGGAGGCGCGTCTTTCATTCGCAAACCCCCTGTCCGGCTGGACATAGCTCGTGGCGGGGGATAGCATCAAACCGGTCCAAGCTCCCTTCCCAACGAAGGGCTCTCTTTTTTCCTCGAGAGGAACCTGATGACCCTTCATTTGGTCAGTTCGTGCCGCGCCCTCCGGCGGCTCACCCTTCCCCTGCTTTCGGTTCTGTGTTTCGCAACGGCGGTGCTGCCCCTGCCTGTGGCCGCCCAGTGCACGGTGCAGCCCGGCTTATCGCCGCTTTCGTTCGAACCGAATCCGCCGGGCCCGCCGCGCCCGGGCAATCTCGCCTCCGGCAAGAACAGCGACCTGCAGGTCTTCCTGGCAGGTGGCGCTCCGCACATCCTCATGCAGGAGGGGTTCGGTTATTCGGTCCTCGACATCACGAACCCGGTGAATCCGACCGCGCTCCTCTATGTCAACATGGCCTACTCGGGCGAGATGCCGGCCGTCGGTGACGGCCAGAGCTACATCGCTTCGATCGGCATTTCCCCGGACGGGCAGCGCATGGCGCTCGGCCTGACCGGCAACGCGGACCCGGGCTACGGCTCGGTCGCGGCCACGGCGAACGGGAACGGTTTCAATCGCATCACGGCCGGCTTCCTTCCGCGTAACGCGGTCGGAACCGTCGTGCAGGGTGTCGCGAACCGCTACCTCGCGTACGCGCTCCTCCCCTCGTCCGGGATCGCGCCCGGCGCGCTCTCGGTCGTCGACGTCACGAACATCCCCGGGCCGCTGGCGCCCGCGAACCTGAATGCAGAGCAGATCGGACCGGGCGGCAGCTACCTGACGCTCGCGGGGAACAATGTCCTCTACCTCAATCAGGGCACGATCCGTATCTACGACGCGTCGAGCCCCGGGCCCGTCGGGAACATCGGCAGGAACTTCGGGCTGACGACGATCGGGAGCAGCGACTTCCAGGGCAACCGGACCCCGACGTCCTTCTCGGCGGCGATGGACCCCTCGGATTCGACGAAGCTCTGGGTCCTGGTCGAGCTCTCGAGCCCTCTCGGATACGCTCTCGTTTCCGTAAAGAGCGGCGTCAAGACGGTGAACGCGCAGACATTCCAGGTCCCGCAGGCCGGTGGAGGCTGGACCGCGGGCGGCGTGTCGGCTCTCATCCCGAACGGCAACGGCCTCTTCGCTCTCATGTGGGCGAAGCAGTTCGGTTCACCGGTCGTCTACCGGCTCTTCTCCACGAGCGTGCAGGGCTGGGGAACGGCGCCGGGCCAGATCGACCTCGACTCCAACACGTATCCCACGTTCGCGCTCAACAACTCGATGCGCGGCCTCGCGGGCGCGGGCACGTCGCTGTACGCGTACGTCCCGACCGGCAACTCGGCTTACATGCTGCCCCTCTCGTGCATCTCGGCGAACGCGCCGGCGAACGCGTCGATGGCGGTCACGAACCAGGCGGGCGCGTCGCTCGCGGACGGCGCCACGGTGTTTCTCGGGGACCAGATCACGATCGCTCCGTCCATCAACCCGCCGACGAACGTTCAGGCCTTGACGGGCTTCGGCTGGAACTTCGACTTCGACTTCCATTCGGGGGTCGCGTACGACGACAACGGGGCCGTCGCGTCTCCGCGCATCAAGGCGCCCGACAACTCGGCGCTCGGAAGCCCGGCGCTCCCGCCCCCTGCCATCACGATCGTCGGCCCCTGTGACCCCCAGGTGGGCGGCACGAGTCCCGGCAGCGGCACGGGCTGCTGGAACTCGGTGAAGAACAACGCGGCATTCGCGGGCGGCGCGGCCGACTTCACGGGAGCCGAACCCGTCGGCGCCTCGAAGGCCCTGAAGTTCGCGTTCGAAGCGAATAACTCGCTCGGCAGCGCGGGCGCGACCACCTTCTCGCTGAACTGGAAGGTCCCGCAGGTCCGCCTCGCAACCACACAGGTTCTGGCGGGTCAACCCCTCGTGAGCGGCGCCGACGGCCATCCGACAGCCACCGGCTTCAAGTGGTACTTCGGCGACGCGCCGAACGCGCTCACGCTCGCACCCGCCTGCGTGACCGATACGTGCGTGCCGACGCTCCAGGCACCGTCAGTGCCGCACTACTACTGGCTCACCGTTCCCTATTTCGCGGATGGGAGCTACAAAACCGCC
>JARXKK010000053.1:3911-20277 GCA_030278895.1 Acidobacteriota bacterium
GCACTACTACTGGCTCACCGTTCCCTATTTCGCGGATGGGAGCTACAAAACCGCCGACTACGCGGGTACGGCTGCTCTCGGCACCTACACCGTCACGAATTTTGCCCCTGCTTTCAACGTGAACGGCTCCGGGGCGGGTCCCGTGGCAACCGTCGTCGGGCAGGCGTTGACCGTCCTCAACGCCTCGCAGCGCGGGGCGACCGTAACCGCTGCGGGCGGCTACTACTACAGCTTCTGCGCGATCCCCTGCTCTGTCGACAACTACGTGCTGTGGGGCACCATGGGCGACGCGCCGCCATCCGGCGCTCCGCCGACGACGGCGACGATCCCGAACCCCGGCGTCGGGAGCTGGCTGCTGAAGATCAAGGTGAACTACGTCAACCCTGCGGGAACGGCCTACTGGCCTGATCCCGCGGGCGCGATCGGCGTCGTCGTGAACGTGTCGAATTGCGCGAACCCCGAATACCACATCGTCGTGGGGGGCGCCGCGTCTTATCCGCGAGACGGCCTTTCGGTCCAGGCCGGCCAAGCCGTGACGTTCGTTCCGGACAATGCATACCCCGCGACCTTCAGCTGGAACTTCGGCGACGGCAGCGCGCTCGACACGACCCAGAACCCCACACACACGTTCTCGAGCGCAGGGAACTACACCGTCACGTTCACGGCGGCGGGCGGAGCCTGCTCGATCAGCCATCCGATCGCCGTGGCCGGCGTCAACCCGCTCAGCGTCGTTGCGAGCGTGAACCCGAACCCCCAGCCCGTAAATGTGGGCGCGACGTTCAGCTGTGCCGCGTCCGGCGGTGCGGGCGGCTACACGTACACGTGGAGCGGCGCCTTCAGCTCGACTCAGCAGAGCACGTTCCAGACGTTCCCGAGCGCCGGCTCTTACACGGCGACGTGCATCGCTCGCGACGCGAACAGCGCGTCCGCGGGCGCGTCCGTGCCGTTCACCGTTAACGCCAGCGGCGGCGGGGGCTGCACGAACGCGGACTTCCACCTCTCGGACGGGTCGTACGCGAACCCGGGTTTCTCCGTCGCGACGGGCACCGCCGTGACGTTCGTTCCCAACAACGTCTACAACACCTACGCATGGAGCTTCGGCGACGGCGGGTCCGACTCGGCACAGAGTCCCACGCACACCTACACGAACGCGGGGACGTATACGGTTTCCCTGACCGCGAACGGCAACTGCACGCGCTCGTACCAGATGGTCGTCACGGGCCCCGGAGGCAGCGGCCCGGGCGCGACCTGCACGACGGTCGACTTCTCGATTCGCGACAGCAGTGACAGCTCACCCCTTTGTGGCCAGTTCGGCTGCAACGGAATCACCGGTCGGGCCCTGTCCTTCATCCCGAGCGTTTCGATGACCCAACCGGTGACCTCGTGGAACTTCGGGGACGGCTCGCCTAACACGGCGACGAATCCCGGCACGCACACGTACCTGAACGGGGGAACCTACAACGTCGTCCTGACGGCGGGCACCTGCACGAAGACCTACGAGCTCACGATCGCGGGCCCTTCCGTTCTCTCCGGCGCGTTCATCGCGAAGTACACGGATGGCTCCTCTCTCGTCCCGACGCAGATCGCCTCGGGCAAGTCGATGAGCTTTCTCGCGACGGACACGGCGGATCTGTACACGTGGGACTTCGGGGACGGCACGTCGCCCGTGACCGGGCAGACGCCCGTTCATACGTTCGTCGAGCCGTTTCTGGTCAACCGCACGGTCACGCTGTCCGTCTCGCGCACGGGAACGCCGGCCACGAGCGCCTCGACGGCGCAGGTCTTCACCATCATTCCGCCTCCCGAGCCCCCGAAGTGGTTCGTGGCGGGCATGGCGTATACGCAGGGGGCCGTTTCGGGCACGGTCTGGCAGAGCGAAGTCACGGTCTTCAATCCCGATCCCACCCGCCCCGCGACCTACTCGGTCGCGTTCCTCGACGGCCGCAATCCCGTGAGCCCGTCCAGCCTCGACTGGAAGACGTTGACGATCGGCGCGCGGAAGAGCCTGTCGTCGACGAATGTCCTCGGCGGGTTCTTCGGCCAGCCTCTCGGCAGCTACGGCGCTCTCCTCGTGCGGGGCGATTCGGCGCCCGTGCCGCCCGTCATCACGGCGCGCACGTTCAACAGCGGCGACGCGGCGAAGGGCACGTTCGGACTGTCGGTGCCGCCCACCCAGCCGACGAGCGGCGTTTCGCAGCAGTCCCTTGCCGCGCAGCAGCTCCTCATCGGTCTGCGCGACGACGCCACGGCGTACACGAACATCGGCCTCGTGAACCTCATCTCGACCGACTGGAGTCACGCGCACCTCACGTTCTTCGACGCGGCCGGGGTGAACCTCGGGGTCATCAACGTGGACGTGCCGCCGTACGGTGTGGCCCAGCTTTCCAAGCCGCTCACGAGCGGGGGATGGCTCGGGAAGCCGCCCACGTCCCTCTTCCGGGTGCGGGTCACGGTGGATCCGGGCGGAGCCGTGTATCCCTACGCGACCGTGATCGACCAGGCGTCGACGGACCCCATCGTCGTCACGCCGACGGAGCAGCCCCTGAACTCCTACCGGGTGCCGGGAATCCTGCGCGCCACCGGCGCGAACGGTGAGCATTGGCGGAGCCGGTTCACGGTCGCGAACCCTTCGGGGGCCGGGGCGCGCAAGGTCCACATGGTCTTCTCGTACGTTGCCTGTGACGACGTGAGCGGCTGCGGGAGCCTCGTGAGTATTCCGGGCGACGTCATCCTGAACCCGGGGCAGACCCAGTCCTGGGACGACTTCGTCAAGGTCTGGCTGACGGCCAAGGGGCACATCGGCGTCGACGACGTGACGCGCTACCAGAACTCATTCCTCGACATCTCGCCCGCCGATTCCAACTCCGACCCTCTCGTCGTCCTCGGCGAGACCTATAACGACACGCCGAACGGTCACATTGGGCTTCAGGTTCCCGGGTACACGCCCCTGGACGGCGCGAGCCGGACGGGCGCGAACAAGAGGCTCGTCCTGACCGGCCTCGAGTCGTCGGCTGCTTATCGGTCCAACCTCGCTATCTTCGTCGTCGCCGGTGCCGCGGGAAAGTCGTGCACCGCCCACGTGTACGCGCCGACAGGCGAGCTGCTGCGCGACATATTCGTCCCCGTCGACGGCTTCTCGCAGGTGAACAACGGAGCACTCTTCGGCGCCGGTGACCCGCCTGTGGTGTCGGTCGTCATCGACAACATCGAGGACGGCGTGACGCTGGCGGGCTACGCCACCATCATCGACAACACGTCTGGCGACGCGACGTTCGTGAAGGCCCAGCCGGCCCCCTGAGAACTTGGGCCCTTCCTACTCGTTTTCCCACCTGAGCAAGGTCTACCGGCTGTACGCGGCCCCTCGCGACCGCTTCTTCGAGGCGCTGACGGGCCGCCCGCGGCACGCCGAGGTGAGGGCGCTCGACGACGTCTCGGGCGGGATCGCGAAGGGCTCGGTCCTCGGCGTCATCGGCGAGAACGGCTCGGGCAAGAGCACGCTCTTCAAGATCCTCGCGGGCACCACGGCCCAGACCTCGGGCACCGTGAACATCTCGGGCCGCGTCGCCTCGATCCTCGAGCTCGGCTCGGCATTTCACCCGGACGACACGGGGCGGCGCAACGTCATCCTGCAGGCTGCTCTCGCGGGGCTCTCGCGCGAAGAAGTGGCCGATGCGCTGCCCGAGATCGAGGCGTTCGCCGAGCTCGGCGACTTCTTCGATCGGCCGGTCAAGACTTACTCGTCGGGTATGCAGATGCGACTCGCGTTCTCTGTCGCGACGGCGGTCCTGCCCGACGTGATCCTTCTCGACGAGGCGCTCGCCGTCGGCGACGGCCGCTTCCAGAAGAAGTGCGTGGACCGGATCTTCGAGCTGAAGGCCTCGGGCAAGACGATCTTCTTCTGCAGCCACGCCATGTACTACGTGTCCACGCTGTGCGACCGCGCTCTCTGGCTGAACGCGGGGCGCGTGGCGGCCGAGGGCGACTCGCAGAGCGTCGTCCTGGAATACGAGAAGTTCCTCGCCGCGAAGGACGGCAAGGTGGCGCCGCACGGAGCGGGCGCGGCCGTGCCCGAGGGAACGCACGGGCGCTTCCTCGAGGTCGTCGTCACCGCGGGTGACGGCGCGCCGAAGGACGAGTTCCGGCCGGGCGAGCCGTGGGGCGTCGAGCTGGAGTTCGCCGCCGACGATCCCGCGCGCCCCCTGCAGATCCATCTCGCGGTCTCCACGCGCGATAACGTCGTGTGCTTCTCGGCCGACTCGCGGCTCGACGGCTCCGGGCCGTTCGTGGGGCAGAGCGTGTACCGGGTGCGCATCGGCGTCGACGCGCTGCCGCTCGGGAAAGGGGAGTTCGTCGTCTACGCGTACCTCGCCGACGAGAAGTCGCTGGCGCTCTTCGACGCGCGCAGCGACCGCACGTTTCACGTCGAGTCGGACGTTTGGCGGAGCGGCCTCATGAGCCTGCGCGCGGCCTGGACGCCCCTTCCCGCGCGCGCCGGCGCTCCTCGATGAGAATCGCGTACGTCGTCGAGTCCCTCGAGCTCTCGGGCGGCGTCAAAGTCATCGTCGAGCACGCCGAGGGGCTCCGCGCCCGCGGCCACGACGTGACGCTCGTGACCCGCGACGCTCGGCACGACTGGCTTCCCGTCGGCGTTCCCGTCCTCGAGGTTCCCGCGTTCGACCGGACGACGCTGCCGGAGGCTGACGTCCACGTCGCGACGTGGTTCCCGACCGTCGCACCCACCGTGCGCGCCCGCCGCGCCCCGAAGGTCTTCCACTTCTGCCAGGGCTACGAAGCGCCGCACCCGCACACGCTCCACCGCCTGGACGAGATCGACGAGGCCTACCGCCAGAGGGTGCCGAAGCTCCTCGTGTCGGCCCACCTCGAGCCGATCCTGGCCGATCGATACCCCGGGACGTACCACGTGCTGCCGCAAGCGATCCCCGCGCCGGATTACGCGCCGCCCGACCCGCGGCGCGCGGCGCCGCGCCGGCCCCCGGCCGTCGGAGTCGTGGGACCGTTCGAGGCTCCTCTCAAGGGCATCGCCGTCGCGCTCCGAGCGGTGGCGCGGTTGCGCGAGGGCGGGCGCGAAGTGCGCCTCCACCGGGCCAGCGCGCTGCCCGAGGGAGAGGCCGAGCGGACTCTCCTCGCGGCCGACGTCTACTCCCACGCCCTTGCATCGGCTGCGATGCCGGCCTGGTACCACGGCCTCGACCTTCTGCTGCACCCGTCGTTCGACGCCGAGGGCTTCCCGCTCCCGCCGCTGGAGGCGATGGCCGCCGGCGTGCCCGTCGTCCTCACGGACATCCCGTCCTTCGCGCCGCTTCCTCACGACTCCGTCTCGCGGGTTCCCGCGGGAGATTCTTCGGGGATGGCCCGCGAGGCCGCGCGCCTCCTCGACGAGCCCGGCCTCTGGGCGAGCCGCCGGGCGAAGGGAATCGAGGCCGCGCAGGGCTTCTCGCTGGACCGCGTCCTCGACCGGCTCGAGGAAATCTTCGGTCAGAAGACGTCGTGATCGAGAAAGCGGTAGTCGAACGCCCTCGACGCCGACGCGAGGTCGAAGGCCTCGTCGAGAGGCCGCACCTCGAAGTGACAGTCCGCGGCGACGGGCGCGAAGCCCCCTTCGGCCTCGAGCCGTCCGGCGAGGCGCGAGGCGCGGGACGCGCGCAGGACGAGACGCGCGGCGCTCGAGCCCCGAAGGGCCTCGGCGACGTCGTCGAGGAGATCGAAGACGGCACCGGACGTCTCGTCGGCGACCTGCAGGTCGACGAGGAGCGCGCGGTCGCCCACGATACGGACGGCGGCGTACCCGCGCGAAGCGGCGCGCGGCCCGGGCAGCTCGCGGACGAGATAGGCTGCGCCGGGGCGCGAGAAGCGCCAGTCGAGAGCCCTGCGCGAGCGGTCTGTCCGCCAGCCGGGCCGCGCGTGCAGGGCTTCCGCGAGCGCGGCGTGGCCGGCGGAAAGGCCGGCCGACGCCCGCTGCGTCCGCAGCCGCGTCCTCAGCCGCCGCAGGAAGCCCGGCGCGCCGAGCGGCCGCGTCCACTCGCCCGCGGGTTCGACGGATCGGTACCCGAGAAGCCTCTCGCCAAGAACGCGGTGCCGCTCGTGCGGGAATCCGAAGTAGAAGGGCACGCCCGCCTCGAGATTCAGCCGGCAGTAGCCCTCACCGAGCTTCTGGAAGAGGGCCCGGCGGCCCAATGTGCGCGCCGCGGGGTCCGTCATGACGTCCACGGCCGAGACGCCGGGGAAGTCGCCGCTGGCGCCCCGGTAGCGCGTGCCGAAGGCCCCATAGAAGCCGACGGCCTCCCCGTCCGCCACGGCGATCGCCGAAACGCCGGGGTTCGGATTCCGGTCGTACTTCCATGCCCATTCGTCGGCCGAAGCCTCGCCGCCGAAAGCCGCGCGAAACAGCGCGAGGAGCTGGGTCCGGTCCGCCGGTGTGGCCGGCCGCACGTCTATCGTCACGGGGACGAAAATACCCCATGCCCGTGATTTCCGCCGTTGTCGTGAGCTACCGCTCGGCCGCGCTTGCGGTACGGGCCTTCGAAAGTATGAGGAGGGACGCGGCGGGCTCGGGCCTCGCGCTCGAGACGATTGCCGTCGTGAACTCGGGCGACGAAGAGGAGGCGCGTGCGCTCGAGGGCGCCGCCGAACGTGTCCTTCTCCCGGATCGCAACCTCGGCTTCGCCGGCGGCCTCAACGCGGGTCTCCTCGCCGCGTCCGGTGAGGTCCTCGTCCTCTCCAACCCCGACGTCGTCCTCCGGCCGGGCGCGCTCCAAGCGCTTCGCGCGGCCGTTGCGTCGGACTTCGTTGCCGCAGGCCCCGCGTTCTTCCTAGACGAGGGAGAAACGCTCCACATGCCGCCCGGCGAAGAACCGGGCCTGAGCGCTCTGGCGAGGCGCCGTCTCGGCGCCAGGGGCTCCACCGCCGTCTTCCGCCGAGCTGTCCGGCGCGCACAGCGCGCGGCCCGCGAGGCCGAGAGGGGTGAGACCGCAGCCGTCACCGCGCTCTCCGGCGCGCTCGTGGCGGTGTCGCGGAGGACGCTCGAGAGCGTGGGCCCCTTCGACGAGGGCTACGCGCTCTATTACGAGGAGAACGACTGGCAGCGCCGGTTGAGGACGCTCGGCGGCTCGCTTCGGCGCGTCGGCGCGGCGCGCGTCGTGCACGCCTACAACCGCAGTGCGCGTGTCGAACCGCGGGCCACGGCGTGGTTCGCGGAGTCCGAGCGCCGGTACTTCACGACGCACTTTGGCGCGCGCGGCGCGGTTGCCCTCGACGCGCTGGCGTCGGAGGCGGCTCGCACAGGTCCTCCCGCGCCGCTCGCGGATGGAGTCCTCCGTCTCATGTCCCCCGCCGCCATCGCGCTCTCGCCGCTCGCCGATTTCGGCTCCTTCGCCTTCGTGCCTCGCGCGCCCACCGGCGCGTGGCGCCCGCCGGACGACGTGCGCTCCGGATTCGGGAGCGCGACGTGGTACGCCAGGGCCGTGGACCCCGAGACGCTCGCCGTTCTCGCGCAAGGCGCCATCTCGTGACGCTCCGATGTCCTTCGAGCGGTGAATGGGGCAGGGGGAAACACGACCGTGTTTCCCCATAACTCACAGCTGCTAGCGCGCCTTTCCCAGGCGCATGCGAAGCACGCGGCGCGCTAGCTGCGCGGCCTTCCAGGCGCGCGAGCCGGCGATCGCGTTCAGCGTCGTCCCGAGCTCGTGGCGCTCGGCCACGAGGGCCGTCCGCGTGCGGTGCTCGATCGCGAGGAGCTCGAGCGCCGCGCGTTCGCCGGGCGGCACCGCGCGCGCGGGCGGGAGATCGGACATGAACGCGCGGAAGCGCGTCGCCGTGAGCTTCCACGTGAAGCGGCGCGCCGTCTCGACGCCCGCGGCCGCGAGGCGCTCGCGGAGCGCCGGGTCGTCGAGGAGGCGCCGGATGCCCGCGGCGAGCGCCGCCGAATCCCGCGGGGGCACGAGGAGCGCGTTGACGCCGTCGACCGCGTACTCGGACGCTCCGCCGGAGTCCGTGAGGACGCACGCGGCCCCGCTCGCCATGCCTTCGAGCCCGATGAGGCCGAAGCCCTGGAAGAGAGAGGGGTCGACGACGACGTGCACCGTCGCGAGGAGCTTCGGAACCGCGTCGCGCTGCAGCGTCCCGAGATGCACGTGCCGGAAGCGGGGCGCGTCGGGCGGCACCGCCGCGTGTCCGAAGAGCACGATCTCGACGTCGGGCCGGCCCGCGACCTCGGCCAGCGCGGGCAGCAGGAATCTCATCCCACGGCGCTCGTCCTGCCTGAGCATCGCCGTGATGCGGACCGGGGGCGTGCCGAGCCGGAAACCCCGCGGGTAGTACACGTCGGGATCCGCGCTGATCGGGATGGGGGTCGCGACGTGCCCGTGCCGCGTCTCGATCTCGCGCGCGATCCAGGTCGAGATCGTGACGATGCGGGGAATGAGGTCGTACGTCCTGGCGACGTACTCGGGCGAGTCGAAGCCGAACCAGCCTTCGTAATCCTGGACGAAGTAGGCCGTCTGGATCCCGCGCGACGCCGCGGCCGCCGCCACGTGGGCGGCGGTCTGGTAGCCCGTGGCGACGAGCAGCTTCGCGGGGGGACAGCGCTCGAGGAATTCGGCCGCCGAGAGGCGCAGCGGCCGGAAGAACAGCTCCATCTCGATCTCCGGTGGAACGTTCTCGAGAACGACGACGCCCGCGCGGACGCCCTGGAGGACGAGCGCGTTCGCGAGCTCGAGGACGTCCGCCACGCCTCCGTAGATCCCGAGCAGCGGCAGGACGAAGAGGACGTCATAGGGAGCCGCCGGCTCCGGGTCGGGCAGAGTCCACTCGAACGTCGCGGCGTCGCGCACGGCGCCGAGCTCGTTCTTCGCGTTGAACGCGGCGAGCTCCTTGTCGTGCCGCTCCTTCCAGCGGGACATCAGGATCTTCAGGTTCGTCGCGATCCGCGTGTCCGAGTCCGGAAAGCTCGCGCCCTGGCGGTGGTGGATCCACGTGTCGTCCGCGACGACCGCGCGCCAGCCCGCGCCGCGCGCCCGGTAGTGGAGATCCGTCTCCTCGCAGTAGCCCCGTCCGAAGATCTCGTCGAAGACGCCGAGCGTCCGGATGACCTCGCGCCGCACGAGGAGGCAGTGCCCGACGACCGTCGTCGCGTCGGGGTATCGCGCGGGGCTCGTTCGGGCGACTTTTCGCGCGAACGAGAAAACGTCGGCCCCGGCGGGGAGCTTGACGGAGAGGTTCACGGCGCTCGACGCGAGCGGGCAGCAGAGGCCGATCGCCGGGTCCGTCTCGCAGCGCTCCACCATCCGTTCGAGGGCTCCCTCCGTGAGGAGCGTGTCGGAGTTGAGGAGGCAGACCCACGGCGCGTCCGAGAAAAGAAGCCCGCGGTTCGCGGTCTTCACGAAGCCGAGATTCACCTCGTTTTCGAGGAGGACGATTCCTTCCTGCGCCCTCAGAAACTCCGTCGTCCTCTCGTCGCTCCCGTCGTTGACGACGACGACGCGGGCCCAGGGCGGAGCGAAGCGGCGCACGCTCTCGAGGCAGTCGCGTGTCGAGCGCAGCGCGTTGTAGACCGGGATGACGAGGTCGCAGCGCACGCCGTCCGTCGGAACCGTCATCGTTTCAGGAGCTCCTTGAGCTTCCACCACGGCGTGAAGAGGCGCCACGCGAGAGAGCGATTCATGGCGTCGACGGTCGCGTAGAGTCGGGCGGCTTCGGCCTGAAGGCGGACATTCTCGACGGCGAGCGCCTGCTCGCGTGTGGCGGATTCGTCGGTCTGGCGCGCCCGCGACGAGAGAAGCTCCGTCTCCCGGGCGGCGGCCGCGGCGAGGGCCGTCCGGTCCGCCTCGACTTCCAGGCGGAGCGACTCGGCCTCCGCGCGGGACGCCGCGGCCGCGTCGCGCAACGTGTACGTGTCGCTCTCGAGGCTGTCGACGAGAGCCATCTCCGTCGAGGCCGACCGGCGGGCGGCGTGCTTCTCGAAGAGGCGGCGGCGGGCTGTCTGCGCGTCGCCCGAGTGCCACGGTTGGGCGGCCGTGATGTTCGACGCGTCGCTCCGGAGGCGGTAGACGGCCGTGACGAACGGCAGGTGATGGAACCGCGTGTGCGCGGAGAGGCGGATGAGGAAGTCCCAGTCCTCGAACTGGTCGAACGATTCGTCGAAACCGCCGATCTCTTCTGCGAGCGCGCGCCGATGCGCGAGGCCGATGAGCGGGATGTCGTTCTTGTAGAGGAGGCGCGCGGCGTCGAACGGCCGGCCGTAGACGGTGAGCTCCCGTCCGTCCCGGTAGCGCCCGTCGTTGCCCAGAACCTGCTCCATCTGGCGGACGGACGTGTACGCGGCCTTGTATTCGTCGCTGCCGTCGAGAAACCGCACGAGCGTGTCGAGATGCTCGGGCAGGTAGAGGTCGTCGTCGTCGAGGTAGGCCACGTACGTGCCGCGGGCGGCCGCGAGGCCGGCGTTCAGCGCGCGCGTTCTTCCGCCGGGCGCCGGCGGGACGACGATCCGGAGCGCGCGTCCGGGCGCGGGCTCGAGAACCGCGGGGGAGATCGGCCCGCCGTCGTTCACGACGACTGTCTCGAAGTCGGAGTACGTCTGGCGGCCGAGGCTGCCCAGGGCCTCGGCGAGGAAGCCCGGCCTGTCCTTCGTCCGGAGAAGCACGGAAACGCGCGGAACGCCGGCCTGGTCGACCACGGATCTCATTGTAGGCGGTAAGCTTCCGGGATGCGGCCCCCGGATTTTCCCGACGAGCACGACCTGGTGCCTTACGAGGCCTCGAAATTTTCGGGGAAGCGCGTTCTCGTTTTCGCTCCGCACCCGGACGACGAGGTCTTCGGCTGCGGAGGCGCCCTTGCGGATCTCCTCGAACGTGGGGCCCGCGTGGACGTCGTCCACGTGACGGACGGCGCGGCGGGGGCGCGAAGCGAGGAAGGGCGCGGACGCATCGCGTTGGAGCGGACGGAAGAGTCGCGGCGGGCGCTCGAGGCGCTCGGCGGCGGCACGCTGCATTCGGGCGGCATCCCCGATCGCGGCGCCGCGGATCGACTTGCCGAGGTCGAAGCTCTCCTCGCCAGGTGGCTCGTCGAGGCGAAGCCGGACCTCGTCTTTTCCCCCTCGCCGGTCGAGACCCATCCCGACCATCGGGCCGTCGCCGTGGCGCTCTTTCGGGTCGCGGCGAGGCCCGCCCCGGACGCGGCCGCGCGCGTGCTGGACGCGGCTACGGTCGCGTTTTGCGAACTTTCGCAGCCGTTCCGGCCGAATTTTCTCGTCGACATAACGCCATTCCGGGCCCGGAAGGAGCGCGCCATGCGCGCGTTCGCGTCGCAGGCGGCCGTGCGCGACTACGCGGGATTCGTGACCGGCCTCGGCACGTATCGCAGGATGACGCTTTCCGCGGACGTCCTGGCGGTCGAGGCGTTTTCGGTTGTGGGTGGAAACAGGCTGCGGAGCGATCCGGAAGGTGTCGTCCGTGGCCTTCTTCCGCTCGCCCCGGAAGTAACAGGCGGATAATGGCGTCCGGGACAGAGGACGGTCGGGCCCGGGTATTCGGGCAGCATCCTTGCAGCACTGTCCAAGGGGCGAGGTCCATGGTCTCGTCCGGGGGTCACAAAATGGTCGCGAACGCTTCCTCTCGGTTACTTCGCCCGTCGCTGATCGCGACGGCCGCGCTCGCGGCTGCCGTGTCACTCGCTCCCTGGTCTGCGGAGGCCCAGTCCCGCGGCGGTTCCGGGCATGGCGGCTCGGGACATGGCGGCGGCGGTCATTCGGGCGGCGGTCATTCCGGCGGGTCGACCCACACCGGCGGGACGAGCCATTCCGGTGGGACGAGCCATTCGAGCGGCGGAACGCGCCTGAGCGGCTCGCACGGTTGGAACTCGCACGGTGGCAGCTGGCGCGGCGGCGGCGGATATCGGCGCGGAGGCTTTGGCTATTACGGCTATTACCCATACGGCTGGGGCTGGTCACCTTTTTACTCCTCCTGGTGGTGGGGAGGCCCGAACGTCACGATCGTGACGGGCGATGACGGCGATGTCGGCTATGACGGCAGCAGCGAGGTGGGCGGCGACGCGAGAGTCGGCGTGTCGGCGCGGACGGGCCGCTACGCCGTCGTGAAGACCGACCTGTCGCCCGAAGAGGCGCAGATCTTCCTCGACGGCAAGTACATCGGGACCGCCGACGACTTCGACGGCCATCCGGACTACCTCTATCTCGGCCCCGGGAAGTATCACCTCGAATTTCGCCTCCCGGGATATCAGAATCTCGCGACCGACCTCGACGTCTCCCGCGGCCAACGCGTGCGCCTCGACCAGAAGCTGAAGCTCGAGCCCGGCAAGAGCGCGCTCGACCAGTTCGCGCCGGAGTCGAAAGGCACCCCTCTCGGCCGCGTGTTCACGAAGAACGGCCCCGAGGCCGGAGTCCAGGCGGACGACGACGAGGCGGCGCCGCCGCCGCGTCGCGCCCTCCGGCGCGCGCCCCCCCCGCGCGATGACGGATGGAGCGACCGCGAGCGCACGCCTGGGACGCGTGAGCGCGCGCCCGAAGCCCGCGAGAGCATTCCCGAGGATCGTATGGACGTGCGCCCCGAGCCCCTTCCTCGGTCCGCGGGCAACCGCGCGCGGATGAGGTTCAAGGTCTCACCGGATGACGCGGCCGTCTACGTCGACGACAAGTACCTCGGAGCCGGCGAAGACCTCGCCGCCAATCCGCGCGGCGTCGTCACGGAGCCCGGCACGCATTCGATCACCGTTGCGCGCCCCGGCTACAAGTCGAAAACCGTGGACGTCACCGTCAAAGTCGGCTCGCCCGTGGACGTCGTCATCGAGCTTGAGAAATAGTACGGGTCCCAACCGCTTCGCTTCCTTGTCCTTCATTGCGATGCTGATGGTTCCGGCTGCGCTCCGCGCCGACGCGCCGCTCGATCCCCAGGTTCAATTCGGCACCGTGGACAACCCGCTTCGCCGCGGCCAGTTCCAGACCATGCGAGCCCTCGCCCACTATCTCGACGGAAACGCTCGGGACGCCGCTGCCTCCGCGAACAAGACGCGGGGCAACCCGTCTTCCCGTGCGCGGAAATTCCTCGCTTCGCTCGACGAGTTTTCTCGAAGCGCCACGCTCTTCCACGAACGGATGGACGATTACGAAACGCATCACAGGGACGTGCCAGCGGACGTGGAGAGGCTCGAGCGGAGCGCGAGGGGCGTGAGCGACACGATCCGGCGGAACCAGGCCTGGGCCGCAGCCTCTGGCGAGTGGAAAGAGGTCGTCGACGCGCTCGGCCGGATGAAACGGGTTATGGCGGGGCTGGCCGTCGAGGTGCCGCCGGCCCACAGACGCCTCCGCGACTACGATCGCGACTACGGGCCGTTCCCCGAGGGCCGGGACCAAGGGTACGAGCAATATCAGCGCAAGCGCGTCCACGGCGGAACCGACGATCCGGACTACCGCTCCAAAGTGCCGACCCCCGGGACGAACACGCTTCCTCCGCCTTGACCTCTCGGGCCAAGAGGTGGTCTCATCCTTGAAACTCAAGACTTCAGCGGAGCTGCCAGAGGAGCGTGTCATGGTGCTAAGGAAGGCCTCAGCCGGGGCGTTGCTCGTCCTTTTCGGCGTTGCGGTCGGGGCGTCTTCCTGTACGTCTTCGTCGGCCACCCGTGCACAGAGACCCGTCGACGCTCCTTCAGAGGCCGCGTCGAGGAGCGGAAAACCGGCGGACGGCAGCGCCGCGAGGGATGCGAAGCAGCCCGCCACCGTCGCCGCCGAGGCCAGGTCGCGTCGCGCCGAACCGGCGCTCGGGGATGAAGACGACCCGAACGAGCGCGCACGCATCTGGTGGAACCAGCGTGCTTATCCGGCGAACCAGATTCCGAGCGAAGTGCACCGGGCCGCCCTCCACGAGGAGATGAGGGCGGCGCGCACCGCGCTCGACGGCGCCGCCAACAACTGGACGAATCTGGGCCCGGGCGCGAACAGGAACATCACCTACGCGGGGTCGAGTAATCAGGACGCATCCGGGCGAACCCTTGCGATCGCAATCAGTCCCGCCGACCAGAACCTCGTCCTCATTGGAGCGGCGCAGGGGGGGATCTGGAAGTCTACGGACCGGGCGGCCACCTTCCGCTCGGTGGGCGACGGCCTTCCGTCGCTGGCCATCAACGTTCTCCGTTTCGCGCCGAGCAATCCGAACGTCATCTACGCGGGCTCGGGTGAGCCCAACGGCAGCACGAGCATTTATGGCGCCGGAGTCTTCAAGTCCACCGACGCCGGAGAGACCTGGCAGGCTCTCCCGGCAAGCGGAGCGGGATGGAGCTTCGATTATCTGTCGGTCAGCGGTCTTCAGGTGGACCCGAGGAACGCCAATAACCTCTTCGTGACCACGGCCGATACTCACTCGCTCTTCAGGACACCGCCAACCACGCGCCAGACGGGCATCTTCAAGTCCACGGACGGCGGGCAGAGCTGGAGTCTTCTCAAGGCTGCCACGACCTACACCTACCCTGGAATGCAGCCCGGCGATCGAGGATTCATGGACCTGAAGAGCGGCGGCCCGAGCCAGCCGGACCTCCTTTACATCACCGAGTACTACGGCGGCATTTATCGCTCCCTGAACGCCGGCCAGAGCTGGACCCGCGTGACGCCCCTGAACACCGGCGGCTTCGGGGCCTTTCCCGCGAGCGTCCCCAGCTATGGACACCCGTTATACGGGGGCCCATACACGCGCTTCACGAGCAGCGGGTATCCCGATTTCCTCCGTATCGACATCGCGGTCCCCGCCTCGAACCCGAGGGTCATCTACGCCGCATACGCCACGGACGGCATCCTCGTGGACGTGGATGGGGACGGAACGTACGACCCGAAGAAAGATGCCAATATCCCCGGCGGGCTCCTGTTCAAGTCGACAGACGGAGGCGATAGCTGGAGCTGGCTCGGAAGCTGGCTCCGCGACGGTGTCCCCGAGTACTGCGCGGACCAGTGCGACTACGACACCATGATCACGGTGAACCCGGCCGACGAGAACGACGTCGTCATTGGGGGCAGCGCGAACTACAACGCCCTCTGGCCCGACCCCATCGACAACCCCACGCGGAAGCTCTCCCTTCCTTGGCGCGGCATGATCTACAGGACCCTCGACGGTGGCCGCACGTGGGTGGACACCACGCCCCACTGCACTCACGTCAGCAGCACGCCCGTTCAGATCGACAACGGTGGGACCATGGTCACCGCGTTCCCGTGCGACCAGTTCGACCCCACCCGCGCGATCCACCCCGACATCCACACGGCGGCCTACGCGCCCAATGGGCAGATCTACATCGGCAGCGACGGGGGTATCAACAGAGCGACCGTGACGGGCGCCGGCACACAGAGCTTCGACTACCGGTGGGAGAACCTGAACGCGACGCTCTCCACGCTCCAGTTCTACCTCTTCGACTCGCACCCTTCGGACCCCAACATCATCGTCGGCGGCCTGCAGGACAACTCTGTAGCCTACTTCAATGGATCGTTCTGGGACGGCTGGGGATACGGAGACGGCACGCTCGGACTGTTCGAGCCGGGTCCTCCGATCGGGGACCCCAATCACGTTTACATCGGAACCCAGCACAACGTCCACCGCCACGACGGCGGGGGGGCGAAATTGTTCATAGATACGAGCGGAAACACCGCCAGCGGCTGGCACCGGCCAATCTTCAGCAGTGGCTCCGTGGCCGAGGGCGAGAGCGTTTCGTTCACCCCCGTCTTCGCGATCGACGCGAAGCAGCCGCAGTACGTTTACGGCGCGAGCGAGAAGGCGCTCTACATCTCGGGAAACCGCGGAGACACGTGGGCCGCGGTCAAGCCGTTCGCGGCAACGAACGGGAGGCCCACCGTCATCGAATCCTCGTTCGCCAACAACGACTACGTCTGGCTGGGAACGAGCACGGGCTACGTCTACCTGTACCAGTACACGGGCAGCGCTTTCACGGGCGCGGAGGCGGACACCGGTCTTCCGGACCGCTACGTGACCAAGATCGTCGCGTCCACGACCGACGCGAACACGGCCTGGGTCGCATTCAGCGGCTACAACGCGAATACGCCGTCGACGCCGGGCAAGGTATTCAAGACCACGAACAAGGGCCAGAGCTGGACCAACATCAGCGGCAACCTGCCCGACGTCCCCGTCTCCGCTCTCGCGGTGGACCCCGGGAACGCGAACCGGCTCTGGGCGGGTACCGACATCGGTGTCTTCAGCACGACGGACGGCGGGGCCACGTGGACTTCCAACCGTTTCAACATGCCCATCGTGGCGATCACGGACATCAAGTACAACAAGACCACCGGGTTCCTCATGGCCGCGACGCACGGCCGCGGCCTGTGGCGGCTGGCCTTGGGAGGCGG
>JARXKK010000054.1:0-7347 GCA_030278895.1 Acidobacteriota bacterium
TCGTCGTCCACTCCGACGCGGACCTCGACGACGCGGCGCGGCGCACCGCCTCGGGCGCGTTTTCCTACGCGGGGCAGTCGTGCATCTCTGTCCAGCGCGCGCTCGTGCACCGGCCGGTCCTCGAGGCGTTCCGCGGAAAGCTGCTCGCCGCGACGGCCGAGCTCGTCGTGGGAGACCCGCTGGACGAGAAGACGGACGTCGGCCCGATGATCGCGCCCGAAGAGGCTGCGCGTGCCGAAGCGTGGGTGAAGGACGCCGCCCAGGGAGGCGCGACGCTTCTGTCGGGCGGGACTCGCCGGGGGGAGTGCCTTCTTCCCACGATCCTCGAGAACACGACGCCGTCGATGAAGGTCGAGGCGCAGGAAGTCTTCGCGCCGGTCGTGACGCTCACCGCTTACGACGATTGGGACGAGGCGCTCGCCCGGGTGAACGACTCGAAGTACGGGATGCAGGCGGGACTCTTCACGCGGGATCTCGGGCGCATCCAGCGCGCCTTCGACGTTCTCGAGGTTGCGGCCGTTCTCGTCAACGACGTTCCGACGTGGCGCGCGGACCGCATGCCTTACGGCGGCGTGAAGGAGTCCGGCTCCGGGCGCGAGGGCCCGGCCTACGCGATGGAAGAGTTCACCGAGCCCCGGCTCCTCGTGATCCGGGCCTGAAGACCTGAAGAGGAGAAGCCATGTCCGCCGAGCACACGTTCACGATGGCCGCGACCTGGGATCCCGCTTCGAAGGAGGGCACGCTCCGGAACGCGGACGGCAGCCTGAGCGTCACGCACGCGGGAGCCGCGTCCCTCGGCGGAAAGACGGGAGCCGCGAATCCAGAGGAGCTGCTCCTCGCGAGCGTCGCGGCCTGCTTCGTCCAGACGTGGGCGATCTTCCTCGCGAAGCTGCAGCTCCCGATCGAGAAGCCGGCGCTCGACGGCTCGTGCGAGGTCGACAAGGACCCGGCCGGCGGGTTTCACGTCACGAAGATGAACCTCGCGCCGCACGTGCCCGCGGCGCTCTGGGAGTCGCGCCGGGCGGACGTCGACAAGACGCTCGCGCTCGCCGAGAAGTACTGCATTGTGTCGAAGGCCGTGAAGGGGTCGCTCGCGCTCACCATCACGCCGAAGCCCGTCTGACGGGTCGGGTGTCCGCGAAGGGCCGTTGGGGATGACGTTTTTTCTTGATAAATATTATATCTAATATCTAATTGCGCCATGGAATCCGCTCAGCCGTCTCCACGTCCGCACCGTCAGCTCCGCGACTTCGTCTCGGACAAGGTTCGCGCGGACATCCTCGAGGGGCGCATCGGCCCCGGGCACTGGCTCCGTCAGGAGCAGCTCGCGAGCGAGCTCGGCGTCTCGCAGATGCCGGTCCGGGAGGCTCTTCGCGGCCTTGCGGCCGAAGGCCTCGTCGAGCACGTCCCGTACCGCGGGGTGCGCGTCCTCGCGTTCCATGTCGAAGATGTCGAGGATCTTTATGCGGTCCGCGCGGCGCTCGAGGGCCGCGCCGCGCGCGCTGCTGCCGGCAAGATCACACCGGCCGAACTGCGAGAGCTATGGAGTCTCCTCCGCCAGATGTCCGCGCGCCTCGGGCCGAAGCAGATCGACGACTACCGCGAGCTGAACCGGCTCTTCCACGGAGCGCTCGCCTCGGCGAGCCATCGCCCCTTCATCGTCCGGGCGCTCCGGCAGCTCTGGTCGGCGTTTCCGTCGATGCTTCTTTCCCGCTTCGCGGAGACCCAGGGCACGGCTCTTCCGGGTCGGGACGAAGCCGACGTCGCCGAGCACGAGCGCATTCTCGTGGCGCTCGAGCGCCGCGATCCGGGCGCCGCGGAAAGAGCGGCCCGCGAGCACATCGAGGTGGCGGGCCGCCACCTCGTCGCCGCTCTTCGGGGCACGCCGGCTCGTCCGGGCGCTGCCGGCCCTTCGTCCTCCCATTCAGGCCGCCGTGCGGCGAGGAGAAAACCATGAACCAATTCTGTTCGATCTCGCGTCTGCTGCTTGTTCTCTTCCTCCTGATGCCGCTTCCCCTCGCCGCGCAGGGGGCCGTGTCCGGCACCCTCCGGGGAACCGTTCTCGATTCGACCGGCGCACCGGTCCCCGGCGCCACGGTGACCGTGAAATCGGAGGCTCTCGTGCGGGGCACCGCGGGAGCCGTCACGGATGCCTCGGGCTCCTTCAACTTCCCGTCGCTTCCGCCGGGCGTTTACTCGGTCGAAGCGGCGCTTCCCGGCTTCCGCGGGCAGAAGAAGGAAGAGGTCCGCATCTCGCTCGGCCAGGCTCTCTCCCTTCCCTTCCGGCTCGACCTCGCGCCGATCGCGTCCGAGGTCGTCGTCACCGCGGAGACGCCGCAAGTCAGCGTCGTGAGCAACGCCGTCTCCTCGAATGTCACGGCCGAGTTCCTCGAGAGGCAGCCGGTCGGACGGAGCTTCGCCTCGGTCATCAACTACACACCGGGCGTGAACGGGGGCCTCGCCTTCGGCGGCACGCAAACCGCCACCAACGCCTACAACCTCGACGGGGTCAACGTGTCCGACCCGGCCTCGGGCGATCAGTGGATCCTTCCGAACGTCGACTGGATCAAGGAAGTCCAGGTCACCGGGCTCGGCGCCGACGCCGAGTATGGCGGCTTCACGGGCGCCGCGATCAACCTCGTGACGAAGTCCGGCGGGAACAAGGTCGCCGGGGATCTGACCGCCTACTTTTCGGGAGGCGGCCTCTCCTCCACGAACTCGTCCGACCCGGCGCTCTCGCCGCAGAAGACCGACTCCTATACCGACGTCGCGCTCAATGCGGGCGGCCCCGTCGTGAAGGACGCCCTCTGGCTTTTCGCGTCGGCCCAGGAAGTCCGAAGCCGGATCACGTACCAGGGTGCCTCGAACGACGAGTACACGAAGCTCTCTCGGTACCTCCTCAAGCTGACGGGGCAGGTCGACGAGAAGACGCGAATCGTGGGCCTTCTCGACTATGACGGAAAGGTCGCCGACCGCCGCGGCATCTCGCAGTTCCGCCTCGAGAGCGCGTCGACGCGCCAGGACTCGCCGAACTTCACGTACAACCTCTCGGCGGAGTCGGCGCTCTCATCGCGTGCCTTCCTCGAGCTCAAGGCGACGGGTTTCCAGGGCAGCGACGACAGGATTCCGTATGGCGGCGACGCGAAGGGGCGTCAGGACGACTACACCGGCATCTTCTGGGCGAACAACGCGTTCACGAACACGCAGGCCAAGAAGCGGTTCGCCGTCGACGGCGCCTTCTCGTATTTCGCGGACGGCCTGGTCGCGAAGAACGACTCGCACCGCTTCAAGGCAGGAGCGAACTGGGAGCAGGCGAGGGCCGACGAGACGAATCGCCGGAACGGCGCGTTCACCTTCTACGACGACTCCTCGTATTGCAGCTCGACGGCCGCCTACTTCAAAAGCCCGGATTGCGCGCTTTACTCGTCCGACCAGGGCAACGAGATCTTCCTGAAAGGAACGCAGAGGGGAATCAACGCCTACGCGCAGGACACGTGGCAGGTCTCGCGCCTGACGGTCAACCTCGGCGTTCGCTACACGAACTACAAGGCCGGCTTCGCGGGGGGCAACGAGGGCGTCTACTCGGTGAGCAACTGGTCGCCCCGCGTGGGACTCGTCTTCGACATCCTCGGCGACGCGTCGACGGCGCTCAAGGCGCACTGGGGACGCTATTACGAGGGCATGTTCACGTATCTCTACGACCGCGAGGCCGCGGGCGCCGCCTTCACGCCCTACGACATCTACGACTACAACTTCAAGACGAGCCAGTTCGACATCTTCGTGAAGCGGACGAAGAACGCGGCCGCCCTCGATCCGAACATCGGCCACCCCTACATGAATCAGCTCGTCCTCTCTCTCGAGAGGCAGGTGAGCCGCGACGTCGCGATCGGCCTCGACTACGCGAGCCGCAAGAGCCACGACATCTCGGCCCTCGTGAACGCGAACAACGATTACGACCCCCAGGTCACGGTCGGAAATCCGCTGGGCGGCGCGCCGGTGCCGTTCTTCGATCTCAATTCGAACCCGGTCAACGTTTTGACGAACCCGGCCGACGCGTACCGCGACTACAACGCCGTCACCCTTCGCGCGGGCAAGCGCTACGCGAACGGCTGGGCGGCGAACGCGTCGGTCGTCTGGGCGGACCTCAAGGGAAACTCGTTCAAGGCGAACGGGTACGTCCCCGAGTGGGTGGACAAGAACGGCCAGGTCAACGCCGACGGCAAGCTTCCCGGGTACTCGCGGTGGGAGGGAAAGCTCTCGGCCTCCGTCGACCTTCCCCTCGGATTTCTCGCGAGCGGCTACTACCGGTTCCTTTCGGGTGAGACGTGGACGCCCTACGTCCAGGTCCGGGGTCTCTACAAGAACGACCGGTCGAACATCTTCATCGAGCCCCGCGGGTCCGAGAAGCTGCCCGACCGGCAGCTCGTGGACCTCCGACTCTCGAAGTCGTTCACGCTCTCGGGGAGCTTCCGCCTTTCGCTCTACGCGGATGCCTTCAACGTCTTCAACTCCTCGACCGTGACGAGCGTCGACACGAACTGGGGCCGTTACAACTACAACTACAAGAAGCCTTCCGCGTCGACGTTTTCAGGGCGGGCCGCGTACGGGGCGGCGCTCGCCATCGAGACGCCTCGCGAGGTCCGGCTCGGCGCGCGGTTCTCGTTCTGATCGCCTCCGTGGCGGGGCGGCGCACGCTTCCCGCTCTTGTTCTTGCTCTCGCGGCCCTCGCGAGTTTCGGGCCTCTGGCCGCCACCGAGGGGCCCGCACGCGCGCAGGGTCACCTCCTCCTCATCGGCGGCGGGTCGCGGCCCCCGGAGGTGATGGAAAAATTCGTGACGCTGTCGGGAGGAGCCGCGGCCCCGATCCTCGTCGTCCCCTCCGCGTCGGAAGAGGCGGACACGGGCGACTTCTACCGCGCCCTCTTCGCGAAGGACCACGGCTGCACGAACGTGACGTCCCTCGAGGTCCGGAGTCCCGCGGACGGCGCCCGCACGGACCTCGTGGCCCTCGCCGAGAAGGCGGGCGGGATCTTCTTCGCGGGCGGGGACCAGCGGCGCATCACGAAGGCGCTTCTCGGAACACCGGTCGGAGCGGCTCTCGAACGCGCCTGGCGCCGGGGCGCTGCCGTCGCGGGGACCTCGGCAGGCACGGCGTGCATGAGCCCGCTCATGATGACGGGCGACGGCGACTTCACCGTCTTCCGCGAGAAAGCGGTCGAGCTGTGGCCGGGGCTCGGTTTCCTGCCAGGCACGATCCTCGACCAGCATTTCGTCGCGCGCGGCCGGATGAATCGCCTGTTCTCGGCGGTGCTCGAGCACCCGGATCTTCTCGGGATCGGAATCGACGAGGGGACGGCGATCTGGGTGCGCCCGGGCGGGACGTTCGAGGTCATGGGCGCGGGCTGGGTCGTCGTCGTGGACGCGCGGGAGGTGGCCGTCACGCGGCGGAGCGCCGGAAAGAGCACCAACCTCGGCGCCCGGGACCTGCGTGTTCACATCCTGCAGAAGGGGGATACGTTCCCGCTTACAGATTCTTCTCGAACCACTCGATGAGCCGCTGGTTGCGATAGAGAAGCGCCTCCCGGCGGGGCCCGTGCATCTGCCGCGGCAACGGCACGAAGAAGAAGTCCTTCCGCGCCTTCACGAGCTCGTCGATGAAGCTGATCGAGTTCTGCATGTGGACGTTGTCGTCGGACGTGCCGTGCATGACGAGGAGCTTCGTCGAAAGGTTCCTCGCGGCCTCGAGCGGCGACGCCGCCTTGTAGCCGTCGGGATTGTCTTTCGGGCGCTTCATGTAGCGCTCCGTGTAGATGGAGTCGTAGAACTTCCAGTCGGCGACCGGCGCGCCCGCCATCACGCACTTGAACTTCTCGCCCGCGTGGGTTGCCGTGAAGAGCGTCATGTAGCCGCCGTAGGACCAGCCCCAGAGCCCGAGCCGGGACGCGTCGACGAAGGGCTTCTTCACGAGCTCGGCGACGCCCTCGAGCTGGTCCTTCAGCTCCTGGGCCCCCATGTTCTTCAGGATCGGAGTTTCGAAGGCGTGGCCGCGTCCCCACGAGCCGCGGTTGTCCATCGTCCACACGAGGAATCCCTTCGACGCGAGGAGATGGTCGACGCCGGAGGCCGCGCCCCAGCGGTCCTGCACGAGCTGTGTGTGCGGGCCTCCGTACACGTACACGATCGCGGGATAGCGCTTCGCCGGATCGAAATCCGGCGGCTTCACGAGCCGCGTGTAGAAGAGCGTGCCGTCCGCGCCCCTGAAGGAGCCCATCTCGACGGAAGCGAGGACGAAGCCCGCGAACGGGCCGGGCGCGTCGTCGAGCATCGCGGCGACCTCGCCCGAGACCTTTCGGACGACGGTCTTCGGCGGGGATGTGAGGCTCGAATGCGTGCTGACGAAAAGCGCGCCGCCGGGGGAGAGAGAGACCGAGTGGACGCCGTGCTCTTCGGTGAGGCGTTGGAACCCGGTCCCGTCCAGCTTCGCGCGGTACACGTGGCGCTCGCGCGGGTCCTTCTCCGTGGCGGCGAAGAAGACGACGCCAGTGTTCCCGTCGAGAAACCAGGGGCCGTCGATCATCCAGCTCCCCTCCGTCACGGCGTTCCGCAGCGTGCCGTCCTTCGCGTGGCGGTAGAGATGCGCAAAGCCGCTGCGCTCGGAAAGGAAGAGGAATGAACCGTCGGGCAGGAAATGGGGTGGCTCGATCGCGTTGATCCACGCCGGGTCTGTCTCGGTGAGGAGCTTCCGCGGCGCGCCGCCCGCGCGTGGCAGGAGCCAGACGACGAGGGTCGTCTGCGGGCGGTCGAGAACGAGGAAGCAGGCGTGTTTACCGTCCAGGGTCCAGGCGAGCCGCGGCGCGACGTAGACGTCGTCCGGGCTCGGCGCGAAGGCGGCCGTCTCCCGGCCCTCGAGGTTCACGATGTGAACGGACGGGATCGCGTTCGGATCGCCGGGCTTCGGATAACGCTGCGGAATGACCCTGCCGTTCACGGGAACGAAGTCCACGACGGGAAAGGCGGGGACTCGGGTCTCGTCGAGGCGGAGGTAGGCGATCGCGGAGGAGTCGGGCGCCCATTCGTACGAGCGGCCTTCGCGCTTGTTCGCGAGCTCCTCTTCGTAGACCCAGTCGAGCTTCCCGTTGAAGACGTGGTCGGCGCCGGTGGTCGTGAGGCGCGTCTCCCTCCCCGACGCTCGCTCGACGGCCCAGAGGTCGGATTTTCTGACGTACGCGACGCGCGAGCCGTCCGGAGAGAACGCCGCGGATTCCTCGTCGTCGACGTCGTTCGTGAGGCGCTTCGGCGCGCCGCCGGGGGAGAGGAGCCAGAGGTCGTGGTCGAAGGACACGAGGAA
>JARXKK010000054.1:7447-20266 GCA_030278895.1 Acidobacteriota bacterium
ACGACGAGAAGCGTCACGGCCTCGGGCTTGAGGAGCCGCTCGGCCGCGCGCTTCACGTCGGCCTTCGTCACACGTTCGACATTCGCCTGATATCGCGCGTAGTAGAGCGGATCCGAAGCGTAGCGACCCGTGTACTCCTCGTCCGCGAGAATGGCCACGACCTGCACCGGCGTCGAAAAGCGGCGGGGGAGGGTGTCGATGAAGGAGCGCTTCGCGGTCTCCATTTCCTCGTCCGTGGCCTCGGCGTCCCGCAGCTTCGTCATTTCCTCGATCACGATCCGCGAAGCGTAGGCGGCGGTGCGCACCTTCGACTGAAACGCGGCGCCGAAGCGGCCGGGATACCAGATGCCGGCCTGGAGCGCGGAACCCGCCGAGTACGCGAGGCCTTCGTCCGAGCGGACCCGGTTCGTGATGCGGCTCGTGAACCCGCCACCGCCGAGAATGTCGTTCATGACGGCGGCCGCGATGAAGCCCGGGTCGGTGCGCAAGAGGCCCGGCAGCATGATCGAAACGCGGCCCTGATTGACGTCCTTGTCGACGAGGAACGTTCCCGGGACCATCGCGTGCGAAGGCTTGGGCACCGGCGGCGCGGCCTCGCCGTTGAACGGCCAGTTCGCGAGGAGCGCATCGAGCTTCGCGGCCATTTCGGCCTTCTTGAAGTCGCCTGCGGCCGCGATGAACATGTTCTTCGGGTTGATCCACTTGCGGTGGAACGCCGCCAGGTCATCGCGGGAGATGCTTTCGAGCGAAGCCTTCGTCTCGAACCTGTTCAGGTAGTACGCGTCGCCGTAGAGAAGGAACGAGCGCTCGCGCCTCTCGATGTCGGCGGAGTTGTCGTTTCGCTGCTTCATGTCGGCGAGGAGCTGATCCTTGCGGAGCTTGAGCTTGTCGTCCTGAAACCGGGGCTCGGTCAGGACCTCCCGCAGGATCGCGAGACCCTCGTCGAGATCCTTCGCGAGGAGGTTCAGCGAGACGACTCCGCGATCGTCCATGTAGCCCGAGGCCCGCACGTCGCTCGGGCGGCCGTCGGGCCGCTCGGGGTTGAGCTGCGCGGCGAGAAAGGCGAGGCGCTCCTCGAGTTGTTCGGCCGTGCGGCTCTTCGTGCCGCCGCGCGCGAGGAGGAACCCGGTAAGAGACGCGAGGCCTTCCTTGCCGGCCGGGTCGAGGTACGTGCCGCCCCTCAGGATGATCTGGATGTTGACGAGCGGAAGCTCGTGGTTCTCCGCGAGGTACGCCACGACGCCGGACTTCAGGACCACGCGATAGTCCTTCGCGGCGGGCGGCGTGTAGGAGAAGGTCTTGAACGTGAGTTGATCGGGCTTCGCGGGAATGGCGCCGGCGCCGGCGGCGAGGGCCGCGGGGGAGGTGAGGGGCGCTGCGAGAAACGCGGCGAGAACCGCCGAAAGGACGATGTTCTTTTTCATGACTACTTCTTCTCCGTCGTCTTCGGGGCCTTCTCCAGCTCGGTGAGGCGCTCCCGGGCCTTCTGAAGGATGAGATCCGTGGCCGGTTTCATCTGTGGCGGCACCTGCCCCGACTGACTCTCCATCTGCGCGATCGTCTGTTTGAGCTTGTCGGTGTCCGTCGAGGTGGCCAGCCGGGCGAGCGTCTGCTTGACCATGGGTCGCATCTGCTCGGGCACGGCGAGAAGAGCGGGCTCCTCGGGCGCGGCCGCCGCACCAGCGGCGCCGGCCTTGCGCGTGTAGGTCGCGACCCCGCGATTCTCCTTCGTGAGGTACGTCTGGGCGACGCGGCGCACGTCCTCGGCCGTCACGGACTGGACCTTCTTCGGGCCCCCGTTGAACTCTCTCCAGTCGCCGCGGCCCTCGTTCCCCATGAGCTGGTAGAGGATGCCCATGTTCGACTGCGCCGAGCGGAACACCTGCGCGGCGAAGTTGTTCTTCACCTTCTGCAGCTCTTCGGCCGGAACGTGGTCCTTCTTGATCTTCTCGAGCTCGACGTAGATCGCCTTCTCCGCGTCCTCGGGCGTCTTGCCTTCCTTGACCTCCGCCTCGACGCCGAACTCGCCGGCGTACTTGCGCGAGAAGGCGGCCGCGGTCACGTTCGTCGCCACGGCTCCGTCCCCGACGACCATCGCCTTGTAGAGCCGGCCCGTGCGGCCGTTGAGGAGCTGCGCGAGGACCTGGAGGGCGTACGCGTCCTTGTTCTGGAAAGCCACCGTATGCCAGTTGATGCCGACCTGCGGGTTCGTGTCCGCCTCGCCGTTCATGCGCATTTCCGCCTCCCACTTGGGAGGAAGAATCGTCATCTCGGGCGGCGGGTTCTTGCCGCGGGGAATCCGGCCGAAATACCGTTCGCCCATCGCAAGGGCGTCCTTCGGGTCGAAGTCGCCCACGAGGATGGCGGTGATGTTGTTCGGCGCGTAGAAGAGCGCGTAGTACTGGTCGGCGTCGGCCTTCGTGATCGCCGGAATGTCCGATGGATACCCGACGACGGGCCACGAGTACGGGTGGCCGTGCCAGAACATCTCCTCGAAGGCCTCGTCGAGGCGCCCGGTCGGAGTCGATTCCGTCCGGAGGCGGCGTTCCTCGAAGACGACGTCGCGCTCCGAGTAGAACTCGCGGAAGACGGGAGCCTTCAGGCGGTCGGACTCCATCCACATCCACAGTTCGAGCTTGTTCTTCGGCACGGTGACGAAGTACTGGGTGAGATCCGAGTTCGTCGACGCGTTCATCCCGGAGGCCCCTTGCTTCGTGTAGGTGCGGTCGAACTCGTTTTTGACGAGGAGGTCGCGTTGCTCCTTCACGAGGACGTCGAATTCCTTTTCGAGCTCCTTGTAACGCGGTGTCTTGCTCTCGGGCTTCGTGACGTCGTCGATCTCGCCGCGCCGCAGGGCCGCGCGCATCTTCGACTCTTCGTCCCGCATGAGGCCGCGGAGGCGCTCCTGTTCGGCGATCAGCCTGGCGTCCTGGGCGGCGTCCTTCGAGCCGATCGCTTCCGTGCCCTTGAACATCATGTGTTCGAAGAGGTGGCTGATCCCCGTGATGCCCGGCCGCTCGTTCGCGCTTCCGACCCTGGCGACCCAGCCTGCGGAGACGACCGGTTCGTCGCGCCGGGGCACGAGCAGGAGCTTCATGCCGTTCGAGAGCACGTGCTCTTCGACCCGGAGCTCCTGGGAGCGGGCGGGGAAAGCGCCAGAGACCGCGAGAACCGCGAGAGCCGCGGGAAGCGCGAAGGGGGCGGCCCGCCTGAACGAAATACGTTTCATAGACACCTCTCCTGAAAATTGCAAACAGACATTTTACGTCGAAACGCCCGCGCGGGTTTCGACCGTTTACGCCCGGGCCGGGAGTGAGAGAATCAGGCACAGTGGTCCCGTTCCGCCCGGGAGAAGAGCTTTCTCTGCCCGCCCTCGCGCAGTCGCAGGGATTCGACTCGGACGTGTTCACGGTCGTGGACGTCATCCGAGGAGGGATGGGTGTTTGCGCCCGGGTCCGGCAGACGCCGTCCGGCCCTAGTTTTGCGGTCAAGGCGCTCGCACGCGGAGGCGGAGGCAACGAGGACTTCGAGCGCTTTCTGCTGGAGCTCCAGGTCTGGCTGACGCTTTCCGTCTGCGACGGGATCGTCGAGGCGCTCTGTGTGTTCCCCCTCGACAAGCTTCCCGTGATCTGTTCGCGTTGGATGGCGGGCGGAAGCCTGCGGTCGCAGATGACCTCGCGCGACCCGGAGCTCTTCTACCGGACGCTCGTGCGCATCGCCGGCGCTCTCGACTGGGCGAACGTCGAGCACCACATCGTGCATCGCGACCTCAAACCGGAGAACATTCTCCTCGACGAGCGCGGCCGCGCCGCGGTCAGCGACTGGGGCATCTCGTCGCCTCTGGGCGAGAGCGAGATGGAGTCGACGCCCGGCGGCGGACACGTCATCTTCGGCACCGCGGCGTATGCCTCGCCCGAGCAGCTGCTCGGCGGCGTCCCGCTCGACCTCCGGTCCGACATTTACAGCCTCGGCTGCCTCATGTACGAGTGGGAGACGGGAAGAACTCCGTTCTCGGGCACGTGGCACGAGATCCGCGAGGCGAAGATTCGAGGTGAGCCCCCGAAAATCGCGAGCGGACTCTTCCGGAAAACCTCCTTCGGCGCCGAGGACGTGATCACGCGCTGTCTCCAGCGAGAGCGCCATGACCGCTTTCCCGACTGGAAGGGGTTCGTCAGCGTTCTCACGATGGCCGCGGCCCGGCGCGGCATCACGGTGGCCCCGTTCGTGCCGAAGATGCGCTACCAGGCGGCCGTCCGCGGGGAGGGCGCTGTCCGGGCGCGCGTGGCGCGCGGGGCGGTCGTCACGGGCCGCGGGGAAGGGCGCGCGTCGGTCGACGTGCGCGGGGCCGCGCGCGACATCGAGGAGTCCTTCCGTCTGGCGGGCGCGGGCGACTGGAAAGGCTCCGTCGAGATCCTGTCGCGCGTCGTCCTGCCGTCCGTCGTCCGCGAGCTTCCGGACGACCCGCTGCAGCAGCGGGCGGTCCTCACGCTCGCGCGGGGCCTCCTCAAGCTCGGCCGCCCGGCGGAGGCCGTGACGGTGCTCGACGCGCTCTCGGGAGCGACGGAGAAGCCGCTCGAGCTTTTCAACGCGCTCGCCGAAGCGCACCTGAGCCTCGATCACGCGTCCCTTGCCGAGCGGGCGGCCCGCGCGGGCCTCACCGTTCACCCGGGCGCGACGGCGCTCCTCGACCTCCTCCTCGAAGCGCAGCGGTCTCAGGGCCTTTTCTCTGACGCGGTGTCGACCGCGCGGCAGAGACTCGCGATCTCCCGCGACGCGCCCGGCCTCGTCGCGGTCGGTGAGCAGCTCGTCGAGACGGCTTCCCGCGTCTCCGAGGCGCGGCTGCCCGAGCGATTCCCTCCGCTCCACGAGGCGGAGTCACTCCTGTCGGAGGCCCGCGAAAAGGCACCCCAGAATTTCGCGTGGCGGCTTCCGCTCGCCCGCGCCCTCGCGGCACTCGAGCGCTGGCCGGAGGCGCGCGTCGTGCTCGAGGGCGTGCCCGATGCACGCGACGCCCGCCGCGCGCAAGCGGCCGCCGAGCTTCTCGCCCGCGTTCTCCTGACGCTCCGCGAGTACGCGGCCTGTCTCGCGCAGTGCAACCGGTCCCTCGCCGTGTTCCCGGCGAGCGTCCCGCTTGCACGCATGCGCGCTCTCGCCTTTGCCGAAGGATTCGTTCTCGGGGTCGAGACGGACGGTCGGCGCGTGGCCGATGACAAGGCGATGAGCTTCTTCGAGAAGGTCGTCGTCGATCCGGCGCGCCGGGAGACGGTGGACTTCGTGACGCTCGCGCGTTACCGCGAATGGACGGGCCGGGCGGGCGAAGGAGCCGCTCTCCTCGCCGAAGGGCGAAAGGTGTTTCCGGAATCCTGGGAAATCGCCGTGGAAGAGGCGCGGCATCTGGAACGGCGCGGCGCTTTCGAGCAGGCGCTCTCCGCCGCACAGGACGCCTCGCGCCTCGCGCCTTTCCGCCCGGACGGCTGGCGCGCGCTCGCCGCGATCCGGGGCATCGTCGGGACGAAGGAAGAGGCGTCCGAGGCGCGCCGGAAGGCGACGAACGCCGATCGCCGGCTGCGCGGCCTTCGAAACAAGACGCCCGTCAAATGAAGCGGCGGAGGTGCTCTTTCCAGAACGGCCAGTCGTGGCCGAAGACGCCCGGCCAGAACTCGGCCTGAACGCGCTGGCCCTGGCGCTCGAGAAGCGCGGCGAACGCGCGGTTCTGCGTCACGAGCGAGTCGTTTTCACCGGTCGCGACGACCCACTCCACCTGGCGGAGCTTCTGCTTCCAGGCCTCGTCCATGTTCGCGATCGAGGCCATGGGCGTGTGGGCGTAGCACGTGTCGTCCCAGTAGCCGTCGAGGAACTGATACACGTCGTAGAGGCCGGAAAGGCAGATGGCTTTCGTGACGACGCCCGGGTAACGCGCGGCGGCGTTGGCGGCGTGATACGCGCCGAACGAAGCGCCGACGGTGACGATGTTGCCGCCCGTCCGCGACGTGATGTACGGGAACATTTCGTCGCGCAGGTAGTGGTCGTACTGGTCGTGCCGCCGCGCGCGGCTCTCCGGCGGAATCTTCTTGTTGTACCAGCTCTCGGTGTCGACGGAATCGACGCAGATCAGCTGGAGCCAACCCGCGTCGACCTTGTCCTGGAGCGCCCCGGTGAGGCCGAAGTCCTCGTTCTGGTAGAAGCGCCCCATCGACGTCGGAAAAAAGAGGACCGGCCGCCCGCGGTCCCCGAACCAGAGGTACTCCATCGGACGCGAGAGCGCGCTGCTCATCCAGGATCCGTACTCTCTTTTCATTGGTGAGGAGTTTAGCGAAGCGCGGGATTGCACCCCTTCTCCGCGGTCCGTTAGGATGCGGCGGAGCGGCGCGCGCCGTGAGGGGGAGTGCGATGCCGCAGGCGGCAAATAAACGTATCGGGGTCCTCTTCGGCATGGAAGACACGTTCCCCTGGGCCCTGATGAACGAGATCAACGAGCTTGCGAAGAAGAATGGCGACGCGATCGAAAGCGGCCCGGTGAAGATCTCGTACCTCGCGCAGGAGCAGTCCTTCGAGGACGCCGTGATCCTGGACCGGATCAGCCACGAGGTTCCTTTCTACCGCACGTTTCTGAAATGCGCCGTCGCCCGCGGCGTCGAGGTCGTGAACAATCCGATCTGGTGGTCGGCCGACGACAAGTTCTTCGACAACGTCGTCGCCCTCGCGGCCGGCGTCGCGGTGCCGAAGACGGTCCTCCTCCCGCACAAGGAGCATCCGCCGAACACGACCGAGAAGTCTTTCCGCAACATGGAGATGGTCGACTGGGACGGCGTCTTTGCCTATCTCGGCTTCCCGATCTTCATGAAACCCGCGAACGGCGGCGGGTGGAAGGACGTCTACAAGTGCGACACGCCGGAGGAGTTCTTCGCGGCGTACGACAAGACGCGCGACCTCGAGATGATGGCGCAGGAAGCCATCGAGTTCACGGACTACTACCGCTGCTACGTCGTGGGCCGCAAGCGCGTCCGGATCATGGGATACGCCCCGAAGGAGCCGCACCACCTTCGTTACGAGGCGGCGCGCGGCAAGAGCGTTCCGGCGGCCATGGCCGAGAAGGTGGCGGCGGGCTCCCTCGCGCTCTGCGAGGCCCTGGGGTACGACCTGAATACCGTGGAGTTCGCCGTTCGCGACGGTGTTCCCTACGCGATCGACTTCATGAACTGCGCACCCGACGCCGACGTCGCCTCCGTGGGGCAGGAGAACTTCGACTGGATCGTGCGCGCGATGGCCGAATACCTGATCGACCGCGCCAAGCATCCGCATGCCTTCGAGAGCACGGGAACGTGGCCGCGCCTGCTCGGTCTCACGAGATGAGCCGGGCCCCCTTCCGCGGAGAGGGACGCTACGTCAAGGGTTGAGCCCCTCTTCACGGCCGGAGAGGTCGCGCGCGCGACGGGGGCGTCCGCGCCGCCCGCGGCGCCCGAGGGCTTCCCTTCCGTCTCGACCGACACACGTTCGCTCGGACCCGGCGCGCTCTTCGTCGCGCTGAAAGGCGAGCGCTTCGACGCGCACGACTTCCTTTCCGCGGCGAAGGCGAAGGGAGCGGGCGCGGCCGTCGTCAAGAAGGGGACGCCGCCCGAGCCGGGGCTGCCTTTTTTCGAGGTGGAAGACGCTCTTCGGGCGTTGGGCGCGCTCGCGGCCTTCCACCGGCGGCGATTCGCGATCCCGGTCGCGGCGGTCGCGGGGTCCAACGGCAAGACGACGACGAAGGAGATGCTCGCGGCCATCCTCGGCACGCGCGGGAGCGCGCTCGCGACGGAAGGAAACCTCAACAACGAAGTCGGCGTCCCGCTCACACTCTTCCGGCTGGCGGACGAGCATCGGGCCGCGGTCGTCGAGCTCGGGATGTCGGCGCCGGGCGAGCTCGCGAGGCTGACGGAGATCGTGCGACCCGACGTTGGCGTCGTCACACTCGTCGCGGCCGAGCACCTCGAGTTCCTGAAGGACCTGGACGGCGTCGCCGAGGCGGAAGGCGAGCTGTATCGCGGGTTGCTTCCGGGATCGGTCGCGATCGTCAACGCGGACGACGCGCGCTGCGTGGCGCAGGCGGAGCGGGTGGCGAGCGGCGTTCGGAAGGTATTTTTTGGTAAGAGTCCTCTGGCGGACGTTCGGCTCGTCGGGGTGACTCCACTCGGAATCGAGGGAATGAAGATTTGCTTGGAAGGGGAAGAATGGGAGGGGGACGCCGGAGCGCCTCGTTCGATCGGTGGCCTCAACCTACAGCGGCGCACAGTCAACGTCAGGCTGGGGTTTGTGGGGGAGCACAACGCCATGAATGCTGCTGCCGCCGCTGCAGTCGCTCTTTCTCTCTCTTACTCATTCGAGGAAATTGCTTCTGGTCTTTCCGCAGCCCGCCCATACGCGCATCGGTCGCGGGTCGTGGCCGGCGCGGGCGGCATCACGATCCTCGACGACTGCTACAACGCCTCGCCCGCCTCGATGGAGGCCGCGCTCTCGACATTGAAGACGCTCGCGGCCGCAAGCGGCCGCGGCGTCGCGGTCCTCGGCGACATGCTGGAGCTCGGCGAGGCGGAAGAGGACGCGCATCGGGAGTTGGGCCGGAGTGCCCGAGGCCGCGTGGACGTCGCGGCGTTCTTCGGGCCCCGTTCCTCTCTTACCTTCAAAGAATTCTCTTCTTCTTCTTCTTCCTCTTCTTCTTCCCATTTTACCGAGATCGACCCGCTTCTCGCGTGGCTGCGCCCGCGCCTCGCGCCGGGAGACGTGGTCCTCGTGAAGGGCAGCCGCGGAATGAAGCTCGAGCGCGTCGTCGACGCGCTACTCGTCTAGCGCCCGGAGGCGGTCTTTGCCGTGGTCTCGTCCAGGACCCGGAGGACGGCCTTTTCCATCGCGGCGCTCTTGAGGCCGGCCTTCTTTCCTTCGGCGAGAGCCTCCTCCTTCGATCGCCCGCGCATCCGCTCGATGACGGCCATCACGCCGCCGACGCGGTTGCTGCTCGAGCAGAAGAGGAGGACCGGGGCGGCGCTCTGATCGGAGAGCTCGGCCGCGACCTTCTGCGCGTCCTGGAGCGTGAACGTATCGGGGGAAACGGGAACCGAGAGGAACTTCAGCCCCTGCGCCTCGACGGCCTCCCGCGCCGAGGGCACGCCTTCGTTCGGCTGCCGGAGGTCGATCGCGGTCCGGAAGCCAGCCTGCTTCAGCGACGCGAGCGCTTCCTTCGAAGGCTTGCCCGAAATTGCGAGACTCGGCGACAGGCGCTGGTAGCCCGCGGCGTCGAGTATGTCGGGGATGCCGGCCGCAAAAGCGGAGCCGGAAAGGACGAGGGCGAGAGCGGCCAGGCGGATCTGCATGTCGGTTCTCCTCGAGTGGATTCTCAGGTCGTGAGTGCGGCCCGCGCGTCGACGACGCGGCGGCGGGCCTCGTCCGGAGTCTTTGCGAGCGCGGTCAGGTGGCCCATCTTGCGCCCGGGGCGGGGCTCCTTCTTGCCGTAGAGGTGGAGGGTGACTCCGGGCACCGCGCAGGCCTTCTCCCAGCACGGGGCGCCGCCGGCCCAGAGGTCGCCGAGGAGATTCGCCATCGCGGCGGGACGAAGAAGCTCGGTCGAGCCGAGAGGCAACCCGCACACGGCGCGGAGCTGCTGCTCGAACTGGCTCGTGGCGCAGGCGTCGATCGTCAGGTGACCCGAGTTGTGCGGGCGCGGGGCGATTTCGTTGACGAGAAGCTTGCCGGAAGAGGTGTGGAAGAGCTCGATGCAGAGGACGCCGACATAGGAGAGCGCGTCGAGAATCGTCCGAGCTATTTCGAAGGCAAGATCTTCTTCTGAAAGGGAAAGAGGGGCGGGCGCTGTCGTGACATCGAGAATGTGGTCCTGGTGAACGTTCTCGAAAATCGGAAAGAAAGCCGTAGCGCCGTCAGCGCCCCGCGCCGCGACGACGGAAACCTCTCTCTGAAATTCTATGAAGGACTCGAGGACACATGGCACCAGGCCGAGCGCCTCCCAGGCCCTCTCCGCGTCCGATATTCCATTCGAAGAAATCTTCTCTTGTCCTTTGCCGTCGTACCCGAATGCGGCCGTCTTGAGGACGGCGGGGGCGCCGACGGAGGAGAGGGCCGCCGCGAGGTCGGAACTCGTGCGCACCGCCGCCCACGGTGCGAGAGGGACATTCACCTTTCTAAGAAAATCTTTCTCCCTCTCTCTGTTCTGTGAAACCCAAAGAGCTTCGGCCCCTGGTCGAACCGGCACGATGGACTCGAGCGCGTCCAGCGCGGCGCGCGGGACGTTCTCGAACTCGAACGTGAGGACGTCGAGGCCGCGTGCGAATTCCCGCAGCCTGTCGAGGTCGTCGTACGCGGCGGACACTTCAACGTCGGCGACGTGGCCGGTGGGCGAGTCTTCCTCGGGCGAGTACGTGTGGACGCGATAGCCCATGCGGCGCGCGGCCAGCGCGAACATGCGCCCGAGCTGTCCGCTGCCGAGGACCCCGACGACCGAACCGGGCGGAACGATCACGGCAGGATCGCGGCGAGAACCGTCTTCGTCTGCTTCGCCCGGAACGCGTGGAGCCTCTTGCGAAGATCGGGGCGTGAGATCGAGAGGATTCCGATCGCGAGGAGCGCCGCGTTGATGGCGCCGGCCTTCCCGATCGCGAGCGTGCCGACGGGAACGCCCGCGGGCATCTGGGCGATCGAGAGGAGCGAGTCGAGACCCTCGAGCGCATGGCTCTCGACGGGCACGCCGAGGACCGGCACCACCGTCTGCGCTGCGAGCATGCCGGGCAGGTGCGCCGCGCCTCCGGCGCCCGCGATGATGATCTCGACCCCGCGCGCTTCGGCCGCGGCGGCGTACGACGCGAGGAGCTTCGGAGTCCGGTGGGCCGACACGACGCGCTTTTCCAGGGGCACGCCGAAGGCCTCGAGCGTCTGGGCGGTGTACTGCATCGTTTCCCAGTCGGACGTCGAACCCATGACGACGCCGACGAGGGGAGGCGCCGGGCGCGCGGCCTTCTTCATGACCCGATCCTACCGTGAGGGCTCAGGCGGTCTTCAGTCGGGCGTCAGGCGCTCCAGGTGCGGGCCGTCTCGGCGGCGAACTCGTCGAAGCGGCGCGGCGCGTGGCCGAGCAGAGCCGTGACCCGCTCGAGATCGGCCGGCGTCGCCTTGAGGCCCTTCTCCTGGAAGAACGCGTACATGAGCCGGAAGTCGAACACGGCGAACGCGGGCAGGTACGCGAGCGACGCCTTCTCCCAAGCGTCGAGATCGTTTCCGCCGTAGGCGATCTTGCGGCCGAGGACGCCGCCCCACGTCGCCGCCGTCCCGGTCGCCGTCAGCAGGTCGGGACCGACGAGGTTGACGGTCTCGTTCGTGGCGGCGTTCGTCGCGAGCGCGAGCGCGCCCACTTCCGCGATGTCGCGGACGTCCACGCGCGAGAGCCCTGCGTCGCCGAAGGGCTGCGGGTAAACGTCGTAGGCGAGCATGGCGTCCTTGTACCAGAGGTCGTTCTGGTAGAAGTTGTTCGGCCGGAGGATCGTGAAGGGAATCCCCGATGCCTTGATCGCCGCCTCGATCGGAAGCTTCGCGCCGAAGTGAGGGAGATGCGGCGCCTCGTCCGCGCGGTGGATGGAGAGGAAGACGATCTTCTTCACGCCGCCGAGCCGGCAGCCGTTGACGGCCATGAGGCCCTCGTGGCACTCGCCCGCGCTGAGGGCCGTGAGCAGGAACACGGCATCGTGGCCCGGGAACGCCGTGCGGATCGTCCCCGGGTCGAGGAGGTCCCCGACGACGCCCTTCGCTCCCGGGGGCATGGGCTTCTTTGGATCGCGCGTGAGCACCGAGACTTCGGCGCCACGCGCGAGAAGGTTCCTCGTGACCTGAGATCCGACCGTGCCCGTGCCGCCGAGAACGAGAACATTCATTGTCGTGTCCTTACTTCCCCATGTGTTTGATGATCGCGTCCGCGAAGCCGCTGCATTTTACTTCCGTCGCGCCTTCCATCTGGCGCGCGAAGTCGTAGGTGACGGTCTTGGCGGCGATCGCACCGTCCATGCCGTGGAGCACGAGATCCGCGGCCTCGTCCCAGCCCATGTACCGGAGCATCATCTCGCCCGAGAGAATGACCGAACCGGGATTGACCTTGTCGAGATCGGCGTACTTCGGCGCCGTGCCATGTGTCGCTTCGAAGACGGCGTGGCCCGTCACGTAGTTGACGTTTCCGCCTGGCGCGATCCCGATGCCGCCCACCTGCGCGGCGAGGGCGTCCGAGAGGTAATCTCCGTTGAGGTTCAGCGTCGCGATGACGTCGAACTCGTCCGGCCGCGTGAGGACCTGCTGAAGCGTGATGTCGGCGATCGCGTCCTTGACGAGGATCTTTCCCTTGGCGAGCTCGGCCTTCTGCTCGGCGTTCGCGGCGGCCTCGCCCTTGTCCTTCTTCGTCCGCTCCCACTGGTCCCACGTGTAGGTCTTGTCGGCGAACTCGCTCTCGGCCAGCGCGTAGCCGTAGTTCCGGAACGCCCCCTCCGTGAACTTCATGATGTTGCCCTTGTGGACGAAGGTGACGCTCTTGCTCTTGTGCGCGATCGCGTACTGGATGGCCGAGCGGACGAGGCGCTCGCTCCCTTCCTTCGAGACGGGTTTCACGCCGAAACCGGTCGTCTCCGGGAAGCGGAGCTTCTTGTACTGCGCCGGAAAGTTCTCCATGAGGAAGGCACCGAACTTCTTCGCCTCGTCGCTGCCGGCCGCGAACTCGATGCCCGCGTAGATGTCCTCGGTGTTCTCCCGGAAGATGACCATGTTCACCTTCTCGGGGTGCTTCACGGGCGAGGGCAC
>JARXKK010000055.1 GCA_030278895.1 Acidobacteriota bacterium
TCGGACGCTGGATCTGGCAGGACCCCTGGGGCTGGACCTGGGTCTCGGACGAGCCCTGGGGCTGGGCTCCATACCACTACGGGCGCTGGGTCACGCGCGCGTCGCGGTGGTATTGGGTTCCGGTCGCACCCAACGTGCGACACGTAACCTACGCTCCCGCCCTGGTTGCTTTCGTGGGGGGCGGTCCGGGATGGTCGGCCTCGGTCTCGATAGGCGGTGGTGGCTACGTGGGATGGTTCCCGCTCGGCCCGCGCGATCCGTTCGTCCCGTGGTGGGGGAGCCAGGCCCGCGCGCAGATCGCGCCCCGAAACGTCGTCTATGCCAATCGGTCGTACGTCACCGTCGTCAATCGCGGCTCGTTCGCCTCGGCGCAGCCTGCCCAGGGCGACCGCGTGAGGGATGCGAGGGTTCTCCAGGAGATCGGAGGGCAGGCCGTCCTCCGCGGCCCGCTGCCGGTTCTCCCGACGCCGCAGTCCATCCGTCCAGCCTTCGCCACGGGCTTCATTCCCCAGCCGCCCGCGCGAATGGCGACGCTCGCCGTGACGGCCCGTCTCGCTCCGCCGCCCGCTCCTCCCTCCTTCACGGAAAAGATCAACGTCATCCGCGCCGGCGGCGGCGCTCCCATGACACCAGCCGCGGCGGGCACCCTCGCCCAGCAGTCGAGCGCGGGCGTTCGGGCCGCGCTTCCCATCCGGCCCGTCACCCGGGACGGCGGCCACGTGGAGCTCGCGCCGCGCCGCGACGCGGTCGAGGTGCCGCCTCCTGACCCCATCAGGATCGGACGACGCCCGGTCGCGTCCCCGCAGGCCCCTTTCATCCCGCAGCCCTCGGGCCCGCGAGAGAACGCACCGCCCATGCGCGTGGCGCCGGGTGCGGTGACGACGCCCATGACGAGGGAAGTGCCGCCGATGGCGAAGCCCGTGCCTCCGGTCGTGCAGCCGGTACCTCCCGAGGCGAAGCCGGCCCCACCCGTCCGCGGACGTGAGGATTCACCGGCTATGCCGGTCGCCGCCCCCCCATCGCAACGCCCGGCCGCAGTTGCGGAGCCGGCGACAAGGCGAGGCGAGGAGGCGCGTCCGGCTCCTCCTCGGGCCGAGCCGCAGATCCAGCAGCAGCCACAGGTTCAGCGGCAGCCGCAGGTCCAGCCGCAGTCGCAACCCGAAAGACCCGCCATCAGCCGCGCGCCGCGCCGCGTTGCGCCCGCGGGTCCCGACCCGCTCCAGGCTTCGGGCAGCGCCAGGGACGACAACAGCAGGGGCGAGAAGGACAAGGGCGACAAGGACAAGGGCGACAAGGACAAGAAGGACAAGCCGGAGAAGGACGAGAAGAAATAGCCTAGAAGATCTCGGCGACCGGCCTGTAGACGCCGTCCTTCGCGAAGGGCACGTACTCGTAGCCGCGGCCGATCGGGTCGTTGTGGAGGACCGTGGTGTAGTCGATGCCGAGCGCCGAGTAGATGGTGCTCGTCAGGTCCTCGATGCGGATGTCGCGGTTGCCGCTCCACCCGAAGTCGACGACCTTGTTCGCCGTCGCGTCCGTGACGCCGATCGCGCGGCCGCCGCGGACCCCGCCGCCCGCGAACGCGACGGACATTCTCTGGAAGTGGTCCCGGCCGCCCTGCGCGTTGACCGGGCCGACGGTGCGCCCGAACTCACCGATCAGGACGACGAGCGTCTCGTCGAGAAGCGTCTTGCCGGCGGCCGCGCCGGGGGTCGCGGCGAGATCCGCTACGAGCGTGCCGATCGCCGGATCGAAGAACTTCATCTGGGTCGTGAGTCCGGCGTTCGCCGCGTATATGTTCGCGTGGTTGTCCCAGCCGCCGACCGTGAGCTGGACGAAGCGCGTTCCCTGATTCGCCGCGAGGAGCTGCTTCGCGATGATGGCGGTGGCGCCGAACTGCGTCGAGCCATACCGGGCGTAGTCGGCCGCGTTGTAGCTGAACGTGGCGTTGATCGTGGGGCTGTCGGCGAGCGCCTTGGCCTGCGTGTAGAAGTCGGCCATGTCGGCCGGCACGTCGCCGTAGGGCGATCCCGGGGCGCGGTCGGTGTCGAGCGTCTGCAGGAGAGAGTAGCGTTCGGCGAACACGGCCGCGTTCGGAGGCTTCACGCTCTGGAGGCCCGTGGTCGAGACCGAGGGGACGACGAGCGGCGCGTAGCGCGACGACATGTAGCCGGAGCCGATCATCGAGCTCGTGCCGAGCCCGACGAACCCGGGCAGGATGTCGCCCGGCTTGCGCTGGGCCTGGGACTCGAGGGAGACGACCGCTCCGATGTGCGGCGAGACGTCGCCGAGGACGCCGGTCGGATTCCGGGATTTCTGCGCCCAGGTCTGGGCGAGGCTGTGCACGGCCGCCCACGAGAGAACGGGACGGACGAAGACGAACTTGTCGAGTTGTCCGGCGATCTTCGGCATCAGGCCCTGCGCGAAACGGACGCCGCCGAAGCTCGTGGGCGCGAACGCGGCGGGAGTCCACGCGCCTTCCTTGAGATCCCACGTGTCGGAGTGGCTCGGCGCGCCGGACATGAAGACGAAGATGCAGTTCCGGGCCGTACCCTGGAGCGCCGGGGCGGCGGCGGCCTCGAGGCGCGGAGGAATCAGGACGTCCGCGAAGTACGAGCCGACGATCGCGCTGCCCGCGACGCGGAAGAGACGGCGGCGGGACAGGCCTTCTCCCCGGATCGGGAACGATCCCCCGAGGGTGCAGGCGTCGCAGATTTCCTTGTGGGAAGGCATCGCTGTTCTCCCGCCTAGTAGAAGGCGAACTCGAGCTTGTTGAAGAGGGCCCACTGGAGATTCTCGGTCTTCGGCCCGAGCGTCCCGCTCTTGAGGTATGTCACGGCGCTCGCCTTCTCGGCGGCCGTGGGCGTGCGCGAGAGCGTGCCGAGCCAAAGGGCGTCGACGACGTCCTCCGGCTTCGCCGTGGCTTTCAGGGTTCGGGACACGAGCGAGCTGGCGTTCGACTGCAGGATCCGCGGCTGGATCGTGTTCGCGTCGTTCATGAGGGCGAGGGCCTGCAGCGCCGACGTGTCCGAGGAGCGCGGGTTCGTGTCGCGGTTGCCGCGCAGGAACGTATTCAGGAACGCGTTGTAACGGGTGCCTCCCGGAGCCTCGAGCGGATCCGGAAGCTGCATCGCCCGGACGGGCGGCGTCGCCCACCCTTGAACGGTCAGCGCGTCGGGGCTCGTCCCGGTCGGCCACACGCCGCTCGCCGAGAAGACCGCGTCGAGGAGCTGCTCGGACGTCATCCGGCGCGTGATGCGGCGGGCGAAGTACCGCGTGTACGTCTCGCTCCAGGCGCCCGGCGTGTAGCGCGCCGAGAGCTGATAGGCCTCGGAGTTCGCCATCGTGCGCAGGAGGGCGCGGAGGTCGTAGCCGCCCGAAGAGAATTGCGTCGCGAGCTGGGCGAGGAGGGCCGGGTGGCTGGCCTGCAAGGTCTGCCCGGGCGGGAGCACCGCCGGGTCGAGGCGGTAGAGGTCGAAGCCGTCGGTGGGCTCGACGATGCCGACGCCGAACATCTCCTTCCAGATGTAGTTCACGGTGGCGCGCGCGAACTGCGGGTGGGCCGTGAGCATCCGGGCGAACTCGGCGCGGAGGGGTGTTCCGGCCTGGGGTTTCTCGCCGGTCAGATAGAAGGCGGGGTCGACTTTGTTCGGCTGACCGGTGACGGGAGCCCGCGCGGGGCGGTTGCCGGAGGTCGTGTTGAGAAGGTAGGAGCCGGTCGTGTTGTTGCTGAGGAGGTACTTGCGCTGGGCGGATGCGGGGTCCATCGCGGTCGCGACGGTCGTCTGCGCGAAGAACGCGGCGTTCTTCCAGAAGTCCATCCGGGTCTTCGTGGAGAGATAGACGTTCACGGCGTCGGTGTGGCCGGCGCCGTTGTGGCAGCCCGTGCAATTCACCTGCAACCCGAGGAACTTCTCGCCCGCGGCCGCCGCCTGGTTGTCCCAGGTGTCCTGGGCGACTCCCATCGTCGCGAGGTTGCGGACCCAGAAGTTCGGCGGGCCGTCCGTGAAGCTGTCCCCGTTTCCGGCGAGGATCTCCCTCGCGAGCTGGTCGTATGGCTTCGCCTGCGCGAGCGACGTGCGCAGGTAGGCGGAGAAGGCGTCGCGCCCGAGGGGCTGCTCGATGCCGTTCGCGGCGGTCGTCTTCACGTTTTCCAGGAGATCGCCGAGCCACATCGCCCATCGGTCATTGAAGGTGTCGGAGCGGAGGAGATTTTCGACGGCGAGGGCGCGCTTGTCGGGGCGCTGGTCGGCGAGGAAGGCTGTCAGCGCAGCCGTCGTGGGGATCTGCCCGGTCAGGTCGAGCATCGCGCGGCGGAGGAACTCGGCGTCGGTGGAGCGTTCCGTGGGAAGGACACCGTCCGCCGCCATTTTTCCGAAGATCTCGACGTCGATGGTTCCGCGGTGCGCGCGCGATGCCGGTGAAGAAGAGGACGACCCGCCGACCGATCCGTGACTCGACGCGAACCCGACCCGGCCTTCGCGGAGAAGCTCGTCGGGGGCCCTCTGGATGTTCAGCCGGCGGGCCCCGCGTGCGTCGGGCACGCCGAAGGGGCAGTCCCCCGCGGAAGAGGCGGTGACGACGGTGACGTCCGTGGCGACGGGAGGCTCGGACTCATCCTCCGCGCGAAGGGCGGAGGGCACCGTGACGAGAGCCAGGGCGAGGAGACTCGTGGCCCACCTTGCGCTTACATGCGCCTTGATCCGGTCCTGCTCGTGCATGGGCAACCTCCCCGAGAACGGGTCTCAGTATATCGACCCGGGGCGGGTGTCCACACGCAAATTCGAGAGGGCCGGCGATTTCAGCGGAGGGACTCCATGATCTCCTCGAGGGCCTCCCGGCCGGGCCGCAGCTTTTCGAGGGGCAGCGTCGTCAGGGGCTCGCTGGTCGCGCCGAGCGTCTCGGAAAGAGAGGGCTTCGACGGGTCGACGTAGAGAATCCCGGTGAGGATCTCCTGCTTCCCGTGGCTCTCGTGGATGGTCTTGAGCGCCTTCTCCTTGTCGGTCGGGTCGTAGTCGCGGCCCACGCCCCGGAACTTGAGGACGCTGCCGTCGGGGAAGGCCACTTCCTTCGTGTCGCCCACGGGGATCTCGGCCAGGGTCTCTTCGAAGAACGGCACGAAGCCGATCTCGTGGACGGGCGTCTCGTGCTCCTTGGAGTATTTGTAGCTCTTCGTGGAGCCCTCGTGGTCGTTGAAGGTCACGCACGGGGAGATGACGTCGATGACCGACGTGCCCTTGTGGGCGATGGCCGCCTCGAGGATCGTCTGCAGCTGCTTCATGTCGCCGGAGAACGATCGGGCCACGAACGTGCCGCCCAGCTCGATGGCGAGCGAACAGCAGTCGATCGGGATGAACTCGTTCACGGCGCCGCTCTTCTGCTTTGCGCCGAGGTCCGCGGTAGCCGAGAACTGCCCCTTCGTGAGGCCGTATACGCCGTTGTCCTCGATGATGTAGACGAGCGGCAGGTTCCGCCTCACGAGGTGGACGAACTGGCCGATGCCGATGGAGGCCGTGTCGCCGTCGCCGGAGACGCCGATGCCAAGGAGCGAGGAGTTCGCCACGAGGGCGCCGGTTGCGGCGGACGGCATCCGGCCGTGGACGCCGTTGAAGCCCCAGGCGCGGTTCAGAAAGTAGGCCGGCGTCTTCGACGAGCAGCCGATCCCGGAAAACTTAGCGACCTTGTGGGGCTCGATCCCCATCTCGTAGAACGCGTTGATGATCTGCTTCGTGATGACGTCGTGGCCGCAACCGAGGCACAGCGTGGACTTGCCGCCCTCGTAGTTCGCCTTCGGCAGGCCGATGCGGTTCGTCTTCGGGGCCGGTGCGGCCGGTGGGGCCGGAGTATTCGGCGTCGCGCTCATGCGTCGATCCCTCCCTTCTTGGCGTCCGAGCCGGCGCCGGACGCGGGCGCGTCATTGAGGACTCCGTCGATCACCGTCGTGGCGTCGAGGGGAAGGCCGTTGTACTGCCGGACGGACACGAAGCGCGTCGCGAGCTCGGGGAGCTCGTCGCGGAGGATCGTGACGAGCTGCCCGTCCCGGTTCTGCTCGACGACGTAGATGCGTTCGTGGCGCCGCATCCAGTTGACCGCTTCCGCCTGCAGGGGCAGCGCGCGGAGCCGGCAGTAGTCGAGCGTCACGCCGAATGTCGCTGCCAGCTTGTCGCGGGCCTCCGTCGTTCCGTAGTGGGACGTGCCATACGCGAGGAGCCCCGCGGTCGCGGCCGGCCGATCCTGGAACTCGGGCTTCGGCACCATCGAGCGCGCCGTGTCGAACTTTCTCACGAGCCGGTCGACGTTCTTGACGTAGTCCTGCTGCTTCTCGGAATACTGCGCCATCTCGTTGTGCCCCGAGCCGCGCGTCAGGAACGCGCCATAGGCGTTTGGGGTGCCCGGGAGTGTCCTGTATGCGATGCCGTCGCCGTCCACGTCCTTGTAGCGTCCCCAGGTCTGTTTGACCTTCTCGATCGCGGCGGCGTCGAGCACCTTCCCGCGCGCGAACGGAGCCGTGGGATACGGGAACGCATCCGACATCCAGTTGTTCATGCCGAGGTCGAGGTCTGTCATGACGAAGATGGGCGTCTGGAGCTGCTCGGCGAGGTCGAAGGCCTGCTGGGCCATCGTGAAGCACTCCTCGGGAGAAGAGGGGAAGAGGAGCGGGTGCTTCGTGTCGCCCTGCGAGTTGAAGTAGCAGAGGAGGATGTCTCCCTGCATCGTGCGCGTCGGGAGCCCTGTGGATGGCCCGGTGCGCTGCACGTTGAAGAGGACCGCCGGGATCTCGGCGTAGTAGCCGAGGCCGATGTACTCGGACATGAGCGAGATGCCGGGGCCCGACGTGGACGTGAACGCGCGGGCGCCCGCCCAGCCGGCGCCGAGCACCATGCCGATCGACGCGATCTCGTCCTCGGCCTGCAGGATCGCGACGTTCTTTTTCTTCGTGTCGGGATCGATCCGGAGCTCGTCGCAGAAGTCGATGAAGGATTCGCACAGCGACGACGACGGCGTGATCGGGTACCACGCGCACACGGTCGCGCCGCCGAAGACGCAGCCGAGCGCCGCGGCCATGTTCCCTTCGATGATGATCTTGCCCTTCGTGGCGTCCATGCGCTCCACGCGGAAGGGAATCTTGGCGGGGAGGTTCTGCGCCGCGTACTCGAGGCCGAGCCGGACGGCGTTGATGTTCAGGTCGATCGCCTTCTGCTTGCCCTTGAGCTGCTTCGCGATCGCCTTCTCGGTCTCCGCGGGGTCGATGCCCATCAGCTCGGCGACGACGCCGACGTAGATCATGTTCACGATGAGCTTGCGGAGCTTGGCGTGCTCGGGCGCCGACGTGATCTTGACCGCGAGCTCGGCGAACGGGACCGCGTAGTACGTCACGTCGTCGCGCTTTTTGCCGGGATTCTCGAGGCCGAGCTTCTTCTCGTAGACGACGTGGGCGCCGGCGCGGAGCTCGCGCACGTCGTCGTCGGCCGTCTCGGAATTCATGCAGACGAGGACGTCGAGGTCGCGCTTGCGCGCGATGTAGCCGTCCTTGTTCGCGCGGATCGTGAACCAGGTCGGCAGGCCCTGGATGTTCGACGGAAACAGGTTCTTGCCGGAGACGGGGACGCCCATGCGGAAGATGGACCGCATGAGGACGCTGTTCGCCGTCTGCGAGCCCGACCCGTTGGCTGTCGCGACCTGCAGCGAGAAATCGTTGACGACGGCTTCGCCGGACGCGCCGGCGCGGGAAGTCGTCTCTGTGAGAACGCTCGACATACTTTCTGGTCCTCCGGGGCCGCAGATCTTCCCGGGCCCTCGGGGGGCCCGCCGCGGCGAGATGAGACGCGATCTTAGCGTTCCCGGCGGCGTGGAACAATCGCCGCATGCGCCTCGTCTCTCTCTGCCCGTCGATCACCGAGACGCTCGTCGCGCTGGGGCTGAAAGACGCCCTCGTCGGGGTGACGCGCTACTGCATGCACCCCAAAGAGGCGTTCGCGGGGATTTCACGCGTCGGGGGCACGAAGAGCCCTGATCTCGCGGCGATTCGCGATTTGAAGCCTGATCTCGTCTTTTGTAACGGCGAGCGCGTCGAGCGAGGCACGGGTTTCACGTTCGCTTACCTGATTTGGAAGGACCCCTGGATGACCGTCGGCCCCCGCACCTATATCTGCGATCTTCTGCGCACGGTGGGAGGGTCGAATTGCTTAGAAGGTGAAGAGGGCTCGGCCCCCGACTATCCCACTTTCAAGGAATCCGAAATTCTCGCTGCGTCACCCGACGTTGTCATTCTTCCCGACGAGCCCTACCGCTTCCGCGAAGAACACGCACAGTATTTTCGGCAACGGCTGCCTGCATCCCGCGTCGTCCTGGTCTCGGGCGACGACTTCTGCTGGCACGGCGTCCGGACGCTCCGGGGGCTGGAAGCCGCGGCGGCTCTTGCCGGCGTGCCTACTGGTGGCGCCGCATGAGATCGAGGAACTCCTCGCGGACCGCTTTCTGGAGGAAGATTCCGCGGATGGCCGAGGTGACCGTCACGGCTCCCGGCTTCTTGACGCCGCGCATCTCCACGCAGAGGTGCCGGGCCTCGATCACGACCATCACCCCCTGGGGCTTCAGCTCCTCCTCGAGAAATCCCGCGACCTGCTCGGTGAGGCGTTCCTGAAGCTGCGGGCGCCTGGCGAAGAAGTCGAGGAGGCGCGGCAGCTTCGAGAGGCCGACGATCTTCTCGTTCGGGATGTACGCGATCGCCCCGTGCCCGTAAAAAGGCACGAAGTGATGCGCGCACATGGAGTAGAAGGGGATCTCCTTCTCCATGACCATGGCCGTGTAGCGCTCTTCGTTGGGGAACGTCGTGAGCTTCGGGCGCGTGCCGACGTCGAGGCCGGAGAAGATCTCGAGATACATCTTGGCGACCCGGATGTCCGTGTCGACGAGGTTCGGGTCCTTGTCGGGGCACAGCCCGAGAATGCGGATGATCTCTTTCACGTGGCCGGCGATCTGCGGGATGCGCGGATCCGAACCCTTGCCGTTCTCGAGGGCGACCGAGGGATCCTGGGTGAGATTTTGCGGGCTCATGCGGGCATCATACGAAAGAAAGGGGAGGGCGGATGGCCGCAAGTGACAAGCGGGACGCCCGGGCGACGCGCATCGTCGCCACGGTCGCCCGGAACGCGGACAAACCGGGAGCGCTCGCGGCGCTTCTCGCGGCGGGCGTCGATGTCGTCCGCCTGAACGGGGCGCACTGCGAGCCCGGGGAGATTTCCCGTCGGGTGGCTCTCGTGCGCCGCGTTTCGCGCTCCCGCCGTTTGCCAACGGGCGTTCTCCTCGACCTCGGGGGCCCGAAGATCCGCGTCGGCGCGCTTCCCGGCGCCCCTCTCTCTCTCGTGAACGGCCAGACGGTGGAGCTCTTTCCGGGCGCGGGCGCGGAGAACGCTCCGGGCGGCGCGGCGCGCCTCGCGGTGACCTATCCGGCGCTCCTCCAGGACATCGAACCCGGCGCCGAGATCCGCCTCGACGACGGGCGGATCCGGCTGCGCGTCGACAAGCGCGTCCGGCGCGCCCTCTTCGCGACGGTCGAGGTGGGCGGCCGCGTGAAGAGCGGAGCCGGGGTGAATTTCCCGAACTCGGCCCTGTCCGCGCCCGCGCTCACCGCGAAGGACCGGCGGGATCTCGCCGAGGGCCTCGAGGCCGGCGTCGATTTCGTGGGGCTCTCGTTCGTCCGGAGCCCGGCGCACGTGGCGCACCTTCGCCGGCTGATGGCCCGCGTCGCGCCCGATCTCCGCCCGTGGGTCGTGTCCAAGATCGAACGAAAGGAAGCGCTTGCCGCTGTCGACGAGCTTGCCGCGGTCTCCGACGTCCTCATGGTGGCCCGGGGAGACCTCGGCGTGGAGATCGGCCTCGCGAACGTGCCGCGCGCCCAGCGCGAGATTCTCGCGGCGGGCCGCCGGCACGGCGTGCCCGTGATCGTGGCGACGCAGATGCTGGAATCCATGATCAAGGACCCGACGCCGACGCGCGCGGAAGTGTCGGACGTGGCCGGCGCCGTCCACGACGGAGCGGACGCGGTGATGCTGTCGGGAGAAACGGCGATCGGCGCGTGGCCGGTCGAGGCCGTCAAGGCGATGGCCGAGATCGCGCGCGAGGCCGAGGTGCCGGACGCGGGGTTCGTGCGCGAGGACGTCTCGCCCCCGCCGGCCGGCGATTTCGCCGCGGTCGTGGCGCATACGGCGGCCGGAATGGCGCGCGACGCGCGCGCGGTGGTCCTGGTCGTCTACACGGAGTCGGGGCGGACGGCGCGCCTCGTGTCGAAGAATCCTCTTTCGATCCCGGTGATCGCGTTCACGTCGAGCGAACGGGTGCGGCAGAAGCTGACCCTGCTCCGCGACGTGACGTCATTCCGCGTCCCTCCCACGCGGAGCGTCGAGGCGCTGATCCGTGCCGGAGACGCCGTCCTGTCCCGGCTGCCGGGCCTCGCGGGCGCGGTCGTCGTCGAGATCTCGGGAACGGCGCAGGCCGAAGGCGCCACGAACACCGTGCGGGTCAGGCGCCTGCCGCGGTGAGCGCCGGTCAGTTCCTGCCCGGCGGGTCGTCTTCCACGGGGTTGGCCGGAAGCGCCGGCGGCCTGGGCACGCCCCGCGGCGCGATCTCGAGGTCCTCGCCGTCCATTTCGTCCGCGTCGTAAGGCACGCCGAGATAGGACAGGAGGGTGGGCGCGAGGTCCACCGTTCGCGCCGCGTGGAGGACGCCCGGCGTCACGCCGGGGCCCGCGAAGATGAGCGGGACGACGGTCTCGCTCCGAGAGAGCGAGCCGTGGCCGGCTGTGTACCCCTTCGTGAATCCGTAGCCGTCTTTCGGCGAGATGAAGACGTCGGGCGACCGCGGCGAGTCGAAGAACTCGGAAAGCTGCACGACGAGGTCGGGGTATTCCGTTTCGGCCGTCGCCTCGAGCCACTCGTCCGGATCATGAGCGGACGCGGCGAAGGCCGCGGCGGGGGAATGGGCGTAGCCGAGCGGGTCGTCTCCCTCGAGGACGCGATAGAGGTAGAGCGATTCGAGTGCTTCCCGGTCCTCGCGCACGATCTCTGCTCGGCCGGCCGGACCGTAGAGGGCCACCGTGCCGGACGAGGGGCCCCGCGTCGCGACGAGGCGGACCTCGGGCGCGCGGGCGAGGGTCGCGGCGAAGAGCGAAGCGCCCGGGATCTTCAAGGGCGCGCCCGGCGGGCTGCGCGGCTTGCGCCTGCGGCGCGGCGCCCGGAACGCGTTCGGGACGCTGTCGGACGGCCGGTCCGCAGGGAGCCAGATCATGACGCCACGGTAGGCCCCGACGGTGATCATGGCGTCCCCGACGTCGTAGGCTTTCTCTTTTCGCACGGCCGGGACGAGGACACAGTGGCCCTCGCTGCAGTCGGCTTCGGTGGGGTTCGCACGGAGGGCGCGGTTCACGAGCTCGTTCGCGTCGACGACGGTGCCGTACGAACGGTTGCCGTGGTCGCTGACGAGGACGAAGAGGATCCGCTCGTCGAGGTGGCGGCGCTTGAGACGACGCAGGAGGCGCCCGAACGCCTCGTCGATGGCGGCCATCGTGTCCTGGAACTCCCGGCTTTCCAGCCCGCTCACGTGCGCGACTTCGTCCGGGCCGACGAGGTGCGCCCAGACGAGCGGCGGCACGCGCCCTGCCGCGGCCGCGCCGGAATAGGCGTCCCCGACGTCGTCGAGCGTTTTGCGGTCCAGGAACGACCATTCGTTCCGGGCGTAGGAGGCCGCGAGCGTGATCCGGTTTCGCGCGTGTACGGCGACGCCGCGCGCGAGCGGCACGGTCACGGCGACGGTATCGGCGGGGAGCCGCTCGAAAAGAGTCCGCGCTTCGGGCGCGAGGTAGTCGGTCGACGAGAACGTCCCGAGGATGTTCGTGTGCGCTTCCCGGACCCGCAGGTGTCGGTCGAGCCAGATATTCGCGGGGATCCCGTGGTGTCCGGGCAGGAGGCCCGTTTCGAGGGAGGCGAGGTTCGGAAAGGTCTCGCTCGGGACGGAGGCGACCGCGGTCGTGACGCGGAGTCCGGGGTCCACGATGCGGGCCTTGATGTTCGGCAGCGCACCCGCCGCGACGAGCCTCCCGAAGGCCTCGTCCGACAGTCCGTCGAAGAAGAGGACGCAGACGGAGGGGCCTGAGTCCGCGGGTACCCTCTCGGCGGCCGTCTGTGCGCGCGCGTGAATAGAGCAGCCCGACCCCAGCAAGAGGAAGATGCCGGCCGCGGCGCACGCGGCCGCCCGGGCGGCGCGGGAGGTGGGGCGTCTCACGCTGGAAGGGTAGCCGATGGTGAGGCCCGGGCCGCTGCTACCATGCGCGCGTGACCGCGTTCAGGGGCGCCGACCTGCACTGCCACTCGACGTTCTCGGACGGCCTCGAGTCGCCCGCGCAGCTCGTCGGGCGCGGTCTCGACGCCGGGCTCTCGGTGCTTGCGCTGTCCGATCACGACGCCGTCCACGGCCTGCCCGAATTCGAGGCCGCGGCGAAGGGCACCGGCCTCGTGACGGTGACCGCGAGCGAGCTCTCGACGCGCTGTGAGGGGGACGACGTTCACGTGCTCGGCCTCTTCCTTGATCCCGACGAGCCGGAGCTCTCGGCGCGGCTCGCCCGGTTCCGCGAGGACCGCGACACCCGCGGGAACGGTATGGTCGAAAAGCTTCTCGCCCTCGGCATGCCGCTCGACATCGCGGAGATACGCGCCGTCGTGGGAGAGGGCGCCTTCGGCCGCCCGCACATCGCGCGCGCCATGGTCGCAAAGGGATACGTCAAGACGTTCGACGAGGCGTTCGACCGATTCCTGTCGCGCGGCAAGCCGGCGTACGTCCCGAAGCCGAAGTGGAGCCTCGATGAGGCGATCGCGGCTATACGCAAAGCCGGCGGGCTGTCGGTCGTCGCGCATCCGATCTGGTACCGCGATCCCGAAAGGGTCGTTTCCCTCGGCGTCGCCGCCGGTCTCGACGGTCTCGAGGTGATCCACTCCGACCAGGACGGTCAGAAGGAGAACGCGTTCGCGCGCCTCGCCGAGCGCGAGGGGCTTCTCAAATCGGCCGGATCGGACTACCACGGCCCGCCGGAGGGCCGGAAGCGCGTCGGCGCCTGCAGGCTCGACGAGGAGAACTGGAATCGAATGGTCGCCGCCGCGACGAAACGTCGCGCCGAAGCGGGCCGTCCGCCCCTCGATCTCCTGCCCCGTTAGACCGGGTCTCCCGCCGGATTCCCCTCCGCGATATTCTTCCGGCCCCCGATGTCCGCCCTCGCCTCCACCGGCCCCGAAGTTCTCCCCGCGCGTCCCGACGCCGAGCGGAGCCTCCTGGGCGCGATCCTCATCGACGGCTCGCTCCTTTCGCGCGTCATGGAGTTCCTCGTGCCGGAGGATTTCGCGAGCGAGGCGCACCGCCTCGTTTACGAGGCCTGTCTCGCGCTCGCGGACCGGCGCGACGGCGTGGACCTCGTGATGGTGCAGAGCGAGCTCGAGAAGACCGGCCGGCTCGAGCGCGCGGGCGGCCCCGCCGTCCTCTCGGCGCTCGTCGACCGGGTGCCCGACGTCGAGAACGTCGAGAGCTACGCGCGTCTCGTGCGCGAGGCCTCGCTCCGGCGCCTCGTGATCTTCCAGTCGCGGCGCGCGATCCGCGATGCCGTCTCGGCCCCCGACGCCGAGACGGTCCTCGAGAACGCGCAGCGCGAGCTCGTGGACATCGCGAAGGGCTCGATCCGGGGCGGCTTCGTGAAGCTCTCGACGATCGCCGAGAAAAACGAGGTCGAGATCCAGGCCATCCACGGGCGCGGCACCATGCTCACGGGCCTGCCGACGGGATACACGCGTCTCAACGCCCTCACGCAGGGTTTCCAGAGGACCGACCTCATTGTCGTCGCCGCCCGCCCGGGCATGGGGAAGACCGCCTTCGCGCTGAACATCGCCTCGTATCTGACGATTCACCAGAAGCACGTCGTCGGGTTCTTCTCCCTCGAAATGTCCGCCGAACAGCTCGGCTTCCGCATTCAGTGCGCCGAGTCGCGTGTGAACCTTCAGCGCCTGCGCGAGGGCCGCCTGTCGAAGGAAGAGAAGAAGGCGCTCTTCTTCTCGACCCAGCAGATGCGCGAGGCGCAGCTCTTCGTCGACGACACGCCGGCCGTCACGCTCCTCGAGATGCGCGCCCGGGCGCTTCAGCTCAAGCAGCGGCACGGTCTCGACGCGCTCTTCGTCGACTACCTCCAGATCATGGGAACGCGCGGCAAGGTCGAGAACCGGACGCAGGAGGTCAGCGCTTTCTCGCGGGGCCTCAAGGCGCTCGCGAAGGAGCTCTCCGTGCCCGTCATCGCTCTCTCGCAGCTGTCGCGCCGGACCGAGCAGCGGGGTTCCGAAAAGGAGCCCGTGCTGTCGGACCTGCGCGAGTCGGGCGCCATCGAGCAGGACGCGGACGTCGTTCTCTTCCTGTCCCGGCCCGAGTACTACGACAAGGACACCGAGCAAAAGAACATCTGCGACGTGATCATCGCCAAGCAGCGCAACGGTCCGACCGATCGCTTCACGCTCGGCTGGTCGGGGGAGTGCACGCGGTTCTCGGACCTCGCGATGATCAGCGAAGGCCCGGGCCTCTGACGCTTCCCCTCCGTCCCACGCACGCCGTCGTCGACCTCGACGCGCTCGCGTCGAACTACCGGGCGATCGCGCTGAGCCTGCCTCCCGGCTGCGCCGTGATGCCCGTCGTAAAAGCCGACGGCTACGGCCACGGCGCCGCGCACGTCGCGAAGCGCCTCGCGGCCGAGGGCGCGACGATCTTCGCGGTGGCGGTGGTCGAGGAGGGCCTCGAGCTGCGGCGGGCGGGCATCACGCAGCCGATCCTCGTCATGGGGTGGATCGGGAGAGATCAGATTGCTTCCCTCGTACAGGGTGGGCTGACGGCCAATATCCACTCGGTGGAACAGGCTGAGGAATTGAAGATTTTCTTAGAAGGGGAAGAAGGAGAGAGAGAGGGAAAAGGGAACAGGCCCCTCGCCGTCCACCTGAAGCTGGACACGGGGATGACGCGGCTGGGAGTGCAGCCTGCCGACATGCCGCGAGTTCTCGACTTGCTCGACGGGTTGGGGAAAGAGAAGATTTTCCTAGAAGGGGTATTTCAGAACTTCGCATCGAGTGACCGCCCCGGCGACACCCAGAACGAGGCGCAGGCACACACCTTCGAAGAAATCTTCTCTCAGGTCCTCGCTCGCGGCCACAGGCCGACGATGGTGCACACCGACAACAGCGCCGCGATGCTTTCGCGTCTGGCGAATCTCTCTTTCTCTTCCCCTTCTAAGAAATCTTCTTCTTTCTCGATTTCCCATGTCCGCCCCGGCCTTGCCCTCTATGCGCCGGTCCCCGGTCTCTCCTCCGAAGCAAATGATTCTCTCCGAGGCGTGATGTCGTTCGTCTCCGTCGTGGACCAGGTCAAGACCGTCCCCGCGGGGACCCGCGTCGGCTATGGCGGGACGTTCGTCTGTTCGCGGGAGACGACGCTCGCGATCGTGCCGGCCGGATACGCCGACGGCGTGCCGCGGTCGTTGTCCGGGCACGGCGCGGTGCTGATCGCCGGGAAGCGCTGTCCGCTCGCCGGTCGCGTCTCGATGGACCTCACGACCGTGGACGTCACGGACCTGCCGTCGCCCCCCCGCCGGGGCGACGAGGTGGTGTTTTTCGGCGACCAGGGCGGGGCCCGCCTGGGCGTCGACGAGGTCGCGGCCGCGGCCGGCACGGTCCCGTGGGAGATCCTTTGCGGTGTCGGCCCGCGCGTGCCACGTATCATTCTCTCCGGAGGAAAGATCGTGGCGCGGGAGTCGAAGTTTCTGTGAACGCGGTTCTCGAGTTCTTCGGGCGCGGGAGCCTTCGCGTGATCGAGGGCGTCGGTCGCTTCTTCGTGCTTCTCGGCATGACGATGCGCGGCGTCGTGTCGCCTCCGTTTTCGCCCGTCGCGACGGCGCGCCAGGTCGTACGCGTGGGTGTGGACTCGGTCCCGGTCGTGCTCCTGACCGCGTTCTTCACGGGAGGCGTCCTCGCCCTCCAGACGTTCAAGGGCTTCCAGCGGTTTCACGCCGAGGGCTACATCGGCTCGGTCGTGGCGCTCTCGATGCTGCGCGAGCTCGGCCCGGTCCTGACGGGTCTCATGGTGACGGGGCGCGCCGGCAGCGCGATGGCGGCCGAGCTCGGCTCGATGCGCGTCACCGAGCAGATCGACGCGCTCGTCTCCCTTGCGACCGATCCGGTGCAGTACCTCTTCGTGCCGCGCGTTCTCGCGTCCATCCTCGTCGTCCCGATGCTGGTGGTCCTCGCGGACGCGGTCGGCATCATGGGCGGGTACCTCGTCGCCGTGGGATATCTCGGCGCGAATCCCGTCGTGTACATGAACAACACCTTTCAGTTCCTCTCGATGGAGGACATGACCTCGGGCCTCATCAAGGCAGCGGCGTTCGGCTTCCTCCTGTCGCTCGTCGGCTGCCAATGCGGTTACGACACGCAGGGCGGCGCCGAAGGTGTCGGCCTTTCGACGACGAAGGCCGTGGTCATGGGGTCTCTCGCCATCCTGATCGCGGACTTCTTCCTGACGAAGGTGCTGTTCTGAGCGCGAGGAAGGAAGATTCGCCCGCCGTGAAGCTCACGAAGGTCACGAAGAGCTTCGGGACGAAGACCGTGCTCTCGGGGCTCGACCTCACCGTCGCGAAAGGCGAGTCTCTCGTCCTCGTCGGACAATCGGGGATCGGGAAGAGCGTTCTCCTGAAGCACGTCATCGGGCTCCTGAAACCCGATTCGGGCACCGTCGAGATCGACGGGGAAGACCTGTGGAAGGTGTCGGCCAAGGACCGCGACCGCCTGCGCCGGAAGTTCGGAATGTCGTTCCAGGAAGGCGCGCTCTTCGACTCGATGAGCGTGGGCGAGAACATCGCCTTTCCGCTCACGCGCCACACGAAGAAGACGAAGAAGGAGATCGCCGATCGCGTGGCGGAGTGCCTCGATCTCGTGCGTCTCCCCGGGATCGAGGAGAAACGCCCGTCCGAGCTCTCGGGCGGAATGCGGCGGCGGGTGGGCTTCGCGCGGGCGATCGCGCTGCAACCCGAGATCCTCATCTTCGACGAGCCGACGACGGGCCTCGACCCGATCACGACGGACGTGGTCGTGAAGGTCATCGAGGAAATGCGCGCCCGGCTCAAGCCGTCCGCGATCACCATTACCCACGACCTCAAAGTAGCCTTTGGAATCGCCGATCGCGTGGGCCTGCTCTCGGGAGGCAAGATCCTCGTGGACATGACCCCGAAGGAATTCGAAGAGTCGAAGGATCCGCGCGTCGCGGCCTTCGTGACCGGTGACAGCGAGCTCGCGCCTCCGGAGGTCGAGCCCGAGCGGCGCAAGGCGGCCACGGCCGCGGAGGCGCATCCATGAGAGGGAACCCATGACGACCACCGCGAAAATCGGAGCGTTCTTCGTCGTCGTGCTCCTCGCACTGGGCGTTCTCATCCTCAAGATCGAGGACATCCATTTCGGGAAGAAGGCGCGCACCGTCTCCGTGGATGCGCACTTCAAGGACGTCGCGGGCCTCGACGACAAGTCCGCCGTCCGCATCGCGGGCGTGCGCGTCGGAAAGGTGGACGGCATCTCCCTCCGGCCGGACGGCACCGCGCTGGCCCACCTCGCTCTCGACCCGAACGTGGAGCTGCACCAGGGCGCGATCGCGCAAGTGAGGTCGCTCGGCATGCTCGGCGACAAGTACGTCGAGCTGAGCACGGGCGATCCTTCGGCCCCGCGCCTTCCGAACGGCGCCCTCCTCGAGGGATCCTCGGGGACGGGATTCGACGACATCGCGAAGCTCGCGGCCGACATCGGGAAGGATCTCAAGGAGGTCTCGGGCGCGATGGCGGGCTCTCTCGGCGGCCCGAAGGGCGAGGACAAGCTGAACCGTATCGTCGACAACCTCGGGAGGCTGGCCGAATCCCTGCGCGAGCTCGTGGACTCGAACCGGGGCAACGTGGACGTGATGCTCGCGAACCTCAAGGCGCTCTCGGAGCAGATGAAGCTGACCGTCGCCCGTGTGGACCGGATGCTGGACGAGAACCGCACCGGCGTGAAGGACACGATCTCGAACATGGACGAGGTGACGGGCAAGCTCAAGACGACGGCCGACAACCTGAACTCGATCACCGGCAAGATCGACACGGGTCAGGGCACGCTCGGCAAGCTCCTGAACGACGACGAGACGCACAAGAACGTGAACGACGCGTTGAAATCCGTGAAGGAGGGCGTCGAGTCGCTGTCGGGAACGCTCGGGCGCCTCAATCGTCTGCAGCTCGACATCGGGTTCCGGACCGAGTACGCGACCCGCGCCAGAGACGCCAAGTATTACTTCACGCTGGACGCGATTCCGCGAGAAGGAAAGTTCTACCGGCTCGAAATCGGCGCGATTCCGCACGGCAAACGGGAGGACGTCCTGGAGTCTTCGACGGTGACGTTTCCCGACGGCAGCCAGCAGACGATCACGACGACGGGTCAGCACTACGTGGACCAGTTCGTTCTCTCGGCGCAGCTCGGATACCAATTCAAGAACACGATCCTCCGGGCGGGAATCATCGAAGGGCGCGGGGGCCTGGCGGTCGAGCAGACGTTCAAGGCGGACGCGTTTCGCCTCGCGGGGGAAGTGTGGGACTTCACGCGGCCGGACCTCAGCGGGCACGTGAAGCTCTACACCCGCTGGAACGCGAGCCCGAACCTCTACGTGACTGGCGGCGTCGACGACCTCCTGAACCCGGGGCTCCGGTCGCCGTTCATCGGAGCGGGCATCCGCTGGAAAGACGAGGATCTCAAGGCGATCATGGGCAGCATCCCGATTCCGAAATAGCGCCGCAGGGAATGGCCCGCAAAGCCGCCACCGTCTTCTCCTGCACGGCCTGCGGGGCGCAGAGCCCGCAGTGGATCGGGCGCTGTCCCGAGTGCGGCGCGTGGAGCACTCTCGTGGAGGAGCGCGCGGCCGACGCGCCCCCGCGGGGCGGCGCGGCGCCGGCGTCTTCGGCGGCTGCCGGTTCGTCCGCGCCGGTCCGGCTCTCCGACGTCGCTGCCGCGGCGGTGCCGCGCATCCCGACGGGCATCGGCGACATGGACCGCGTCCTCGGCGGGGGTCTCGTGCCGGGTTCGGTCGTCCTCGTGGGCGGCGAGCCGGGAATCGGCAAGTCGACGCTTCTCCTTCAGGTCGCGGCGCGCCTCTCGGAACGGCTCGGGAGCGTTCTCTACGTCAGCGCGGAGGAGTCCGCGCAGCAGGTGAAGATGAGGGCGGACCGGCTCAACGCCTCGGCGCCCGGTCTCTTCCTTCTGCCCGAGACGTCGCTCGAGATCATCCTCGAGGCGGCGAAGGCCCAGGCGTTCGGTGCGATCGTCGTGGATTCGATCCAGACGATCGCATCGGGGGATTCGCCCGCCGCGACCGGCTCCGTCACGCAGGTGCGCGCCTGCGCCGGCCTTCTTTCGGCGCTCGCGAAGACGACGGGCGTCCCGGTCTTCCTCATCGGCCACGTCACGAAGGACGGCACGCTCGCGGGTCCGAAGACGCTCGAGCACCTCGTCGACGCGGTTCTCTCGTTCGAGGGCGAACGCTTTCATGCGCACCGTGTCGTGCGGGCGCTGAAGAACCGGTTCGGCCCGGTGCACGAGCTGGGGATCTTCGAGATGACGGGAGCCGGCCTCATTCAGGTGGCGAACCCGTCGGCGCTCTACCTCGGGAGTGGCGCGGGAACGCGCCCCGGTTCCATCGTGCTCGCGGGCGTCGAGGGGACGCGGCCTCTCCTCCTGGAAGTCCAGGCCCTCACCGTCGAGGCGAAATACGGGAGCCCGCGGCGCACCGCCATCGGTTTCGACGGCACGCGGCTCGCCCTCCTTCTCGCGGTTCTCGAGCGCCACGGCGACGTGAAGCTCTCTTCGTACGACGTCTTCCTGAACGTCGCGGGCGGGGCCGAGAGCGCCGAGCCCGCCGCCGACCTCGCCGTCGCGGCCGCAGTCGCGGGCAGCTTCCGTTCCCGGGCGCTTGCGCCCGGCACCGTCGTGTTCGGCGAAGTGGGGCTCCTCGGCGAAGTGCGGGCGGTTTCGGACGCTGCGCTCCGGCTGAAGGAAGCGGTGTCGCTGGGGTTCCGGTCGGCTCTCATCCCGGCGGGCAACGCGGGAGAGGCGGCCGCGTTCCCGGACTTGTCGGTCGTCCCCCTTCGGAGCGTCGAGGAGCTGCTCGC
>JARXKK010000056.1 GCA_030278895.1 Acidobacteriota bacterium
CTGCGTCGGGTTGACCTTGCCCGGCATGATCGAGCTGCCCGGCTCGTTCTCGGGGATGCGGAGCTCGCCGATGCCGCTCCGCGGGCCGGAGGCGAGCCAGCGGACGTCGTTCGCGATCTTCATGAGCGATCCGGCGAGCGTGCGAAGAGCGCCCGAGGCGAAGGCAAGGGCGTCGTGCGCCGCGAGGGCCTCGAACTTGTTCGGCGCCGTGACGAAGGGGTGCCCGGTCAGCTCGGCGACGCGCCTCGCGACCCGGACCGCGTACTCGGGATGTGTGTTGAGACCCGTGCCAACGGCCGTGCCCCCGATCGCGAGCTCGAGGAGATGAGGCAAGGCCTGCCGGATGTGCTCCATTCCATGGTCGAGCTGCGATACCCAGCCGGAGATCTCCTGGCCGAGCGTGAGAGGGACGGCATCCTGCAAATGCGTGCGCCCGATCTTGACGAGAGCGCGGAAGTCTTTGGCCTTGCCGTCGAGAACGTCGCGCAGCTTCTTCACCTCGGGAAGGAGCCGTTCCTCGATCTCGGACACGGCCGCGATGGACATCGCGGTCGGAAACGTGTCGTTCGAGGATTGCGACATGTTCACGTCGTCGTTCGGGTGAATCGGGTCTCTCGAGCCGAGGACGCCGCCGGCGAGCTCGATCGCGCGATTCGAGATCACCTCGTTCACGTTCATGTTCGTTTGCGTGCCGCTACCGGTCTGGAAGACGACGAGCGGGAAGTGGACGTCGAACTTCCCGTCGGCGACTTCCTCCGCGGCGGCGGCGATGAGCGCCGCCTTCGCGGGCGGAAGGAGGCCGAGGTCGCGGTTCACCTCGGCGGCGGCCCGTTTGAGGATCCCGAAGGCGCGGATCATCGGCCGCCCGAAGCGGATGTCGCCGATCTCGAAGTTCTGGAGCGAGCGCTGCGTCTGCGCGCCCCAGTAGCGATCGGCCGGGACCGCGACCGTGCCCATCGTGTCCTTCTCGATTCGCGTGTCCATGGGCTCTCCTGCCGAGACTCTGTCGCAGATATGTTACGCGTGAGACCATTTCACTACGGAGTAGATGATGAAATTCTGCGTGGCGAAGCGTGTCTTCGCGGCCCTTCTTGCCGGGGCGGCGGCCCTCGCGCTGCCCGGCGGCCGGGCCGCGGCTCAGGCGACGTCGGATTACGCGGTGCAGGTGACGGCTGCCGCCCAGAGCGCGCCCCCGAGGATCACGCTGAGCTGGCCGGCGTTCGCTGGCGCCACGCAGCACACGGTCTACCGGAAGGCATGGGGCGCGGCCGCCTGGGGCGCGTCGGTGGCGACGCTCGCGGGCTCGGCGACGGGTTACGTGGACAACGGCGTGACGATCGGGACGAAATACGAGTACCAGGTGGCCCGCGCGGCCAGCGTCTCGGGCACGGGGTACCTCGCGACGGGAATCGAGATTCCCCTCGTGGAGGACCGTGGGAAGGTGATTCTCGTCGTCGATGCCACGTACGCCCCGGCTCTCGCGTCGGAGCTGAGCCGCCTCCAGGCCGATCTCGCGGGCGATGGCTGGACGGTGTTGCGGCACGACGTGGCGCGCAACGCGACGGTTCCCTCCGTGAAAGCGCTCGTCAAGGCCGACGTCGACGCCGATCCGACGCGGGTGAACAGCGTCTTCCTCTTCGGCCACGTGCCGGTCCCGTACTCGGGCAGCCTGGCGCCCGACGGGCACGGTGACCACGTCGGCGCCTGGCCCGCGGACCTCTACTACGGCGAGATGGACGGCACGTGGACCGACACGCAGACCCTCACGGGAACCGGCCGGGGAAGCAATGTCCCGGGGGATGGCAAGTTCGACCAGAGCTACGCGCCCGGCGGAACGATCGAACTCGGCGTGGGGCGCGTCGATCTCGCGGACATGCCCGCCTTCGCCCCGAAGACGGAGAGCGATCTCCTCCGGCAGTACCTGAACAAGGACCATGGCTTCCGGATCAAGGCGTGGACGCTGCCGGCCCGGGGGCTCATCGACGACAACTTCGGCGCCTTCGGTGGCGAGGCGTTCGCCTCCACCGGGTGGCGCGCGTTCTCGGCCTTCTTCGGACCTGCGAACGTCTTCGCGCTCGACTGGTTCGGGACGCTCGCCACGGACGGCTATCTCTGGGCGTACGGCTGCGGCGGCGGGAATTATCAGGGAGCGGGCGGCGTCGGCTCGACGTCGAACTTCGCCGCGACCGACACGAAAACCGCCTTCACGTTCCTCTTCGGAAGCTATTTCGGGGACTGGGACGTCTCGAACGACTTCCTGCGCGCGCCCCTCGCGACCACGACTTACGGTCTCACGTGCGCCTGGGCGGGCCGCCCCGCGTGGTACGTCCACCACATGGCGATGGGCGAGACGATCGGGTATGCAGCGCGCCTGACACAAAACAACTCGGGGACGTACTTTTACGGCTACGGCCCCTCGGTCCACATCGCCCTCATGGGAGATCCCACTCTCCGGATGCACGTCGTGGCGCCCGCGGCGAGCGTGACCGCGGCCGGTGGGGCCGGAAGCGCGACGATTTCGTGGACCGCATCCCCCGACACGGTCGCGGGGTACCACGTCTATCGGGGGGCGGGCGCTGCGGGCCCCTTCACGCGCGTCACGCCCGCTCTCGTCGCCGGAACGTCGTTCGTCGACTCGGGAGTTTCCGGAGGCTCGTATGCCTATCTCGTGCGCGCCGTGCGTCTCGAGACGAGCGCGAGCGGCTCGTACTGGAACGCGAGCACGGGTGTCTCGGCGAGCGCGACCGTGACGGGCCCCGGCGCGTCGACCTTTCGCACACTGACGCCGTGCCGGGCGATCGACACGCGGCGGGCCCCCGGCCCGTTCGGCGGGCCGTCTCTCGGCGCCGGAGCGACCCGGACATTGGTTGCGACCGGCGTCTGCGGCGTCCCCACGACAGCCCGGTCCGTTTCGGCGAACGTGACGGTCACGAACACGAACGCGGGGGGGACGCTGATCCTCTATCCCGGCGACCTCGCGGCGGCTCCGAACGCGCTGACGCTCGCGTTTCGCGCGGGACAGACGCGCGCGAACAACGCCGTCGTGAGCCTCTCGGCGGACGGGATGGGCGCCTTCAAGATCGCGAGCAGCGCGACGGGCTCCCTCGACATCATCGTGGACGTCAACGGCTGGTTCGAGTAGTGCGCGGCCTCGGGCGCGCCCTCCTCGCGGGTCTTTCGCTCGCGGCACATGGAGCGCTCGCTCTCACCGTCACGCGCGGACCCTACCTCCAGACCGCGACACCCTCCTCCGTCATCGTGTGCTGGCGGACGGACGTTCCCGTGGACGGACGCGTCTTCGCGGGGACCAACCCGGCGTCACTCACGCTCGTCTTCGCCAATCCATCTCTCGCGACCGAGCACGCGGTCGCTGTGACGGGCCTGGCGCCGCGGACGCGGTACTTCTACGCGATCGGGACGGCCTCGGGCGCGCTCGTTCCCGGGCCGCCCTCTTCGTTCGTGACGCCGCCGCCCACGGGAGCGGCCGCGCCGCTCCGGATCTGGGCCGTCGGGGACTTCGGCACGGCCGACGCGAACGCGCGCGCCGTCCGAGACGCGTATCTTGCCTATGCCGGCGCCCGCCCGGCGGACATGTGGCTCATGCTCGGCGACAACGCATACGTCGCGGGCACGGACGCCGAGTACCAGGCCGCGGTCTTCGGGACCTATCCCGCGCTCCTGGCCGCGATGCCGGTCTGGCCGGCCTTCGGGAACCACGACGGCGGCTCGGCGAACGGGAACACGGGCACGGGCGTCTACTTCGACCTGTTCAGGCTCCCGAAGGCCGCGGAGGCCGGTGGCGTCGCGTCAGGGACGGAGGCGTATTACGCATTCGACGCCGGGAACGTCCACTTCGTCTGCCTCGACGCCTACGACGTGAGCCGGTTGCCCGGCAGCCCGATGCTCACCTGGCTCGCGGCCGATCTCGCGGCGACGGCGCAGAGGTGGATCGTCGCGTACTGGCATCACCCGCCGTACACGAAGGGGACGCACGATTCGGACACGGAGACCGAGCTCGTCGAGATGCGCCAGTTCGTGAACCCGATCCTCGAGGCCGCCGGCGTCGATCTCGTCCTCGGCGGTCACTCGCACGTTTACGAGCGCTCGTACCTTCTCGACGGGCACTACGGCCACTCGACGACGTTCGCGCCGAGCATGAAGAAGGACGGCGGAACGGGGGACCCCGCGACGACGGGTCCTTACCGCAAGCCCGCGGCGCGGACCCCTCACGCGGGCACGGTCTACGTCGTCGCGGGCAGCGGCGGCCAGCTCGGGACCGGGGCGCTGAACCATCCGGCGATGCTCCGCGGCTTCGCCGAGCGCGGCTCGCTCGTGATCGACGTGAACGGGGCGCGCCTCGACGCACGCTTCGTGCGCGTCGACGGAGTGGTGCGGGATTCCTTCGCGATCGTCAAGAGCGGCCTCGGATTCCATCCCGTCGCGCCCTGCCGGGCGTTCGACACACGCGTCGGCGCGGCCGCCTTCGCGGCGGGGGAGACCCGGCGTTTCGTCGCGCCAGGAGTGTGCGGCATTCCGGCAGGCGCCGGGTCCGTGTCGGCGAACGTGACGGTCACGAATACGAGTGCAGGTGGGACCGTGAACCTCTATCCCGGCGATCTCGCAACCGCCCCGAACGCGCTGACGATTGCGTTTCGCGCGGGACAGACGCGTGCGAACAACGTCCTCGTCGGCCTCGCGGCGGACGGAACGGGCACGTTCGAGGTCGCGAGCGGCTCCACAGGCTTCCTCGACCTCGTCATCGACGCCAACGGCTGGTTCGAGTAGCACGCAATTTTTGGCGCCTTCGTCGAACCGCGCGCCAAGAAGTGTCGCCCGGAGAAGGTGAGTGGGCTCACGTGCATTCCAACTATCTTCCGGCTTGTGGCGATTCGAGGTCCTGCGTGTTCACACCTAACAAGCGCGAGGAAGTCGTTCGTCCCCACATGGCATCGCGCTTGCGATATTGAGGCTCGATTGCCCATGGAAATGCGGCGAAAGTTGAACAGGTCCCGCGCCGGGAGGCGCCTGCCGGCCGGGATTCTCTGCGGCGTGGCCCTGCTTTCCGTTCCGGCCGAACGGGCGGCCGCGCAGTGCACGCTGACTTCGTCACCCCTCTCGTTCGAGCCCTTCCCTCCGGGAGCTTCGAGGCCGTTCGGTCTGAACTCCGGCCACAACTCCGACCTGAAGGTCTACCAGGCAGGCGCGAGCTCGCGCATGCTGATGCAGGAGTCGTTCGGGTATTCGATTCTCGACCTCTCGAATCCCGGCAACCCGAGCGCCCTTCTCTATCGCAACATGATCAATTCCGGCGAGGTGCCGTACTCCGGCGACGGCCAGAGCTACATCAAGTCGATCGGCGTGTCGCCCGACGGCCAGCGTCTCGCCCTCGGACTCACCGGGAATGCCCACCCGGACTACAAGTCGGTCGCGGCCACGGCGAACGCGAGCGGGTTCAGCAACGTGACGGGCGGCTTCGTGCCGCGCAACTCCGGCGGGATGGTGGTCCAGAAGATCTCGAACCGGTACCTCGCGTATGCGCTGATCGGCTCTTCCGGGATCGATTCGGGCTCGCTCACCGTCGCCGACATCACGAATCTTCCGGGGCCGATGGCGCCCGTGAACCTGCCCTCCGAGAACGTCGGGAACCGCGGCGGCGCATTTCTCACGCTCGCGGGAAACAACGTCGTCTTTCTCGACTTGGGCACGATCCGGATCTTCGACGTGTCGAATCCCGGCCCGGTCGGAAACATCTCGGGGAGCTTCGGTCTCGTCACGATTACCAGCGGTGACTTCGGAGGGAACACGCCGACGTCGCTGAGCGCGGCGACGGATCCGGCCGACCCGGCGAAGCTCTGGGTTCTCGTCGAGCTGTCGAACCCTCTCGCGTACGCGCTCGTCTCCGTGAAGGGCGGCGTCAAGACGGTGAATGCGCAGACCTTCACCATCCCGCAGCCGGGCGGCGAGACCTGGGTCGCGGGCGGCGTCTCGGCCGTCGTCGCGAACGGCAACAGCCTGACGGCGCTCATGTGGGCGAAGAAGTTCGGCTCGCCGGTCGTCTACCGGCTGTTCTCCACGAACGTGGCGGCGTGGGGAGGCGTGACGCCGGGCCAGATCGACCTCGACTCGGCGACGTATCCGACGTTCGCCCTCAACTACACCATGCGCGGGCTCGCGGGCGCGGGAAACGCGATCTACGCATACGTGCCCACCGGGGGGTCCGCGTACGTGCTCCCGATGTCGTGCGCGACCGTGCCGGCTCCCCCCGTCAGCGATATCCAGGTGCAATACGAAACGTGTCCGGGCGCGAGCCCGTGCCCCCTGAGCCCCGGCGACCCGGTCTTCGTCGGCACGAAGCTCCGGATCGCGCCGAGCGCCGTTTCCCTTCACACGCTCACGGAATGGCGGTTCGACTTCGACTGGCACGCGGCAGAGGAGAACGTCCCGTTCCCCCGCGTGCAGAGCCCCGACCTCGCGTATCCCGCGGCGCTTCCCGCGACGATCGCCCTCTATGGCCCGTGCGACCCGCGGGGCGGCGGCGTGCCGTCGACGGGGGCGGGCTGCTGGGCCTCGGCGACGGCGAACGGCGACTTCGCCGCGAACGCGGCGGCCGGCACGACGACATCGCTGCGTCTTGCTCTCGAAGCGGCGAACGACCTCGGCGCTGGAAACACGAGGGCGTTTCCGATCACGTGGAAGGTGCCGGCCGTCCGCCTCCAGAATCCGGGCGTCCTCCTCGGCAATCCCGTCGTGAGCGGTGCCGAGGGGACGCCGCTGGCGTCGGGTTACAAGTGGTATTTCGGATCGAGCCCGGCGGCGCTGGCGCTCGACGCGTCGTGCACGGCCGCTTCCTGCAACCACAATTTCGGCGCGAAGGGCACGTACTACTACTGGCTGACCGTTCCGTATCCCACGGGCTACACGAGCCCCGACTGCGGCAGCCCCTGCAGCCAGAACCTCGGAACGATTGCCGTCACCGACGTTTCGCTCGCGTTCACCGGCATCGCGACGACGGCCGTGGCGGGGACCGCGGTCTCGGCGACGGACGCATCCAGCGTGGCGTCGGGCGCCTCGCCGTGCGGATCGGGCCTCGAATACAGCCTGTGCAACGCAGGGGGGGGCTCGTGCGCGGCCGGGAGCTGGTCCCCGCTCGCGATCAACCCGCTCGGCAGCGGACTGACGGCGTCCATCCCGGTGTCGTCCACGGCGAGCACCTACTGGCTTCGTATCCGCTACGCGTACAAGACGACGGGCTCGTGCGCGTCCCCGATCGTGACGTCGTGGACGCCGTCCGTGTCCGGCGTCTCCGATCCGACCGCCTGGCCGATCGTCGTCACGCCCGCCCCGCCGGTGATCACGGTGCGCGTGAACGGCCTCGCGCCCTGCGTCGGCGCCGGCGGCGGCTGCGCCGACGGAATTCCCGTGAACCTCGGGGACACGATCACGGTCTGGGCTGTCGTCAGCGGAGCGGTGGACCGGACCCCCCCCGCCTCCACGGCCTGGACCTTCGGCGCGTCGGCCTCGCCGGCGGGATGCTCCGGCACGGGATGCCAAGGCACGGCGTTCCAGTTCACGGCGCCCGGCACGTTCACGATCACGCTCGCGGGTTACGCGATCGGCGCGAGCGCGACCTTCTCCGTCTCCGCGCCGCCGGTCACCGCCTCGAATGGCGGCGCCGTGTGCGCGGGTTCGGCCCTCGCGCTCTTCGCGGCTCCGACCTTTTCCGGCGCGACGTATGCGTGGACGGGCCCGAACGGGTTCACGTCGGCGCTCCAGAACCCGACCGTTCCGTTCGCGACACCGGCGGCTTCGGGCACCTACGCCGTCGTCCGCACGTTTTCGGGTCAGACGTCCGCGGCCAGCACGTCGGGCGTGGTCAATCCTTCGCCTCCCGTGCCGGCGGCCGGCAACAACGGCCCGCTCTGCCCGGGCGCGACTCTCGCCCTGACGGCCGCTCCGGTCGCGGGCGCGACGTACGCGTGGACGGGTCCGAACGGGTTCACGTCCGCGCTCCAGAATCCGACGGTCCCGAACGTCACGGCCGCCGGGGCCGGGACGTACGTCGTCCTCGCGACTGTCCTCGGATGTTCGACGGCCGCGAGCACGACGGTCACCGTCAACACGCCGCCGGCCGCGCCCGTGGCGGGGAACAGCGGACCGCTCTGCATCGGCGGCACGCTCGCCCTGACCGCCCAGACGATCCCGAACGCGGCATACACCTGGACGGGCCCGAACGGCTTCACGTCATCGCTCCAGAATCCGTCGATCGCGAACGCATCGCCCGCCGCGGGCGGCGTGTATCTCGTCACGGCGACCGTGAACGGCTGCACGGGTCCCGGGGGCTCGACGTCGGCCGTCGTGAGCGGATCGTCCGCGGCGATCACGGCGCCCGCGAGCCTCTGCCTCCCGAACGCCGCGTCCGGGACCGCCTCGGTGGCGAACGCCGGAACGGGCGCGGCATACGCCTGGACGGTCACGAACGGGACGATCGTTTCCGGGCAGGGGACGCCGTCCATTTCATTCAGCGTGTCGGCCGCCGGCACGACGACCGTCGCGGCCACCGTGACGGCGGGCGGCTGCGTTTCCTCCTCGTCCGTGCCCATCCCGGTCGCCGCGACCTGCGGCGGGCTCAACACGCTCGCCCCCTGCCGCGTCGTCGACACGCGCAGCGTCGGCACGGGCGGCCCCTCGATCGGGCCGGGGTCGGGTCGGAAATACGTCGCGAACGGCGCCTGTGGGATCCCGTCCGGAATGGCGGCGCTCTCGGCGAACGTCACGGTCCTATCGGGAAATGCCCTGGGTTCGGTCGTGGTCTATCCAGGTGACCTCGCCGCGCCTCCGAACGCGATCACCGTGTGGATCCGGCCGGGACAGATTCGCGCGAACAACGCGATCGTCAAGCTCGCGCCGGACGGTTCGTACTGGATATGGAACACGACCTCCGGCACCGTCGACGTCATTCTCGACGTGAACGGCACGTTCCAGTAGACGCGCGCGAGCCCGGGCTCCCGCCTTAGACTCCCTCCCGTGAAGGCGATCCGCATTTCCGCTCCCGGCGGCCCGGACGTCCTGCGCCTCGAGGACGTCGCCGATCCGTCTCCGAAGGACGGTGAGGCGCTCGTCCGCGTGGAGGCGATCGGCCTCAATTTCATCGAGGTCTATTTCCGCATGGGCCTCTACAAGCCCGCGGGATATCCGTTCACGCCCGGCGGAGAGGTCGCGGGCGTGGTCGAGGCCGTCGGGCCCGGCGTCACGTCGGTGAAGCCCGGCGACCACGTCGCGACCTTCAATGCGCAGGGCGCGTATGCGGAGAAGAGTCTCGTCGCCGCGGGCCGGCTCGTCCCGATTCCGGAAGGCGTCTCGGCGCGGCAGGCCGCGGCCGCGATGCTGCAGGGCATGACGGCACACTACCTCGCAACGTCCACGCGGCCGCTCGGCCCGGGCGACACGTGCCTCGTGCACGCGGCCGCCGGCGGCGTCGGGCTGCTCCTCTGCCGCATCGCGAAGAGGCGCGGCGCCCGCGTGATCGGCACGGTCTCGACGGAGGCGAAGGCGGTTCTCGCGCGGGAGGCCGGAGCGGACGAAGTCATCCTCTACACGAAGATCGATTTCGTCGCCGAGACGAAGCGCCTCACGAACGGGAAGGGAGTCGAGGCCGTCTACGACTCGGTGGGGAAGACGACGTTCGAGAAGGGCCTCGACGTTCTCGCGCCGCGCGGCACGATGGCGCTCTTCGGCCAGTCGAGCGGTCCCGCGGACCCGATCGACCCGCAGATCCTGAACCAGAAGGGTTCCGTCTACTTGACACGGCCCTCTCTCTTCCACTACGTCGCCTCGCGCGAGGATCTCCTTGCGCGCGCCGGAGACGTGCTCGCGTGGGTGAAGGACGGCTCGCTGCCGCTCCGCATCGACCGTACGTTCCCGCTCGCCGAGGCCGCCGCGGCGCACCGCGCGCTCGAGGCGCGCGAGACCGCCGGCAAGGTCCTGATCCTGCCCGGGGAGGGCGCGTAAGCGAAAGGGCTCAGGCCGGCTCGCCGCGTTCCACGGCCTGACTGATCAACCCCTCGGTCTCCGCGGCGGCGGGATCGGTGCGCAGGAGCGCGGCCACGACGGACTCTCCGCGCGCGGCGATCGCGCGTTCGATGGCCTCGTCGTTCGCCCGCCAGCCGACGGCGCGGTTGCCTCCCTGCTGTTGCGCGCGCCGGAGGGCGGCGTCCACGAGCGCGAGGTGGTCGCGAAACGACGCGAGGTGCGGGTGTGCGCGCGCGAGCGGCTCGATCGAGAACCCGATGGAGAGCGTCACGAGGCGCGCGTTCGGTCCCGCGCGCACACCCTTGGTGACGGAGGCCCGGAGGCGCGCCGCCAGCGCGCGCGCCTCGCCCGCAAAGCGGATGCGCGCGACGATCAGAAAAGCCGTTTCGGTCCAGCGCGCGACGACCGTCCCGCCGCGCACGAACGGCAGGAGGGCGCGCGCCGTGTCGCGGAGGAGCGCGTCGCCGATCTCGCGCCCGCCCGCGTCGATCCGGTCGAAGTCGTCGATTTCCGCGAACATGAGGGCAGCATGCTCGGGCGGCTGATCGCCATCGCGCACGGCTCTTCGCGCCGGCGCGAGCAGCGTGCCGATTGCGGCGTCGACGAAGCGCTGGTTGTGCACGCCCGTCAGGGCGTCCGTGAGCGACGTCTCGGCCAGGAGCGCCTGCGCCGCCTTCAGATCCTCGTCTCGCTTCCTCAGTTCGTCTTCGAGAGCCCGCATCGAGGCGGCCGTCCGCCGCGCGAGAAATCCCCGGACGGCCCATCCGATTCCGGCGCCGGCCAGTAGCGCGACTCCGGCGACCAGGGTCGAGCCGCCGGGAATCGTCACTTGAAGCCACGCACCGCGTGCGGCCGGTAGGGCGCCTCGAGCGCGCCGACCTCGTCCCTCGTGAGAGTCACGTCGAGCGCGGAGAGCGCCGTTTCGAGATGCTCGAGCTTCGTCGCGCCCACGATCGGCGCCGTGACGGCCGGGCGGGAAAGGAGCCACGCGAGCGCGACGGCGGCGGGCGGGAGGCCGCGCGCGGCGGCCACTCCCTTCACGGCCTCGATGACGGAGTCGTCCGACGGGTGGTCGTAGAGGTTCCGCGTGTAGTCGTCCGACTCGGCGCGGGCCGTGGCAGTCTTGTCCGCGGCGTTCCTGCGGGAGCCCGCGAGCAGCCCGCGCGCGAGGGGCGACCACGGGAAGACGGCGATTCCCTCCTCGGCGCACAGGGTCATCATCTCGCGCTCTTCCTCGCGGTAGAGGAGGTTGTAGTGGTTCTGCATGGACGCGAACCGCGCGAAGCCTCGCGTGTCCGAGAGCGCGAGGGCCTTCGCGAAGCGGAAGGCCGGACCCGAGCTCGCGCCGATGAAGCGCACCTTGCCTTGCCGGACGAGGAGGTCGAGGGCCGCGAGCGTCTCGTCCATGGGCACGACGGAATCGAAGCGGTGGATCTGGTACAGGTCGATCGTATCGACGCCGAGCCGCTTCAGGCTCGCCTCGCACGCCTGCACGACGTGCTTCCGCGACAGCCCGCCCATGTTCGGACCGGCCGACATGGGGAAGTTCACCTTCGTCGCGAGGACGATTTCCTCCATCCGCCCGTAGGTCCGGAGAGCCCGGCCCGTGACTTCCTCGCTGACGCCGAGCGAATACATGTCGGCCGTGTCGAAGAAGTTGATCCCCGCCTCGATCGCGCGGCGGAAGAACGGCTGCGCCGCCTTCTCGTCGAGGACCCAGGGGCGCCACTCCGGCGTCCCGTAGCTCATGCACCCGAGGCAGAGCCGCGAGACCGTCACGCCCGTGCGCCCGAGAGTCGTGTACTTCACGGCGTCACTTCAACCACCGGGCGAGCCAGGCGTGGACCTCTCCGTACCAGTGCTTCGCGTTCTCGCCCTTGAGAACCCAGTGATTTTCGTCCGGGTAGTAGACGAGCCGCGCCGGGACGCCCTTCGCCGTCAGCGTGCCGTAGAACTCGAGGCCTTGTCCGATGGGCACGCGGTAGTCGCGCTCGCCGTGGAGGATCAGGACCGGCGTTTTGAAGTTCTCCGCATAGCGGTTCGGGCTCCACTTCTCGACGCTCTCGCGGTTCGTGAAGGGCCAGCCGCCGTAGCTATGGTGCCGTCCGTACGTGGCGTCGGAAGCGAACTGCGCCATGAGGTCGTAGACGCCGGCGTGGCTCACGAGGCACTTGAAGCGGTCCGTGTGCCCCGCGATCCAGTTCACGAGGAAACCGCCGTAAGAACCCCCTGCCGCGGCCATCCGAGTCGCGTCGACGTTTCCCTGCGCCACGAGAAAGTCCGTGGCGTTCATGACGTCCGTGAAGGGTTTGTCGGGGTGCGCGCCGAGAATCGACTCGACCCATTTCTGTCCGAAGCTGGACGACCCGTGAAAGTTCACCATCGCGACGACGTATCCCGGCGACGCGAAGGCGTGCGGGTTCCAGCGGAACGAGAACGCGTCGCCGAACGTGCCCACGGGGCCCCCGTGGACGAGCTGGACAAGCGGGTACTTCTTCGCCGCGTCGAAACCGGGCGGGTACACGACGAACATCTGCACGTCGTCGCCGCCCGCGCCCTTGAACGTCGTCTCCTTCACGGCGCCGAGATCCCAGGTGGCGGCGAGGACGTCGTTGACCGTCGTGATGGCGCGGAATCCCGTGCCGTCGAGCTTCACCGAGACCAGCTCGGGGGGATGGCTCAGGTCGCTCCTCTGGAAGACGACCTCGCCGCCCTGTGTCACGACGGGGCCGGAGCCCAAGCCGCCCTTCCAGATTTCTTTCGGCTCCCGTCGCGGCGTACCGCCGGCCGGGGCGGAGGTGGACACGGTATAGAGGTTGGTCCGGGCGCGGACCTCGGCCGTGAAGACGAGCGCCCTGCCGTCCTTCGTGAACGTCCAGCCGCCCGCCCCGTTCTCCCAGCCGTCCGTCAGGAGCGCGACCTTTCCGCTCGCGACGTCGAGGAGCGCGAGGCGCGTGTAGTCGGGCCAGCCGTCGGCCCTGGCGTGCGTGCCGAAGGCGATCGTCTTTCCGTCGGGAGAAAAGACGGGATTCGTGTCGTCGACTTCCCGCGACGGTGTGAGGTTCCGCGGCTCGCCGCCCGCGGCCGGCACGAGAAACAGGTCCCAGTTGAGTGTCGCGTACGGTTCGGGCGTGCTGTTCGCCGAGAAGGCGATCGACTGCCCGTCCGGCGCGATGTCGAAGCTGCCCCCCTCGTCGAGACCGAGGATCCGGCGGCTTTTGGGCGTGAGATCCATGACCCTCTTCGTCTCGAGGTCGACGACGAAGAGGTGCGTGAACTCCTCGTCCGTGAGCCAGTGGTCCCAGTAGCGGTAAAGGCGGTTCTCGGTGACGCGGGCCTTCACCTTGTTCTTCTCGCGCTTCTCGAGCGCCTTCTTCGTGTCCTCGGGAGATTCGGCGCCTGACACCACGCTCGCGAGAAAGGCGATCTTCTTTCCGTCCGGAAACCACTTCGGGCTCGCGACGGACGTCGGCATGTCGACGACGCGCTCGGGCTCGCCCCCGTCGACGGGGAGGACGTACAGCTCCGTCGCCGCGTCCCCGTCGCGCTTCGAGATGAAGGCGAGTCGCCGGCCATCGGGGCTGAATGCCGGGGACGTGTCGGAGGCCTTGTTCGTCGTCAGGCGGCGCGGCGCGCCTCCGGCGAGCTCGAGGAGCCAGATGTCGGCGTTCGACCGGTTCTCCTCCGCGTCGTACGTCGCGACCGTGTACGCGACGCGCTTGCCGTCCGGCGAGAGCACGGGCGTTCCGACGCGCGAGACGGCCCAGATCTCGTCCACGCCGAACTTCTTCTTCGCCGGCGGATCGGCCGCGAGGGCGAGAGACGAAGCCGCGAGCAACGTGACGACGGCAAGAAGAGGACGCGAAGAGCGCATGAGAACCCCCGGCATTTCTTCCCGGAAGCCTAGCAGCGATAGGATGCGGCTCACAAAGTCCGAAGCCGTCGAGGAGGTTCCATGTCGAGCGTGCCCCCGCAAGGTCCCGGTTCCGTTCCGCCCCCGCCGCCCCCTCCCCCCCCGTACGTGCCGTCGCCCGCCGGCCCGGGTCTCGCGTGGGAGACGCAGGCGATCGGCCCCGAGTCGTTCCTCGAAACCGCCAAGATGTTCATCATGGCTCCGGGCCAGGCCTGGAAGCTCACGCGCGAGACCGGCGACTACACGCGCCCGCTGCTCTTCGGCGTGATCGTGGGCTGGGTGGGCCTCGTCTTCAACGCCATCTGGAGCACGATGTTCGGCGCCGGCCTGATGAGGATGCTGCCGGCGCAGTACTCCCAGTTCAACCGATTCGGAGGTGGGTCCGTCCTCGCCCAGGTCATCCTCGGCCCGCTCCTCGTCGCGATCGGCCTCTTCATCGGCGCGGCGATCTTCCACGTCTCCTTCATGCTGGTCGGCGCGCTGACGAGCTCGAAGTCGCAGTTCGAAGGAACGTTCCGCGTCGTGTCCTATTCGAGCATCGCGCACCTCGCCTACATCGTTCCGGTCGTGGGCGGCCTCGCGGCGCTCGTCTGGCGCGTCTATCTCATGCTGCTCGGCGCGCAGCAGCTCCACAAGACGACGCAGAGCAAGGCCCTCCTCGGAATTCTCCTCCCCATGCTGATCTGCTGCGTTTGCGCCGGAATCGGAATCGCGTTCGCGGGCGCCGCGATGATGAGGGTCTTCAGCCGCTGAGCATGACTTCGGGCCGACAGCTCGGTTTTCTCTGGGGTGGCGCGGCGCTCGTCTGCGCCGCCGCCGCCCCGCTTGCGCCCGCGCTGTCGAAGGGACTGCCGCCGTGCCCGTTTCACTGGCTCACGGGGTTCCCGTGCGCCACGTGCGGGGGCACGCGCGCGCTCCTCGCCCTCGGGCGGCTCGATTTCGGTGCGGCGTTCTCCTGGAACCCGCTCGTCGCGGCGGCCGGAATCGTCTTCTTCGTTGGAGGTCTCGTCGGTCTCGTGTCGGCCATCTCAGGCCGGGACGTGCGTGTCCCGCGGCCGACCGTTGCCCTGCGGTTCGTGATCGGTATGGCGGTCGCCGCGAACTGGGCGTTTCTCCTGGCGGCGGGCCGCTAGGAACGGGGCGCCGGCCGGATTCCGGAGCCCGGGACCGGCGTGGCGCTGGGCAGCGGCGCCGCGAGCGCCCGGCCGACCGCGCTCTGCCATGCCGGCAGCTCGATGCCGAGGTTCGCGAGCTTCTCGTTCGAGAGCGCGGCGAACTTCGGCCGGAACACCTTGCTCGTGAGGCCGTCGGCGGAGACTGGGACGACCTGGGACGGACTTCCGATCTGGCGGCCCAGCTCCATGGCGAGCTCGTGCCAGGTGGTGAACCCGGCATTCACACAGTGGTAGACGCCCGAAGGGGCTTTCCCCTCGATGAGGCGGCGGGTCGCCGCCGCGACGTCGTCCACGAACGCCGGAGAAACCGTCCGGTCGTAATACGCGCTCACCGTGCGGCCCGCGCGGATGTCCACGCACATACGGTCGATCGTGCTCTTTCCGTCCCGGATCCCGAAGAGGCTCTCGACGCGCAGGACGAAGTGCCGCGGCACCACCTGAGCGTAGAGCTCACCGAGCAGCTTCGTCGCGCCGTAGACGCTGCCCGGATTGGGCCGGTCCGTCTCGCGATAGGGCGCGGTCGCGGTCCCGTCGAAGACGAAATCGGACGAGAAATGGAGGAACGTCGCGTCGGAAGATTCGCAGGCTTCCGCGAGCGTGCGTACGGCGAAGGCGTTCACCGCGAGGGCGGTCTTCGGATCGTCCTCGGACTCCTCGACCCCGAAAACCGTCGCGTTCACGACCGCCTGCGGCCGGAGTTTTGCGACGCGCTCGAGCACCTGCTCGCGCCGGGTCACGTCCAGCGCGGCGCGCGTCAGGGCCGCGACCTCGTGGCCTCCGCGGCGCAGCTCGCGCACGAGGACGCTTCCGAGCTGGCCCCCGGCCCCGGCGACGAGGATGCGAATCGGCACGCGCAAAGGTTGACACGCGCGGGAGCGACGGGCAAGTGGCCGTATGCTTCCGGCGTGAATCCGGACGTCGCCGCGGCCGTGGACCGTTTGGAGCAGGAAGGCGTCCTGACCCCGGCCCAGGAGCGACTTTTCTCGCGCGTCGCGCGCCGCGAGCTCGTGTCCGCACAGCTCGAGGTTCGCGCCGCGCTTTACGTGGGCGTGCTCCTCCTGACCGGCGGGATCGCTCTCTTCGTGAAGGAAAACCACGAACGGATCGGTCCGGCTGCAATCGGACTCGCGATCGGCGCCACGGCGGCGGGGTGCCTCGCCTGGGCCTGGCGGAACTCGCCGCCGTTCGCCTGGGGCGGCACGCCGGCGACACACGCCGGATTCGACTACGTGCTCCTCCTCGGCGCGCTCCTCGTCGCCACGGATCTCGCTTTCCTCGAGACGCAGCTCGGCCTGCTCGGAGAGAACTGGCCCTGGCATTTGCTCGTCGTCGCGGCGCTCACCCTTCTCCTCGCGTACCGCTTCGATTCGAAAATGCTGCTCTCCCTCGCGCTCGCGTCCTTCGCCGCGTGGAGAGGCGTCTCGGTGAATCTCTCGAGGGTGACGCTCGGCGCAGGGGATCCCGCGCGGCTCCGCGCCGAAGCGCTCGCGTGCGGAGTCCTGTTCGTCGTGGTGGGTGTCGCCCTTCGCCGCGCCGGGCGGAAGCCGCACTTCGAGGATGTTTACGTGAACGCGGGCCTCCTCCTCGGGTTCGGCGGGCTGCTTTCCGGTGTCTTCACCACGCTGAACTGGCCGACGTGGACGCTCTTGCTCCTGCTTGGCGCCGGAGGTACCGCATTCGTCTCATTCCGGGCGAAGCGCACCCTGCCCTTCGCGCAGGCCGTCCTCGCCGCATACCTCGGCCTTCTACGCGCGGTCTTCTCAGGCGGAGGCGGCGACGTCGCGGCGCGGATGCTCCTCGCGGCCGTTCTCGGCTGCGCCGCGCTTGCGATGGTGTTCCTCGCCCACCGCCGCATGAGGACTCCATGAAAGGGGAATGGGTCACGGCCGAGCGCGCCGAGGAGGTCCGCGCCGCCGCTCGCGGCTGGAGGAGAGCCGGCGCGGTGAGCGAGGGCACCTTCGAAGAAATCTCCCGGCGGTATCCCGAGCCGCGAGCGCTTCCGGCCCCGCTCTGGCGCGTGGTCACGTTCGTCCTCGCCTCCGCGGTCCTCCTCCTCGCCACGGCGGCGCTCTTCGTCGCCGCGTCGCCGCGTTTATCGAACGCCTGGATCCTCTGCGCCTTCGCGGGCGCGGCGTTCGTGCTGATGGCCGAGATCCAGGCCCGCTCGCCCGCGATGGCCCTCCGGGGAGGCGTCGAGGCGGCGGGATTCTGGGGAATCGTGTTCCTCGTCGCCGGCCTGTTCCTCTTGTTCCAGGAAAATCTTCGTATCTCCGAACCAACCGGACCGAATCTCGTCCTCGCGGGCGCGGCCCTCCTGTTCGCTCTCGCGGCATGGCGGTGGGGGAGCCCGGCGTGGGCCTTCCTCGCGGCCCTCTCGCTCTTCCTCCTTCTCGGGCGCGCACCCGCGGGCCGGCTGCTCTGGATCGCCTGCGGCGTCGCGCTCACGTTTTTCTTCGAACGCTTTCTCGACCGGCCATCCTGGGCGCCGTCGCACCGCCGATGCGCCGCCGTCCTCGTCGTTGCCGGCCTCCTCGGCGTTTACGCGGCGTTGAACCTCTACGCTCTCGACCATCGCTTCGTCGAATTCCTTCGGGAAAGGGCTCGCGATCTTCCCGGCCCCCGCTTTGGCGAGCGGATCTGGTCGACACTCGGGACCGCGATCCTCCCCGTCGCGGTCGTCTGGTGGGGAGTCCGTTCGCGCCGGACGTTCGTGCTCGATACGGGCCTCGTCCTCTCCGCGCTGTCTCTCATGACGCTCCGCTTCTACGTGCACCTCGCGCCGATCTGGGTCGTGTTGTGCGTCTCGGGTGGAATCCTTTTTCTTCTCGCTCTGGCCCTGAATCGCTGGCTCGCGAGGGGCAGCGAAGGGGAGCGATACGGTTTCACGGCCGAGCCTCTCTTCGCGGACGAGGCGCGCCTCCGCGCGCTGGGTTACTCTCTGACGGCCTGAGATCGGAGGATTCCTTGAAGATTCCGTCCCTTCTTCTCGCCGCGCTCATGTCGATGACGACACTTCCCGCTCCGGCCGACGAAACGGCTCCGGTTCCGCCGCCGGTTCCGCCCGTGGCCCGGAAAGTCGACAAGGTCCTCACGCTGCACGGCGAATCGCGATCCGACCCATACGCCTGGCTGCGGGACAAGCCGAATCCCGAGGTCGCGGCCTATCTCGAGGCCGAGAACGCCTACACGGCGGCGGTGATGAAACCCACCGAGCCGTTCCAGGGCGCGCTGTATGCCGAGCTGCTCGGGCACGTCAAGGAGACGGACTTGTCGGTGCCGTATCGCGAGGGCGACTGGCTGTATTACTTCCGGACCGAGAAGGGGAAGCAGTACCGGATCTACTGCCGCAAGAAGTTTCCCGAGGGCCCCGAGCAGGTGACGCTCGACCTGAACGAGCTCGCGAAGGGTCAGAAATTCATGGCGCTCGGCCGGTATGCCGTGAGCGACGACGGAAATCTCCTCGCGTACTCCACCGACAACACGGGTTTCCGCCAGTACACGCTCTTCGTGAAGGACCTGCGCGCGAACGCGCTCTGGCCCGAGCGCATCGAGAAGACGACGAGCGCCGTGTGGGCGGCGGACAACATGACGCTTCTCTACACGGTCGAGGACGCCGCCAAGCGGCCCTATCGGGTATATCGACATCGCCTCCTCGAGCCCCAGACGGCGGACGTCCTCGTCTACGAGGAGAAGGACGAGCGCTTCAGCGTGTCGATCGGCCGGACGCGCAGCCGGGCGTGGCTCGTGTTGTCCGCGGGCAGCCACACGACGTCCGAAGCGCGGGTCCTGAAGGCCGACACGCCCGCGGGTGCCTTCACGGTCGTCGCCCCGCGCGAGCAGGAGCACGAATACGAAGTCGACCACCGCGGAGAACTTTTCTACATACGGACGAACTCGGGAGGACGAAACTTCCGGCTCGTCACCGCGCCCGTCGAGTCCCCGGGACGCGCGAACTGGAAGGAGATCGTTCCCCACCGCGAAGGCGTCATGCTCGAGGACACCGACCTCTTCGCGAATCACCTCGTTCTCCACGAGCGCGCGAACGGGCTGCCCCGCCTCACGATCACGAACCTCACGACGCAGGCGTCGCACGGGATCGCGTTTCCCGAGCCCGTCTACGCGGTGTTCTCGGACACGAACCGCGTCTTCGACACGAACGTCTTCCGGTACGGCTACCAGTCGCTCGTCACGCCGAGCTCGATCTTCGACTACGATATGGACGCGAAGACCTCGAAGCTCCTCAAGGAGCAGGAAGTCCCCGGCTACGACCGCACCCTCTACGCGTCCGAGCGCCTGTGGGCGACCGCTTCGGACGGCACGAAGATCCCGATCTCGGTCGTGTGGCGCGCGAAGACAGCGGACGGCAAGACGCGCTCGCTCAAGGACGGGCCGTTCCCTGCGCTCCTCGGCGGCTACGGCTCGTACGGCATCGTGATCCCGGACGCCTTCAACGCGAACCGTCTTCCGCTCCTCGACCGCGGCGTCGTCGTCGCCTATGCGCACATCCGCGGCGGTGCCGAGATGGGCAAGAAGTGGCACGACGACGGAAAGATGCTCAAGAAGAAGAACACGTTCACGGACTTCATCGCGAGCGCGGAGTTTCTCGTCGCCGGGAAGATCGCGGCGAAGGACCGCCTCGTCATCTCGGGGGGGAGCGCCGGCGGCCTCCTCATGGGCGCGGTCACGAACATGCGCCCCGACCTCTTCCACGCCGTCGTCGCGCACGTTCCGTTCGTGGACGTCCTCAACACGATGAGCGACTCGACCCTGCCGCTCACGGTCGGCGAGTACGAGGAGTGGGGCAACCCCGCGAAGAAGGAAGAGTACGACGTCATCAGGTCGTACAGCCCTTACGAAAACCTCCGAAAGGGCGCGTATCCCGCGATGCTCGTCATGACGTCGTTCAACGACAGCCAGGTCTTCTACCACGAGCCTGCGAAGTACGTCGCGCGCCTCCGCACACTTAAGACCGACGCGAATCCGCTGCTTCTCAAGACGAACATGGCGGCGGGGCACGGCGGCGCTTCGGGCCGGTACGATGCTCTCCACGAGACGGCGTTCGAGTGGGCGTTCGTCCTCGGGCAGATCGGATTGGCGAAGTAGGCCGCCGCGGGTCGTGC
>JARXKK010000057.1 GCA_030278895.1 Acidobacteriota bacterium
TACTTCGCGAACACGTCGTCGACGGGCGTGATCGTGACGGCTTCGGCCTTGATGCCGAGCTTCCGCGCGCCGACGACCTTGTCCTCGTCGAGGAGCTCCTTCGGCTTCTCGCCGTCGTACGTGATCGGGGAGAAATCGTCCGCCACGAGCGCGGCCTTCAGGGCCTCGGCGTCCTTCGTGACGATCACGATCGAGAGGTCCTTCGCCTGCAGGTGCCGCCTGACCGCCGCGTTCACGTCGGCCCGCGTGAGCTTCGCCAGCTTAGCCCGCATGTCCGTGACGTAGTCCGGCAGGCCGAACCACTTCTGGTCGAGGGCGGTGCCAAGCGCGTGATCCTGGGTTGCCGTAAGGAGGTACACATTCTTCATGAGGTAGTCGCGCGTCGTCTGGAAGTCCGCCTCGGAGAGGCCCTCGTTCACGAGCCTGTCCAGCTCGTGAATCGCGATGCGGAGCGCCATCCGGGCGTTCTGCGGCATGACGGGCCGGATCCAGATCTCGAACAGCTGCGCGCGGCGCGCGACATTCGGCTCGGGGAGCATGCGGAACATGCCGCCGGGGAACGCCTCGATGTAGGCGTAGTCGCCGTAGTTCATGCCGCGCACTTCGCGGATGCGCTGGTAGAGGTGCGAACTGGACGAACGGTGCTCGCCGAGCCACGCGCGCGCGACCGAGAGGGCCGCGAAGTCCGGGTGCGTGCGCGTCACGTCGATCGGGAAGCCGAACGAGATGCCCGTCGAGCGCGTCTCCTTCTTGACGATGTCGACATCGATCCCCGAGGACCTGCGGCCGACGACTCCCGCTGGGGCGGGAAGGGCGGGACCCGCTGGGAGCTTCGCGACGTCCGCTTTGACCCGGGCGCCGAATTCGTCGGGCATGTCGCCCGCGACGCCGACCGTGAGCGCGGCCTGCGTGTACGCCTTCTGCGCGAAGGCTCTGACGTCGTCGAGCGTGATCGCGTCGATGCCGGCGACCGTTCCGAGGACGGGGTGGCCGTAGGGGGTGCCTGCGAAGACCCGCTGCTGGAGGCGCTCCTTGCCGAGCTCCTCGTCGTTGTTGTTACGGAGGTTCTGAACAAGAGCGTTCTTCTGGGCGTCCTTGATGCGGCGGAAGTCCTCCTCGCGGAAGCCGGGGATGACGAGCTGCGGGAGCGCGACGTCGGCGAACGTCTTCCAGGCGTCCTTGTGGACGACACCCGTGAAGATCGTCATCTCCCGGTCGCATCCGGCGTCGAAGCTGGCCGCGACGGGGAAGAGCGCTCTCTTGATCTCGTCGATTCGCATGTCCTGGGATCCGCCGTCCACGATCATGCGAGCCGTGAGGGCCGCGAGGCCCTCCTTGCCCGCGGGGTCCTGCGCCGAGCCCGCGGCGAAGAGAAACTTCACTTCGGTGCGCGGGAGCAGGGATTTCTGCACGATCCACGGGACCGCCGCTCCGGGCGTGCCGCCCTTCGCGGCGGCGTAGCTCGCGAGCGGCGCGAGCGTCGCCATCTCGGCCGGCATCGGATCCCTCGAAAGCGTCGTGATGACGACGTTCGCGTCCGTCAGGTACGTCTTGGCCGCGGCCTGCAGGTCGGCCGGCGTGAGGGAGTCGATGAGGCGGTAGTACTGGTTGATCGTCCCGTACGAGCGGTGCAGGCGCACGAAGCGTGCGAGGAGACCGGCGATGCGCTCGGTGTCGTCGAGGCCGCGCACGAGACCGTAGCGCGAGTTCGACTTCACCTCGGCAAGGCGTTTCGCGTTGACGGGTGCGTCGCGCAGGGCCGCCATGGCCGAGAGGATCTGGTCGCGGACGTAGACGGGATCCGTCCCCTTCTTCAGGCGCGTGAAGACGCCCACGAGCTCGGGGTCCTCGTTGATGTCGACGTTGGGCTGGAGCGAGTCGACCTTCTGCTCTTTCTCGACGAGCTTCTTGTAGAGGTCCGACGTGGGACCGAACGTGAGGTCGAAGAGGGCGTCGAGGGCGGGAAGGTCCTTCCTCGTCTCCGAATAGGCCGGGCCGTGGAACGCGACGACGATCCAGGGGAGCGTGTCGGACGGCCACGGCACGTGAGCGTAAACGGGGCCCATGGCGGGCGGCTCCTGCGGGATCGTGACGGCGTGCGAGCCCTTCTTCCAGCCGCCCCAGTACTTCTCGACGAGGCGGATCGTCTCGGCCGGATTCACGTCGCCCGCGACGATGATCGCCGTGTGCTCGGGCCGGTACCAGCGGTCGAAGAACGTCTTCGAATACGCGTACTGGTTGGGCATGTCCTCGATGTCCTTGAGGAAGCCCATCGTCGTGTGCTTGTACGTGTGAACGTTGAAAGCCTTGTCGCGCGTGACCTCGTAGAGCTTCGAGATCGGGTTCGCGCTGTTCTTGTTGTACTCGCCGAGGACGGCGCGCGCCTCGGTCTTGAACTCGGACTCGCCGTACTCGAGGTTTTGGAAGCGGTCGGCCTCGATCTTCAGCATCGTCTCGAGGTCTTCCTTCGGGAACGTCGTGTGGTAGTTCGTGTAGTCGTCGGTCGTATAGGCGTTCTGGCGTGCGCCCGAGCGCGTGACGATCTCCTGGTACTTCGCCGGCGGGTACGCCTTCGTCCCGCGGAACATCATGTGCTCGAAGAAGTGGGCGAAGCCCGACTTACCGGGCTCCACCTCGTTCCGCGAGCCCGTCTTCACGGGAATCTGGAGCGAGACGATGTTCGGAAAGCCGGTCGGGACGACGATGACCTTCAGGCCGTTCGGGAGGGTCTTCTCGGTGGCCGCAAAGGGGAGGATGTCGGCGGCGGGGGAGGCGGGTTTCTGGGTCTGGGCGTTTCCGCGCGTGGCGACGAGGGCGAGGAGGAAGGCGGCAAGGGTGCGGGTGCGAGTCATGCGGGCATCTCCTTCGTTTCGAGCAATCTAACTCGATACGCAGCGGGCCGCCCGAATGTTTCACTTCCGCCCCCGCCGAGACCGGTTCTCTCCTAGCGGACTTCGGGACAGAACGTGTCGAAGCCGCGCGCGCGCTCACGGCGCGCGATCCGCGCGGGGTCCGGGTCGCTCGGCAGAACGCCCAGGGCGACGAGCTGCGGCCGGAATTCGTAACGGAGACGCACGACGGCGGCGGGTTCGTTCTCGAGGTCGACGTCGACGCGCTCGACGCCGAAGCGCGTCTTGTTGCCCATCCCGGTCGCGGCGAATTCGTCGGAAAGAGAAGAAGAGTTCTGAGAATGGTCGCGGGCGCCGCTTTCGCTCGGTGCGGGCTCCCGCGCCGCGCCCTGAAGCGTTCCGCTCGCCGGTGCGTCGGGACGCCGCTCTTTGTCTTTCGAAGAAAATCTCTCTTCCTCTTTCCGTTGTCTTTCGATCCAGCCCGAGCGATACGGCAGCTTCTCCCGATAGAAGACGGCCTCGATGATTCCGAGGTCTTCCGTCTTTCCGAGCGCCGCTCCGTAGGAACCGCGCTCGCCGGTGAAGACGAACTTGCGGGACACGGCGTTGTTCACCTGCCAGCCGGGGATGACGACGGTCTCGTAAGGCGCGAGGACCCACTTGCGTGCCTCCCGCGCCGACGTGTGTTTCGCGTCGATCGTGTTCAGCCCGTCGACGGACAGGGCCACGGCGACCCGGCTGCCCGTCGGGTTCGTGAGGCGGAGGCCGTAGTCGTGCCCCTTCAAGGCCTCCACGTAGACGGTGCCTCGGGCCGCGAACTCGGGACGGGGGCTTCCGTTCACGAGAACATCGAGACCGAATCCGGAAGGGGACGACGCGTTTGCCGCTCCGGCGGCGAGGAGAAGGGCGGTGAGAACCTGGTGGCGCATGGGGGTCTCCTTTCGCAGGATTGGACCCGCGTGCGGAGATTCGGTTCCCGGATCGATCAGGGCGGCGGCAACGCGTCCTTCAGGAAGGTCCCGACGTCCTTTCGCAGCTTCGCCATCTCGCCCGTGTGGATGTACATCATGTGACCCGCCTCGTATTCCTTCGCGGTGATCCGCGCGCGCTGGCCGGGCTCGAGGCCGAGGTGCGCGAGCGTGTACTGCGTCGCGAAGTAGGGCGTCGCGAGGTCGAAGTGGCCGGAGGCGACGAAGAGCTTCATGTCGGGGTTCTTCGCGAACGCCTGCCGCAGCGACTCGCTCGTGTCGGCGAAGCCGTTGTGGGAGCCCCAGTCCCACGGCCCGATCCCCCCGCCCATGATGTGGTACGTCGCGTCGGACTTGTAACCGAGCACGCTCCTCACGTACTGGTTGAACATCGCCGTGTAGGGCGGGCGGATGGCCGTCATGCTCGGGTCGAATTCCGGCCGTTCCGAGACGCCGCTCTCGTCGATGCCCTGAAAGCGCGTGTCGAGGCGGCCCACGGTGCGCCGCTCGTTCCGGAGCAGCTCCTTGCAGAAATGCTGGATCTCGACACGGAACTCCGCGCGGTCGAGCCACGCCGGGTCGAGACCGGTATAGCGCGCGAGGCGGCCGGCGAGCGCCTTCCTCTCGGCCGCGGTCAACGCATCGCCTTTCGCGAGCTGCGTGGGGTACTCCGCTTTCGCGAACGTCTCGACCTCGGTGAGAACGGTGCCGAGCGGCATTGCCTGAAGGTCGGCGGGGAGCTTCTTGTGGTACCAGGCCGTCGCCGTGTAGGTCGGCAGGAAGAGCGGGTAGGGGAGGTCGTTCCCCTTCGTGAACCGCGCGGTCTGGAAATTGAGGATGGACGACACGAGGACGATGCCGTTGAACGCGATACCCTTCTCGACCAGGTATCCCGAGAGCCCCGCGGCCCGCGTCGTGCCGTAGCTCTCGCCCACGAGAAACAGCGGCGACGCCCAGCGCTCGTTCCGCGCGAGGTAGAGCCTGATGAACTCGCCGACCGAGGCGATGTCGCCTTCCACGCCCCAGAACTTCTTGCCGAGCTCGGGTTTCGCGGCGCGGCTGTAACCCGTCCCGACGGGATCGATGAAGACGAGATCGGCTTCCGTGAGCCACGTGTCGTCGTTGTCGACGAGCGCGTACGGAGGCGGCGGCATCATGCCGTCGTCCTTCATCTTCACGCGCTTCGGCCCGAGCGCGCCGAGGTGGAGCCACACGGACGAAGAGCCCGGGCCGCCGTTGAACGAGAACATGAGGGGACGCTTCTCGACCGGCGCGGCGCCGCGGTCCAGCGTATAGGCGACATAGAAGACGTTCGCCTCGAGATCTCCGGTTTCGGTCCTGAGCGGCATGAGGCCGGTCGTCGCCGTGTACTTCAGCAGCCGTCCGCCCGCGCGCATTTCGTGGCGCGTGACGACGGGCGGGACTTCCTTTTCTTCCTTCTTGTCTTCCTTCCTGGCCTCCACCGGCTTCGAACTCTCCGGTGTGGTGTCGTGCGCCGCGTCGGGCCGGGCGGCCTGCGGCTGCGCAAGGAGAACGAGAAGGGGAAGAATGGCGGATGCGGGCATCGCGGCCTCCTGGCTGATCTCTTTGACCGGGACGAGCGCGTACCGTACATTGCGCGCCGATGAAAAGCGACCTGACCCGCCCGATCGGCGTCGGCCTGATCGGCTTCGGCACGGTGGGTCGCGCGTTCGCGCGGCTCCTGACGCGCGAAGCCGCCGACCTCGCGCTCCGGCGAGGCGTGAATCTCTCCCTCGTCGCCGTCGGGACCCGTGGAGCCGACACCAAACGAGACGCCGTTCTCGGTGCCGGGGTGCGCTGGACTTCGGATCTCGCCTCCGTGGCGACGGATCCCAGAGTCGACGTCGTCGTGGAGCTCCTCGGCGGTATCGAGCCCGCGAACGGCCTCATCCGCGCGGCGCTCGGTGCCGGGAAGAGCGTCGTGACCGCGAACAAGATGCTGCTCGCGAAACATGGAACCGCGCTCCAGCAGCTCGCGCGGGAGAAAGGCGCGGGCCTCGGCATCGAAGCGTCCGTGGCGGGGGGGATTCCGATCCTGAGGGCCCTCCGCTCGAGCTTCACCGGCGACCGCGTCACCGCGGTCTCGGGGATTCTGAACGGCACGTGCAACTTCATCCTGACGGAGATGGAGGCCACGGGGCGTCCCTACGCCGACGTTCTCGAGGACGCGCAGCGCCTCGGCTACGCGGAGGCCGATCCCGCGAGCGACGTCGAGGGCGACGACGCCGCGTACAAGCTCGCGCTCCTCGCGAGGCTCGCGTTCGGGCGGGACGTCTCGGTCGACCAGATCGCACGGGAGGGCATCACGCGCCTCCTGCCGTGCGATTTCGTCTATGCGAAGAGGCTCGGGCGGACCCCGCGCCAGCTCGCGGTGGCGCGTGTTGCCCCGAGCGGCCGTCTCCTCCTCTCGGTGAGGACGCATTTCGTTTCCGAAGCGTCTCTCCTCGCGAAGGTGACCGGGCCGTTCAACGCGGTCGAGGTCCGGGGGGAGAGCGGCGGGCCGTTCGTGTTCTCGGGGCGCGGCGCAGGCGGCGATCCGACCGCGACGGCCGTCCTCGCCGACGTCGTGGAAATCGCCCGCGGCGGCGCTCCCGGCGTCCAGGCCCCGCCGCTGGGCTTCGCGTCACTCGAGCCGTGCACGCCCGCGGCGGCCGAGGAATTCGTGTCGCCCTTCTACCTGCGCTTCATCGTGAAGGACCGTCCCGGAATTCTCGCGGACCTCGCGCGGATCCTCGCGGAGCACGGCATCAACATCGACGCCGTGTTTCAGGCCCCCTACGAGGACAAGAGCGCGCTGCCGTTCGTGGTGACGCTCGAGCCGGTTTCGGGCGAGGCGCTCGCGGCCGCGCTCGTCGCGATCTCCTCGCTCGACTTCCACGTGGTCCCGCCGCTCGCGCTCCCGATGACGGAGTAAGCCGGGCGCCGGCGCTCCTCCCAGGCGAGGAGAGCGGCCCAGAAGCCCACGCGAACCATCGCGAGCAGGAAGAACCCGAACTGCCGGAATACGAGGAGTCCGGTGACGGCGCTGTTCGTGCGGGGATTGATCCGGAGGCCGGCGCTCGTGAAGACCGCCTGTACGGCGACCCCGAGGGCGAGCCAGAACAGGACGATCCTGATTCCGGAGAGGCGGCGTCCGCTGAGACTTTGTTTCGCGACGCGATAGGCCCCGCGCGCGTTTCGCGCGTCGCCGCGCGCGAGCGCGACGCGCGCGAGGTCGAACCTCAGTCCTACATTCAGGAGAACGACCGCGCCCACGACGACGGCCCACCAGAAGGCGAGGTCCGGGAGGAACGTGTTCGGCGGCGCGTCCTTGCCGAGCTTTCCGAGGAGAGCGACGGGCACCGCGACGAGGAGGGCCATCCAGATGCCGGCCGTCAGCGCGAAGCGCGCCGTTGCCCAGAGGTTCGCCTTGAAGAGGCCGGCCGATTCGGCGACGACGCGCGCGAAAACGGGGCGAGGCCTGCCGTCGATGAGGATGCGGAGCACGCCGCCCGTCAGGAAGATCTGGAGCAGCGCGAAGACGATGAACGCGCCGGTCACGGCCGCAAGGGCGACGCCGATCTCCGGGCCCCGGGAGACCAGGAACGACAGAAATCCCCAGCCGTCCCACCCCTTCACGAGCGCCTCGCGGAACGCGCCCTCGTCCATGGGTTGGAACAGTTTCTTGAGGGGGAACCACGACACGAGCGCCGAGGCGAGGAGGGAGAGCCAGAGAACGCCCGCGAGGCGGCGGTGGCGAATGGCCGTGGAGAATCCGCGGGACATCGCGCTCACAGGACACCCCACAGCGTGGAAAGCAGGATTTCAACGAGATGCAGGGCGTACGTCCGGCTCTTGGCGGCGGCCGACGGGCCTTCGTACTTCTTCGTGAAGCGTGCGTTGTTCCAGGGGTTGCGGTCGAGGACGGCCCGGCGCTCGGGGTCCACCTCGGCCTTCACGAGCGGCGACGAGGACGTGACGCGGTACTTGATCCAGCCGCTCGCGCCGTCCCATGTGCGCTTCACGGTGGTGCCGTCCTTGAAAGTCAGGGCGACATTCACGGGCATCTCGATGTCGCCATCGCGAGAGACGGTCACGAGCGACCGCCAAGGGCCCTTGTGCTTCTTCTCGTCCGGCTTTTCCGGCGGCTTCTTCTTCGGGTCGGGGTCGAAATTGACGGGCTTGTCCGCGTCGTCGAAGCCCGTGAACCCGTCGTCCGGGCGCGTGGTCGCGGTGAGAATGGAAAAGTCCACCCAGCCCCGGCCGTACCAGGTCTTCTGGATCAGCGCCGCGACGACGGGATTTCCGGACGCTCGCATGAAGTCGAAGAAGTCCTCGGACGTCGGATGGTCGAATCTCCATCTCTCCGCGTAGCCGCGGAACGCTCGCCAGAACGCCTGTTCGCCGAGAAGGCGGCGGATCTGCTGGATCGTCGTGCCGGGCTGCGGGTAGGAGTTCCGCGCGTACGAGTTCTCCGTCGCGTACTTCCAGGAGCTCGAGAGGATCGGGTCGTGGTCCTGCGTGAGGGCCGAGACACGATTGCTCTCCTCGTTCGTAACGCCGATTCCGGGCGGCAGCTCGAGATAGGTTCCGTACTTGCGGTCCACCATCACGAGCTCGGTGAAGGTGTTGATGCCCTCGTCCATCCAGCTCTCCTCGAACTCGTTCGAGGCGACGAGGCCCATCCAGTAGCCGTGGGTGAACTCGTGGATCGTGACCGTCTCCGGGACGAAGAGCCGGGTGAACGGCCAGCGCGACATCCACTTCAGCGAGACCGTCGTGTAGATCGTCTCGTACTCCATGCCGGTCGCGCCCAGGCCGTCCTCCGGCGTGTCGACGATGGAGATCTGCGCGTAGGGGTAGGGGAACGCCCAGAGGCCCGTCCACGCGAGCGCCCACTTCTGCGCCTCGATATGGCGCCGGTCGAACGCGCCGTGCTCCGGCTGGCGGTAGAGCTTGATCGCGACCTTGTGGAACCCGGCGCGGAGTTCGGCTTCGGAGCGGCCGAGCGTCCTCGAGGCCAGCGCGATCTCGTCCTTCGGGATGTCCTTCGCGGGGTCGAAGGCGTCTTCGACGACGACGTACCGCGGATCGGCCGTGAACGCGAAGTTATGGACGGCTTTCTGTTCGAACGTGAGCGTCTTCTTCCCGCCCGCCGTCTTCGTGTCGACGAGCGCGCCCGCCGAGCCCACGACGAACTTCTCGGGCAGCGTGATCGCCACGCGCCAGTCGCCCCAGTCCGCGTAGAACTCGGAGTTCGCGTGGTACTGGTGGCAGTTCCAGCCCGCGTCCGTCCGGCGGCGGCGGCCCGCCGGCTCGTAGACGCCGATCTGCGGGAACCACTGTCCGAACATGAAGAAGTCGCGGACGTAGCCCGCGCGCGCGTAGACCTTCGGAACCTTCGCCTTCCAGGCGATCGCGAGCGTCGCGGTCTCGCCGGGCGCCACGGGGCGGGGAAGCGGGACGGCGAGGACGGTTCGGTCGTCCGGGTTGCCGTCATCCGGGCTTTCGAAGCGGGCCCCCTTGATCAGCTCCGCGCCGTCCCACTTCATCGACGTCACGTCCGTGTAGCCCCAGCCCTTGCCCGTCTCGGCCTTGTCGCCGCGCAGCTGCCCGCCGGATTCCTTGAAGAAGGTCGAGCGGTCGTTGCGGAACGCGTTCCAGTAGAGGTGGAAGCGCAGCTCGCCGACCGGGGCGTCCGACGGGTTCGTCCACTTCAGCGTCTCCGATCCTTCGACGATCTTCGTCTCGGGGTCGAAGGAGACCCTGATGTCGTAGTCGACGATCTTGCGAGGCGTTTCGAGGGCCGCGGCAGGCAGCGCAAGCGCGAGCGTCGCGGCGGCGGCGAAGGCAATGTGTTTCATGATCGCCGCGGATTCTAGCCCTGCGGTAGAGTCGCGCGATGTCGATGTCGAGGGGCGACCTCGTCGCGCTGACGGGAGGCACGGGCTTCGTGGGTAGCCACGTCGCGGACGCGCTCCTTGGGGCCGGGTTCCGTGTGCGTGCGCTCGTGCGCCGCCCGGACGACGTTGCGTGGCTGAAGGGAGCGGGCGTCGACCTCGTAAAGGGCGACGTGCGCGACGCCACGACGCTGCCCGCGCTCGTCGAGGGCGCCTCCGCCGTCGTCCACGTGGCGGGGAAGACGTCGGCGCGCAACGAGGCCGAGTACATGGACGCGAACGCGGGCGGGACCGCGAACGTCGCGGCGGCGGTTCGCGCGCACGCGGCGCACGCTCACGTCGTCCTCGTGTCGTCACAGGCCGCCGGCGGCCCGAGCCTTGGCGGAACTCCCGTGAAGGTGTCGGACACGGCCCGCCCCGTCTCCTCGTACGGGCGCTCCAAGCTCGCCGGCGAAGAAGCCCTGAAGGGCGCGGGCGTGCCATTCACGATCCTGAGGCCCTGCGCCGTCTACGGTCCTCGGGAGACCGCGATTCGGGATCTGTTCGTTGCCGCCTCGCGGGGCCTCGTGCCGGTCATCGCCGGGGGGAAGCCTCGGATCCACATGGTCTACGGCCCGGATGCGGCCGCAGCGGTGGTGGGAGCCCTCGAGAGGGGACCTCGCGGAGAGACATTCTTCGTGGCTCACCCCGAGGTCCTGGATTTCGGCGCCATCGCGGCCACCCTTGCCGACTTGCCGTCCCGACGCCCCTTTCGCCTGCCGATCCCGGCCGCCGCGATCCGTGGCGCCGGCCGGCTTGTCGGCGCTCTTTCGGCGTTCGGAAAAGGGCCACCCGTCTTCAACAGCGAGAAGGCGGACGAGATGCTGCAAGCTGCCTGGCTCTGTGACGTATCGGAGGCGCAAGTCGCTCTCGGGCAGCCGTTTCGAACAGACTTTCGAACAGGAGCGAAGCTGACGTGGGACTGGTATCTCGACCGCGGCTGGATCGTGGACAGGGGTGGTAAAATCCGGCGGACAGGGGAGCCGAATGACACAGCCTCGAATGGCGCGGCCGATGGCCGCTGAGGGTGAGCCGGTGCTCGGGCGGCCGAACACCGTCGCGGCGCACGCCGGAAATCGCTCAATCTTCGACAAGTGTCGGACCTACACCGCGCCGGACGACCTCCGGGCCGCGGGCCTGTTCACGTTCTTCCGGACCATCGAGTCCGGCCAGGATCCGGTCGTCACGATGGGTGGCCGCGAGATGGTCATGCTCGGGTCGAACAACTATCTCGGCCTGACCTCGCACCCCAGAATCAAGGAAGCCGCGATCGCCGCCGTGCGGAAGTACGGCGCGGGCTGCGCCGGCAGCCGTCTCCTCAACGGAACGCTCGACATTCACGTGCAGCTCGAGGAGCGCCTCGCGGACTTCATGAAGAAGCCCGCCTGCGTCACGTTCTCCACGGGTTTCCTCGTCAACCTCGGCGTCATTTCGTCCCTCGCGGGCAAGGGCGACTCGATCTATCTCGATCGCCAGGACCACGCCTGCATCTACGACGGCGCGCGCCTCGCGGTCGGCGCCGAGGTGAAGAAGTTCAAGCACAACGATCCGGCCGATCTCCGGCGCCTCCTGGCGCTCAACGGGGACCGGAACGGGCGGATGCTCGTGATCGACGGGGTCTTCTCGATGGAGGGCGACATCGCCCCTCTGCCGGAATACGCCGAGATCTGCGACGACTACGACATGGCGCTCATGGTGGACGACGCGCACGGCGTGGGCGTCCTCGGCAAGCACGGCCGCGGCACGGCCGAGCACTTCGGCATCGAGGACAGGGTCGACATCATCATGGGAACGTTCTCGAAGTCGCTCGCGACGGTGGGCGGTTTCGTCGTGGGCGATCCGGACGTGATCAAGTTCGTCAAGCACCGGGCGCGGGCGCTCATGTTCACCGCGGCCCCGCCGCCCGCGTCCGTCGCGGCCGTCCTCGCCGCCCTCGACATCATCGAGAGCGAACCCGAGCGCCGGGACCGCCTCTGGGAGAACACGCGCTTCATGCTCACGGCCCTCCGCGCGATCGGCTTCGACTGCGGCGATTCCTCGACGCCCGTCATTCCCATCGTCGTCGGACCCGATCTCGTCGCCTTCAAGATGGCGAAGATGCTGGAGAACGAAGGCGTCTTCGTGAACGCCGTCGTGAGCCCCGCCTCGCCTCCGGGGCGCGCGCTCATTCGCACGTCGTACATGGCGACGCACACGCGGGCCCACCTCACGCGCGCGCTCGAGGCGTTCCACAAGGTCGGCCGCGAGCTCGGGCTGGTCGCCTAGCCGTAAAGGAAGGACGAGCTTCGCGCACGATGGAGACACCGGCGCTCTGGCTCCTGCCGTTCGCGGCCCTTCTTCTCTCGATCGCCGTCCTGCCCCTCACCGTTCCCGTGCGATGGGGCAGGCCCGGCTTTCAGGCCCTCGTCGCGGGCCTCGCGGCGCTTCCGGTCGCCTTCGGGCGCCCTGGCGCCCTCGGCCACGTCGTGCCCGAGTACCTTTCGTTCGTCCTCCTCCTCGGCTCGCTCTACGTGGTCACGTCGGGCATTCGCATCACGGGAGACATCCCGGCGCGTCCGGCCACGAACGTCGGCCTGCTCGCGATCGGCGGGCTCCTCGCCTCCATCATCGGCACGACCGGCGCGTCGATGCTGCTCATCCGCCTCGTGCTCGAGGTCAACTCCGAGAGAAAGAACGTCTCCCACACAGTCCTCTTCTTCATCCTCGTGGTCTCGAACGTCGGCGGATGCCTCACGCCTCTCGGAGACCCGCCTCTCTTTCTCGGCTACCTCGCGGGCGTACCGTTCTTCTGGACGCTCAGGCTCGTCCGGGTGTGGGCGCTCGCCCTCGCCGCCCTCCTCGGGACCTACTTCCTCGTCGAGAGGAGACGCTACGCCGCGGAGCCGCGCGAGGCCATACGGGCCGACGAGACCACGCGGCGGCCGATTCGCATCTCGGGGCGCTGGAACCTGCCTCTCCTCTGCGGCATCGTGGCGGCGACGGCCTTCCTGGAGGCTCCCTACCGCGAAGCCGCGTATCTCCTCTCGGCGGCTCTCAGCTTCCCGCTCACGCCGCGCAAACAGCGTACCGAGACCGGGTTCTCGTGGCATCCGATCCTGGAGGTCGCGATCCTCTTCGCGGGCATCTTCGTGACGATGGAGCCGGCGCTCGCCGTGCTCAGGGAGCGCGCCCCGATGCTCGGGTTCACGCGCCCCTGGCAATTCTTCTGGGCGACCGGCGCGCTCTCGGCCTGTCTCGACAACGCCCCGACGTATGCGGCGTTCCTCGCGCTCGCGCGCGGGCTCGGCCGGCCCGAGGTGGCCGGGGTTCCGGCGAAAATCCTCGAGGCGATCTCGACGGGCGCCGTTTTCTTCGGCGCGCTGACCTACATCGGAAACGGGCCGAACTTTCTCGTGCGCTCGATCGCCGTCTCGCGGGGCGTCGCGATGCCTTCCTTCTTCGGATTCGCGGCCCGCGCGGCGGCCGTGCTCCTCCCGCTTTTCGTGCTGATCACGTTTGTTTTCTTCCGCGGCTGAGGTCTCTCAGTACCCTTCGCCTTCCGCCGCGGCGACCGCCTTCCCGCGATGCAGGCGGAAGACGATGACGAAGTAGAGGACGGCCAGGGGAAGACCGATCGCGAGCCAGCCGACCGCTGTCCGAAGCCCCGCGGGATCGCCGCCCGCGTTGTGGGCGGTGAGAGAGAGCGCGGGATTCGACGTGGACCGCAACATGACCGGGAAGACGCAGGTCGCGGTCGCCGTCGAGAGGCCGGCGAGGAAGGAAGACGAGCCGAGGAACGCGGCGCGATCGTGCCCGCGCGACGAGCCGGCGAAGACGGTGGCGAGGCCCGCGGCCGCCCCGGCGGCAAGAAAGATCGCGAGGGGACGCCGAGGCAGCGCCGCGAGGAGATCGGGATTGACGACCGTCGTCGCCGCCGTTACGGCGACCCAGAGAACCGCGACCACGACATGAAGCCGGCGCACGAGCGCGCGGCTCCTCTCGTGCACGGAGCCGTCCGTCTTCCAGGCGAGGAACGTCGCGCCATGCCCGACCAGGGCCGTGAGCGCGAAGATTCCCACGAGGACGGTGTACCAGTCGAGGATGCCCACGGGATCCCTCGCCGTGAAGTCCGTAAACAGCGCGAGCTCGAACCAGCCGTCCGGGTCCAGCGGGACGCCGCGAATCAGGTTCCCCAGGGCGGCGCCGAAAAACACGGGGAGGAGGATGCTCGCAACGGCGAACCCGACGTCCCACGCCCGGCGCCACATCGAGTCGTTCACGTGGCTCCGGAATTCGATCGCGATCCCGCGCAGGATGAGAGACCAGAGGACGAGAAAAATCGCGAAATAGAAGCCCGAGATTCCGGAGGAAAGGACCTTCGGGAAGCTGACGAAGAGGGCGCCGCCGGCCGCCAGCAGCCAGACTTCGTTTCCGTCCCAGTAGGGGCCGATCGCGGCGAGGACCTGGCGACGCTCGGAATCGGTCTTTGCGACGAACAGGTGGAGGGCTCCGGCACCGAAGTCGAAGCCGTCGAGGACGACGTAGGCCGTGAGCATCAGGACGGCGATGGCATACCAGAGCTCAGGCATGGGCCTCCTCGCGCCGTGGTGTCGCGGGCGACGGTCCGTGACCGATCTCCCGCGCGACCAGAAAGAGAAAGAGCACGCCAAGGACGAGATAGAGCCCGCAGAAGCCCAGCAGCGTGAAGAGCGCCGTGCCGCCGTGCACCGTGGGGCTCGAGCCCTGAGCCGTCCGGAAGAGGCCGTAGACGAGCCAGGGTTGCCGTCCCAGCTCCGTCGTGACCCATCCGGCGATGACCGCGATATAGGGAAAGGGAAACGCCAGCATCAGCACCCAGAGCATCGGGCCGGTCCTCTCCAGCCGGCCCATCCATTCCAGCAGGCACGCGGCCGCCATGATCGCGATCAGGATCGTCCCGAGACCCGCCATGATGTGGAAGGCGTAGTAGAGAAGCTCGATGTTGTCGGGCCAGTCCCTCTCCGGAAACGCGTTCAAGCCTTGAACCTCGCTCGCCGTGTGTCCGAAAGCGAGAACGCTCAGTGCGAGGGGCACCGTGATGGGATTGTCGAGGCGGCGTTCCCTCACGTTGGGCTGGCCGATCATGTTGAGACCGGCGCGAGCCCCGCTTTCGAAACGGCCCTCCATGGCGGCGAGCGCCACGGGCTGGTGGCGGGCGACGAGCTTGGCTTGTCGGTCGCCGGTGGGGAAGGCCACGAGGACGCTCGAGATCAGGCCGGCCGTCGTGCCGAGCTTCAGGAAGAGGCGGGCCTGTTCCAGATGCTTCCCCTGGAGAAGATAGAAAGCGCCCAGCGCGGCCATGACGAAGGAGGCTGTTACGACGGTCGAGATCATGTTGTGCGCGTACTGCGCGATCGCCCAGGGGTTGAAGAGGAAGGCCTTGAAGTCCGCGAGGACGAGTGAGCCGTCCGCCGCGACGCGGTGTCCGACCGGATGTTGCATGAAGGCGTTCGTCGCGATGATGAAGTAGCCGGAGAGCCAGCTCCCGACGAAGAGCGCGATCGCGGCCGCGAAGTGCCCGGCGCGGGAAAGACGCTTTTCACCGAAGACGAGGACCGACAGGAAGCTCGATTCCAGGAAGAAGGCGAAGACGCCCTCCATCGCCAGCGTGTGTCCGATGACGTTGCCGGCGTAACGGGAGAAGCGCGCCCAGTTCGTCCCGAACTGGAACTCCATGGGAATGCCCGTCACGACGCCGACCGCGAAGTTGATGCCGAAGATTCGGATCCAGAAGCGCGCGGCTTCGTTCCAGCGCTCCCCGCCGTTTCGGAAGCTCAGCGCCTTCATCACGACGATCAGGAACGCCAGCCCCATCGTCAGGACGGGGAAGAGATAATGGTAGATCAGGGTGAAGGCGAACTGGAGCCGGTGAAGAAAGAGAGCGTCGCCCATGAGTCTCCTCGAAAATGACCGCCCCGCGACCAGCACGATAGCGCACGTGCGGGTGGATCCCGTCTCCTCGAAGTCCGATCTCGAGGAATTCGTCGAGCTCGCGTACCGGATCTACGCCGGAGACGTCAATTGGGCGCCGCCGCTGCGGTCGGACGTCCGCTGGGTGCTCGACGAGGCGAAGAACCCGTTCTGGAAACACGCGAAACGCGGGCTCTTTCTCGCGCGGAAAGACGGACGGGTCGTGGGCCGCATCGCGGCCATCGTCGACGACGAGCACAACCGGGTGCACGAAGAAAGGATTGGATTTTTCGGATTTTTCGAATGTGAAGATGACGGAGAGGTCGCGAATGCCCTCTTCCGCGAGGCCGAGGCCTGGGTGCGCCGCGTGCTTCCGGAGGCTTCGCGCGTCCGCGGTCCGGTCAACCCCTCGATGAACGAGGAGGTTGGGGCGCTGGTTCCCTCCGAGAGCGAGCCGGGGATCCCGTTCCTGATGATGACGTACAACCCGGCGTACTACCTCGATCTCTTCGCGGCGGCCGGGTACGCCAAGATCAAGGACGTCGTCGCGATCCTGGCTCCGGCGGACGGCCGGTCGCTGGGGCGCCTCTTGCGGATCGCGGACGCGGTGAAGCGGCGCGAGAAGGGGCGCCTCGTCGTGCGCACGATCCGGATGGACCGCTTCGCGGAGGAGCTCGCGATCGTCAAGGAGATCTACAACAGGGCCTGGGAGAAGAACTGGGGCTTCGTTCCGATGACGTCGGACGAGATCGACGCCATGGCGAAAAAGCTGAAGCCCCTCATCCATCCGCCGTGGGTCATGTTCGTCGAGCTGGAGGGCAAGCCGGTCGCGTTCTACCTGGCCTTGCCCGACTACAACCTCGTGCTCCACGAGCTCGGCGGTTCTCTCTTCCCCTTCGGGTGGCTGAAATTCCTCCTCCTGAAGAAGAAGATCAATCGCTGCCGGACGATGGCTCTCGGCATCCTGCCCGAGTACCGCCGGCGCGGGTTCGACTCGCTCCTCTACTCCGAGGCCGTGAAGGAAGCCGTCCGGCTGAAGTACGAAACGGCCGAGTTCTCCTGGATGCTCGAGGACAATCTCGAAATCCTGAAGCCGCTCGAGGTCTTCGGCGGGCGCGTCTACCGCCGCTACAGGATCGTCGAGAAGCGCCTGTAGAGCGCGTTCCCGAGCGGGACGGCCACGAACGCGAGGGTGAAGCCCGCGAGGACGTCCGCCACGTAGTGGTAGCGGCAATAGACCGTCGCCATCACGAGCCCGACGGCGAACGGCAGGAAGATCCAGAAGGTCTTCTTCGACCGCCGCGCGGCCTCGAGGAGGACCGCGACGACGACCATGGTGTGGCCGGACGGGAAGCAGTCGCGCTTGTTGCTTTCGAGCCAGTCGAGCGTGTGGTCGATGACCTGCGAGACGGTCCCGCGCGGCAGCGGACCGGCGTGCGTCACCGTGAAGCGCGGGCCGACGGCCGGAACGAGGAAGTAGCCCACGTAGCTCACGAAGAAGACGAAGACCATCGTGAACGCGTACCGCGAAAAATCCCGCGAGGCGGGAGGGCGCGCGCGGTCGTCCAGGAGGACGAGGGTCCCGAGGACGATGGGATGGAAGTAGTAAAGGGAGTAGAAGACCGTCAGGACGTCCGAGAGAAGCGGCGTCGCGAACCGCTCGAGCGCCACCGTCGGGTTCGTGCCGGTCAGCCACCGGTCGAACGCGATGAGGTGGACGTCCTTGTCGACGGGGTTCACGGCCCGGATGAGCGGCCCGAGCCCGTCGAAGATCACGACGACGCAGGCGATCACGTAGTAATCGAAGAAGATTTCGAGACTCTTAGAAGGGTTCGGATGGCGCGCCCGCAGGAGAGCGACGAGCGCGGGCACGGCCGCCACCACGCTCATTCTCAGGAGAACCCCCGGAGACTCCAGCGCCTTCAGATGGAGGAGGCCGGCCACGACGAGGCCTGCCGCAAAGAGCGACGTCAGTGCATCGACCGGCTTCCAGCGCACGGTGCGTTCTAACACGAACCTATAATGAGGTCGTGCGCCCGGTTGCGACTCTCGCTCTCTTCCTCCTCGGGTCGCTCGCGGCCTCGGCCGCCTTCGCCGCGGCGCCCGTGCCGGTCGTCGAGCTCAACTCCGAGATCCACGCCGTGAGCGCGCGCTTCGTGTCGGATGCGATCCGCGACGCGGGAAACTCCGGAGCTCCCTTGGTGATCCTCCGCATCGACACGCCCGGCGGCCGGCTCGACTCCACACGGGAAATCACGCGGGCGATCCTGGGCTCGCCCGTGCCGGTCGTGGGCTGGGTCGCGCCTCCCGGCTCGCAGGCCGCCTCGGCGGGGTTCCTCATCCTCATGGCGTGCGACGTCGCTGCGATGGCGCCGGGCACGAACGCGGGCGCCGCGTCGCCCGTCGGGGGAGGCGGCGAGGACCTTCCGAAGACGATCGCGAAGAAAGTGGGGGAGGACGTCTCGGCGCTGCTCCGCTCTGTCACCGAGCCCCGGGGCCGCCCGGTGGACGACGCCGTCAAGGCCGTTACGGACGCGACGTCGTATTCCGAGACCGAGGCCGAGAAGCGCAAGCTGATCGAAGTCGTCGCGCGCGACGTGCCGGAGCTGCTTGCGCGGCTCGACGGGCGCACGGCGAAGCGCGTCGGAAGGCCCGACGTCGTCCTGAAGACGGCCGGTCTCGCGACCGAGCCGCGGGAGATGACGCGCAAGGAGCGGATCCTCGGCGTGATCGCGAGCCCCGCTCTCGCAGGCATTCTCTTCCTCGTGGGGCTGGTCGGCCTCTACTCGGAGCTTTCCCACCCGGGCGGAATCCTGCCCGGTGTCCTCGGTGCGATCTGCCTCGTCCTCGCGCTCTTCGCGATGTCGGTGCTTCCCGTGAACGGCGCGGGCGTCTTTCTCATCGTGCTGGGCGCCCTGTTCTTTTTCCTCGAGGTGAAGCTCACGGCGCACGGCGTTCTCGCCGTGGGGGGGGCGGCGGCGATCGTGCTCGGCGGCCTCCTGCTGTTTCCCGACCGGGCCGGCGCCCCGCGTGGCGAGCTCGCGACGCTCGTCGCGGGGGCCGTCACGACCGCGGCGATTCTCGCGGCCCTCTCGTTCAGGGCCCTCGCCGTGAAGCGGCTGCCCGATCGCACGGGCTCCGGCGTCCTCGTGGGTCAGGTCGTGGCCGCGCGCACGGCCTTCGCCCCCACAGGCAAGATCTTCGTGGACGGCGCCCTCTGGGAAGCGCGATCCTCCGAGCCGGTCGCCGCCGGTGAAAACGTCGAGATCACCGGCCTCGACGGACTTCTCGTCCTCGTCCGTCCTGCCCCGAAAGGGGCTTAAGGAGACTCATGTCGAATCTGACCCTCCTCGTCCCGGTTCTCTTCGTCGGGCTGATCTTTCTGTCGAAGTGGATCAACGTCCTGAACGAGTACGAAAGGGCTGTGACCTTCTGGCTGGGCCGTCTCTCGCCCGCCCCGAAAGGCCCCGGTCTGACGCTCATCTTCTGGCCGTTCGAGACGATGGTGCGCATCTCGCTGCGCACGGTGGTCCTCGACGTCCCGCCGCAGGACGTCATCACACGCGACAACGTGTCGGTGAAGGTGAACGCGGTCGTCTACTTCCACGTCATGGACCCGTCGAAGGCGGTCGTGAAGGTCGAGAACTACCTCTACGCCACCTCGCAGCTCTCCCAGACCACCCTGCGCTCGGTCCTGGGTCAGGCCACGCTCGACGAGCTGCTCTCCTCGCGCGACAAGCTGAACGAGAGCCTGCAGGAGATCCTCGACAAGCACACGGATCCCTGGGGAATCAAGGTCACGATGGTGGAGCTGAAGGCCGTCGACCTGCCGATCGAGATGCAGCGGGCGATGGCGAAGCAGGCGGAGGCCGAGCGCGAAAAGCGCGCGAAGATCATCCACGCCTCCGGTGAGTTCGAGGCCTCGAAGCAGCTTTCCGAGGCGGCGGCGATCATCGGGCGCGAGCCCGCCACGTTGCAGCTTCGATACCTTCAGACCCTGACGGAGATCGCGACCGAGAAGAACTCCACGATCATCTTCCCGCTGCCGATGGACCTGATCTCGGC
>JARXKK010000058.1 GCA_030278895.1 Acidobacteriota bacterium
CGCCGCGCGAATCCCCGCTCCACCGCCGCCAAGCTGCGCTGGGCGGTGCGAACGGCCCGCCCCCTTCCGGAGTAACGTAAGGGACGATGCCGACGAACGCCGCGCACCGCCGCCCGGACGGGCTGCGCGGGACGCCGCTCCTGCAGTCGCCCGCGTGGAACAAGGGAACGGCGTTCACCGCCGAGGAGCGGACGCGGCTGGGGCTTCACGGCCTCCTGCCGCACCAGATCGAGACGATCGACGACCAGCTCGTCCGCGCCTACGAGGCTTATCTCGCCAAGCGCACGCCACTCGGGCGGCACATCCAGCTCCGCGCGCTGCAGGACACGAACGAAATCCTCTTCTACCGGCTTCTCCTCGCCCACATCGAGGAGATGATGCCGATCGTCTACACGCCGGTCGTCGCCGAGGCGTGCCAGCAGTTCAGTCACATCTACCGGCGTCCGCGCGGCCTCTTCATTCCCTTCGACATGCGCGATTCGATCCCCGAGCTGCTCCGCAACCGTCCGAACCCCGAGGTCGACGTCGTCGTCGTGACCGACGGAGAGCGCATCCTCGGCATCGGCGATCAGGGCGTCGGCGGTCTCGGCATCCCGATCGGCAAGCTGACGCTCTATACGCTCATCGGCGGCGTCCCGCCCGCGCGCACGCTCCCAATCGTCCTCGACGTCGGGACGAACAACGAGGAGCTGCTGCGCGACCCGCAGTACTTCGGCTTCCGCCAGAAGCGCGTATCGGGCGAGGCGTACCTCGAATTCGTCGACCGGTTCGTCGATGCCGTTCGTCAGGAGCTTCCGGGAACGCTCCTCCAGTGGGAGGACTTCGCGACGCCGAACGCGAGGCCTCTCCTGAACCGCTATCGCGATTCCCTCCTCACGTTCAACGACGACATCCAGGGAACCGCGGCCGTCGCCCTCGGCGCGCTCCTCGCGGGAACGCGCGTGGCGGGCAAGCTCCTTCGCGAGCAGACGATCGTCTTCCTCGGCGGCGGCTCGGCGGCGATCGGCGTGGCGGACTATCTGCGGGCCGCGATGATCGCCGAGGGCCTCTCCGACGCCGAGGCGCGCCGCCTTTTCTACGTCGTCGACGTGGACGGGCTCCTCGTCGACACGCGGACAGACCTCGCGCCCGAGCAGCGCGTCTACGCGCGCGCGCCGGGGGACGTCGCCGGCTGGCCGCGCACGCACCGCGGCGCCGTAGGCCTCGCGGACGTGATCCAGAGCGTCGAGGCGACGATCTTGATCGGCCTCTCCACCGCTTCCGGGGCTTTCACCGAGCCGATCGTCCGCGCGATGGCCGCGAAGACGCCGCGCCCGGTCATCTTCCCGCTCTCGAACCCGACGGCGCGGGCGGAAGCCCGACCGGAAGACCTGATCCGGTGGACGGATGGGCGCGCCCTCGTCGCCACCGGGTCGCCGTGCCCCCCCGCGGTTCTCGGCGGGCGCGCCTGGATCATTTCCCAGTGCAACAACGTCTTCATCTTCCCGGCCGTGGGCCTCGGTGTCGCCGCCGCCGGCGCGCGGCGCGTCTCGGACGGGATGCTGATCGCCGCGGCCCGGCGGCTCGCGGAGATGTCGCCCGCGCTGAAGGACCCCGCCGCGTCGCTTCTGCCCCCTCTCGGCGAGCTGCGCGGCGTGGCTGTCGAGGTCGCCGTCGCCGTCGCGGAGGCGGCCGTCCGGGAGGGGCTCGCGCCGGCCGCCGCGCCCGAAGAGCTCCGGGCCCGGGTGGTCGCGCGCCAGTGGTTTCCGGCCTACGACGACGAAGGCTGACCCGGCGCGGAAGACGACCTTCGTCCCGCCTGGACGAGGAAGGCGCAGACCGCCAGAAGCACGAGGAACGTCAGCGCTTCCCCCGGGACCCCCGCGACGAGCGGCGGACGGCCCTTCGGCGCGACGCGCAGCGCGACGAGCGCGGCAACGAGAACCCCCGCGAGACCCTCGCCCGCGACGAGGCCCGAAGCCGCGAGAACTCCGGCGTCGCTTTCCGACGGCGGCAGCCCCTTCTGCGCCCTTTCGACGAGGGCCCGCGCGCACCCGCCGACGAAGATCGGCGCCATGGAAGCGAGCGGCAGGTAGACGCCGATCGCGAACGCGAGGCCCGAGATCCCGCACAGGATAACGGCCACGGAGAGACCCGCGCCCGACAGGACGAGCCCCCACGGGAGCGCGCCCGAGAGCACGCCTTCGATGATCGTCTTCATGAGCGTGGCCTGAGGCGCGGGAATCTCCTTCGTCCCGAACGTGTACGCGCTCCCGAGAAGCAGCACGGTCGCCGCGACGCCCCAGCAGGCGAACGAGGCGCCGATGAGCTGCCCGAGCTGCTGCCGCGCGGGCGTCGCGCCCACGAGCCAGCCCGTCTTGAGGTCCTGTGAGATGTCGCCCGCCTTCGAGGCCGCGATCGCGACGATCGTGCCCACGGTGAGGACGGCCGCGCGGGCGTTCCCGTCCGTCCAGCCCGCCGCCGCGAAGAGCGACGCGATGGCGATGAGCGTGACGAGCGTGATGCCCGACGTGGGCTGGGAGGACACGCCCACGATTCCGACGATGCGGGCCGCCACCGCGACGAAGAGCACGCCGAAGACGCCGACGCCCGCGGCGCACACGGCGCGCGGCAGCGGGCCCATGCCGCCCGAGAAGATGCCCGGCACGAGCGCGGCGGACAGGACGACGAACGCGATGCCTCCGAAGACGAACCCGCCCGGCAGGTCGCGATCCGTGCGGTCGACCGGGCCCGCTTCGCCCTCCTTCGTCCCGCCGCGAACGCCCTTCACGACGGCGAGAAACGCGCCCGCCATCGTCGGAAGGTTCTTCAGCACCGTGAGGATGCCGGCCGCCGCGACGGCGCCTGCGCCGATGTAGCGCACGTAGCGCGACCAGATCTCTCCCGTCGACATCGCGGACACGAGCTTCACGGTTTCGGGAAAGAGCGGCGCCGCGAGACCCTGCCCGATGAACGCGATGAGCGGAATGAGGACGAGCGACGAGACGATCGACCCGGCGACGAGGACGCCGGACTGCCGGTACCCGAGGATGTAACCGACCGCGAGGAGCGCGGGCGCGAGCTCGATGGCGAGCTCGGCTTTAGGCAGAAACGGCAGCGCCATGCCGACCTCGCCGGGCATGAGGAAGAAGAGCGCGATGACGATCTTCACGAGCGCGCCCACGGCCATGCCCCGGAAGATCCACACGCTGCCGCTCGAATCCGCGGCCGTCGCGCGCAGGACCTCGGCGCACGCCGTCCCCTCCGGATACGGCAGCTCCGCATGGGCGTCGACGATCAGGAGGCGGCGCAGGGGAATCATCGCGGAGAGGCCGAGGACCGCGCCGAGGAAGCAGAGGGCGACGACCTGCAGGTACGGCGGCGCGACGCCCCAGAGGAAGAGCGCGGGAATCGTGAAGATCGTCCCGGTCGCGAGCGAAGTCGACGCCGAGCCGATCGTTTGCGAGATGTTCGCCTCGAGGATCGTGCCCTTCCGGCCGAGGAGCCGGAAGACGGCGACCGTGAGCACGGCGGCCGGGATGGATGCCGACACGGTGAGCCCGACCCTCAGGCCGAGGTACGCGTTCGCGGCGCCGAACACGAGGCCGAGTACGATGCCCGTGACCACGGCCTTCGCCGTGAACTCGGGGAGAGAAGACTCTTCGAGGGCCGGAAAGCTCTGCGGGATCTTTCTCAGATCTTCTTCCTGTCTTCGGCATCCTCGTCTTCGTCGGCCTCGGCGAAGAACCAGGCCTCCGCACAGGCCTTGCTACAGAACGCGAGGCTGCCCGAGCGGACCGCGCAGGATCGGCAGAAGTCCTTGAAGCAGTAGGGACACTCCTGGATGAGCATCCGCTCGGACATCTGCTGACACCTGTCGCAGAAGATGTAGGGCGAGGGGTCGTCGTCCTGCTCGCGCCGGCGCATGGCGGAATGATAAGCGCGTCGGGAGAGGCTGGTGGCGGCGGGCGGAATCGAACCGCCGACAAAGGGCTTATGAGACCCCTGCTCTGGCCATCTGAGCTACGCCGCCCCGAAAGGCCCGGGGGCCCGGGCGGAGGGCGGATGATAGCGCACGATGAACGAGCCGTTCGAGGAACGATTCCGCCGCCACGTCGAAGAGGCGGGGCTTTTGGACGGCGCGCCCACGCTCCTCGTCGCGCATTCGGGCGGAGGCGACTCGACGGCGCTTCTCGTTCTCGTCACGGCGTGGGCCGGGCCGCGCGGCGTCGCGGTCGTCTCGGCGCATGTCGCGCACGGCCTCAGGGGCCCCGCCGGTGATGAGGACGCGCGCTTCTGCGCGCGATTCGCCGCATCGCTCTCGCTGCCTTTCGCCTTTCGCCCCGTGGACGTGCCCTCCGGACGGAAAAAGGGCGAGAGCATCGAGGCCGCTGCCCGGCGCCTCCGGTACGCGGCGCTCCTCGCGCTGGCGCAAGACCTCGAAGGCGCCCCGATCCTCACGGGACACACGCGCGACGATCAGGCCGAGACCGTCCTCCTCCACCTCGAGAGGAAGCTCGGCCGCGGCCGCGGCGGCATCCGCGCGCGGCGCGGAGACGGCGTGGTGCGGCCGCTGCTCCCGTTCTCGCGCGCCGAGCTCCGCGAATTCCTCGAGGAGCGGGGCGTCTCCTTCCGCGAGGACGAGACGAACGAAAACGACCGCTTCGCGCGCAATCGCATCCGGAACACGGTGCTCCCGGAGATGGAGCGGAAGGACCCGGGCCGGACCGTGCGGCTCGCGCGGGCAGGAGAAGCCGTCACGCGCCGGCTGGACGCGCTGGACCAACGGCTCGCGGACCGAATGGCTGAAGCAAAGATTTCTTCGAATGGAAATTGGCCGCGGAGCTTCTTCACGCGTCTCTCGCCCGAGGAGGCGGGGCGCCTGCTGGTGCGCGCGGCAGGCGCGAACGCCCGGGGACGGGTCCCGGGAAAGGCCCAGATCAGGAAGATTCTGAGCCGTCTGGCGAAGGGCGATCGCACTTTCGGAGAATCCTTCGCGGGCGGCCGCATCGAAGTCGACCCGAGAAGGGTGCGGTTCGTGCCGGGTTTACGATGAACGCATGAAGCTCAACCTGCGCCGAGCCCTCGTTATCGCCGCGGCGGTCCCTTCTTTATTCCTTTTCGAAGAAATCTTTCTTTCTTCTGTCTCTTCAGCAGAAATTTCTTCTTCCTCTTCCAGCGTCTTCGACGCCCGCTTCACCGGCCGCACGATGCGCGTGGATCTCTTCCACACGGGCGGGCCGAAGGGCGAAATCGTCGCGCTCGACCGCGCCGTCGACGACGGGCCGTGGCCCGGCAGCCGCACGCGCCTCCTCGACGACACGAACCTCGGGACGCACTACTTCGAGATCCGGAATCCGCGGACGAACGCCGTCCTCTATTCACGCGGGTATTCCTCGATGTATTCCGAATGGGAGACGACGGGCGAGCCGAAGAAGATGTCACGCACGTTCCCCGAGTCCCTGCGCTTCCCGTGGCCGAAGGAGCCGGTTCAGGTCGTCCTCTACCGCCGCGACGCCGCCGGCGCCTTCCAGCCGCTCTTCACGGCCGTCGTCCACCCGGCCGCGGCGAACCCCGCACCGCGCCCGCCGCTCGGGAAGGCTTGGACGGTCTTCGAGAACGGGCCCGCCGCCTCGAAGCTCGACCTCCTGGTGCTCGGCGAGGGCTACGCCGAGAAGGACCTGCCGAAGTTCCACGCCGACGTGAAGAAGCTCGTCGACCTCCTCTTCACGTACGAGCCGTTCAAGAGCCGAAAGGCCGACTTCAACGTGCGCGCGCTGGACTTGCCGTCGGCGGAGAGCGGCGTCTTCCGGCCCGACTCGAAGATTTTCCGGCGCACGCCGCTGTCGGTTCAGTACGGGATCTTCGGCTCGGAGCGCTACGTCCTCACCTACGACGAGCGTGCCCTGCGCGAGGCGGCCTCGGCCGCGCCGTACGACTTCCTCGAGATCCTCGTGAACGACGCGCGGTACGGCGGCGGTGGCATCTTCAACGACCAGGCGACCGCGGCCGTCGACTCGTCGTGGGCCGAGTACCTCTTCGTGCACGAGTTCGGCCATCATTTCGCCGGCCTTGCCGACGAGTACTACACGTCCGACGTCGCGTACGAGACCGGCATGAACGCGGACAAGCCAGAGCCCTGGGAGCCGAACGTGACTGCGGACTCGAAGGCGTTCAAGTGGGCCGATCTCGTCGAGAGGGGGACGCCGCTCCCGACCCCGTGGGAGAAGGAGACGTTCGAGACGAGGAGCCACGCGATCCAGAAGACGCGCCGCGCGCTCGTCGCCTCGGGGGCGGCACCGTCGGCGCTGGACGACCTCTTCCGCGCGGAAGCGAAGGAGGAGACGGCCCTCCTCGGGTCCATGAAGTGGGCCGGAAAGGTCGGCGCCTTCGAGGGCGCTGCGTACGAGGCGAAGGGCCTCTACCGCTCCTCGGCGGACTGCATCATGTTCACGCGCGACAACGTGGGGTTCTGCCCCGTCTGCCGGAGGGCTATCGGGCGCGTCATCGACGAATATTCGCGGCCCTGAGCCTCCCCTTGGCTCCGCCGCCCCCTGCTAGACTTCCACGCCTGTGGCTCTGGTCTACGACGAGCTTTACGGCCCCCAGGAGATCGCCCGGCGCGTGGCGGACGTGGGCCGGAGGATCGGCCAGGACTATCCCGACGGGGACATCGTCCTCATCGCGGTCCTGAAGGGCGCGGGCTTCTTCGTCGCCGACCTGGCCCGCGCCGTCCCCCGGAAGGTCCGCTGCGAGTACATCGACGTCCTCCGGGAGGGGGCGCAGGAGAAGGTCGTCAACTACCACTTCCTGGCGCCGTTCGACGTGGCCCGCTCCCACCTCGTCGTCCTCAAGGACGTCGTGAGGAGCGGGGTCGTGGAAACCTGGCTCCAGAGCCAGCTTCGGGAAGAAAAACCGCGTTCGATCCGTTTTGCCTGTGTGGTGGACCACCCGCAGGACCGGAAAAGCCCGCTCCGCGCGGACTACGTCCTCTTCCCCGCCGAGGAAAGCGTCCTCGTCGGGTATGGCATGGAATACGAGGGCGAGGGCGGGAACCTCCCGTACATCGCCCAGGTCCGAACCGAAGGCGAGGCGCCGTTCGAGGCCGCCGCGGGCCGGCCCTCCCCCACCCGATGAACCACATCCTCCAAACCGGCGTATGAGAGTCGAGGGCACAAGGTGAACACAACCGTCAAGAACATCCTCCTCTGGATGGTCATCCTCGTGGTGATCCTCCTGCTTTTCCGGGTCGTGGACGTGGGCCGCACCACGACCTCGACCGTCGGATTCAGCGAGTTCCTCGAGATGGTCAAGAAGGGCGATCTCGACCGCGTCACGATTCGCGGACAGGAGATCCGGGGCTACAAGAAGGGCTCCCCCGAGGGCCGCGAGCCAGGCGTCCGCACGTACGCGCCCGCCTACAACGAACTGACGTCCGACCTCATGAAGGCGAACGTGAAGATCACCGCGGAGGAGCCGGGCCAGGGCTCGTTCCTCGTGATCCTGCTCCAGTGGGCGCCCATCCTGTTCCTCATCGGCCTCTGGATTTTCATCATGCGGCAGATGCAGACGGGCGGGAACCGCGCGATGCAGTTTGGAAAGTCGCGCGCGAAGCTCCTGACGCCCAATCAGAAGAAGGCCACGTTCAAGGACGTCGCGGGCTGCGAAGAGGCCAAGGAAGAGCTCTCCGAGATCATCGACTTCCTGAAGGAGCCCGCCAAGTTCCAGAAGCTCGGCGGCAAGATCCCGAAGGGCGTCATCATGATGGGCCCCCCGGGCACCGGGAAGACGCTCCTCGCGCGCGCGGTCGCCGGCGAGGCGAACGTGCCGTTCTTCTCGATCTCGGGCTCCGACTTCGTCGAGATGTTCGTGGGCGTGGGCGCCTCGCGCGTCCGCGACCTCTTCGAGCAGGGCAAGAAGAACGCGCCCTGCATCATCTTCATCGACGAGATCGACGCCGTCGGCCGGCACCGCGGCGCGGGCCTGGGCGGCGGGCACGACGAGCGCGAACAGACGCTGAACGCCCTCCTCGTCGAGATGGACGGATTCGAGGGCAACGACGGGGTCATCCTCGTGGCTGCCACCAATCGCCCCGATGTTCTCGACCCCGCACTGCTCCGGCCCGGCCGCTTCGACCGACGCGTCGTCGTGGACCGTCCGGACGTGAAGGGCCGCGAAGGCATCCTCAAGGTCCACACGCGCACGATCCCGATGTCCGACGACGTCGACCTCTCGGTCGTGGCGCGCGGCACGCCGGGCTTCGCCGGCGCCGACCTCGCGAACCTCGTGAACGAGGCCGCGCTCGCGGCCGCCCGCGTCGACAAGAAGAAAGTCGACATGGTCGATTTCAACTACGCGAAGGACAAGGTCCTCATGGGCGCCGAGCGGAAGTCCATGGTCATGTCGGACGAGGAGAAACGCGTCACCGCGTATCACGAGGGCGGCCACGCGCTCATCGCCTCGTTCGAGGAGCACACGGACCCGCTCCACAAGGTCACGATCATCCCGCGCGGCCGCGCGCTGGGCCTCACGCAGCAGCTGCCGCTCGAGGACAAGTACACGTACTCGAAGGAGTACATCGAGGCCGAGCTCGCCGTCATGATGGGCGGCCGCCTCGCCGAGGAAGTCTGCATCGGACGCATCACGACCGGCGCCTCGAACGATTTCGAGAAGGCCACCGAGATGGCAAAGCGCATGGTGTGCGAGTGGGGCATGAGCGAGCTGGGCCCGATGTCCTTCGGCCGGCCCGAGGGAGAGGTCTTCCTCGGCCGCGACTTCGCGCGTCAGCCCGACTATTCCGAGGACACGGCGCGGAAGATCGACGACGAGGTCAACCGCATCGTGACCGCCTCGTACGCGCGCGGGAAGAAGATCATCGTCGAACACCGCGCGGCGCTCGAAGAGATCGCTAAGGTGCTCCTCGAGAAGGAGTCCCTCGACGGCGAGGAGATCTACGCCATCATCAAACGCGTGACGGGCCACGAGGTCGCCAAGAGGCCCCCCGTGAAGCCCGAGCCGCCGAAGCCCACCGCGCCGGCCACCGTCACGCAGAAGGACGAGGGCCCGGCCCCCGCGCCCGGCGGACTGATTCCCGTGCCGGCGTAACCCGGACCCGTCCATACGAATCGCTTCCGAAGGGGCCGCAACCGCGGCCCCCTTCTATTTTCTCAGGCTTGCACATGATGCATAGCTTTTGTATGCTTTAGGCATGAGAACGACGCTCGACCTCCCTGAAGACCTCCTTGAGGAAGCGCGGAAGGCGTCTCGACTCTCGACGAAGCGCGAGACGGTCGTCGCGGGCCTCAACGAACTCCTCCGCAAGGAGAAGCGGGAGGACCTGCGCCGGCTCGCCGGCCGCATCGATCTGAAGATCGACCTCCGGAAGGCTCGCCAGCGGCCCTCGTGAGCGACCTCCTCGTCGATTCCTCGATCTGGATCGACTTCTTCAGAGGCAGGGCGGACGTCGTCCGCCGTCTCGACACGGCGCTGGAACAGGATCGTTTGGCGGTCTGCGGCCCGATCGTCGCCGAGGTGCTCTCCGGCGCCAGAACGCGCGCCGATTTCGTCCGCGTCAAGGATGCATTCGAAGGGCTCGTCCTGCTGCCGGATCCCCTTAACGCCTGGCCGCGCGTGGGCGAGGCCCGTTTCGCTCTCGCCCGGCGCGGAACGCAGGCGGCTCTCGTCGACGTCCTCATTGCGCTGACCGCCGCCGAGGCGGGCCACTCGCTGCTTACCCGGGATTCGGACTTCCGCCGCATCGCGACCGTCGTCCCGGTCGAGCTCGAGAAACTCTAGGAGGAAGGCGCGCCAGCAAATTCGCTGAATGACGGACTAGCGGGGCGCGAAGACGAGGGTCTCAAAGCAGGGGCTATCCTGTAAAGAACGGCTCAACATGGAGGTATGTATGACGCCTCGTCTGACCATGGCCCTCGTCGCTGTCGTCGCCATGGTGTCCTCGGCCTGCGGTTCCTCACCAACCGAACCGGCCATGGTCCGTACCGGCTCTCTTGTTCTTGTCGTCACTCAGCCATGCTCTCTCTCGGGAGCGGTCTTCGTCTCACTCGAAAGCGGTGAGCTTGGAACTATTCAAATGCCGGGGGAAACCAGCTTCACCGTACCTGCCGGCCGCCACACGCTCTCGTTTCGGCGCGGGAACCAGGTTTTCGGCGCAGCCGGTTCAGCAGGTCAAGTCGAGATCGTCTCGGGTGGAACCGTGAGGCTAACGGATCCCCTCGGGGCATGTATCGACGCCTCTCACTAACCTCACGTCGCCGCCCAACCCCTCGTTGCGGGACCATAATCGCCGTGTGACGTTTCGCATCGACCTGCCAGCTGGGCGCTCGCTCGAGTTCGGGGGCCTGCCCGGCGTCATGGCGATCCTGAACGTCACGCCAGACTCCTTCAGCGACGGCGGGCGCTTTACGAGCGCGGAGGCCGCGGCGGAAGAAGGCGTTGAGTACGCGGAGCGGGGAGCCGCGATCCTCGACGTCGGAGGGGAGAGCACTCGTCCGAAAGGGGCGACCTACGGAGCGGGGGCCCCGGAGATTTTCCTAGAAGGTGAATTGGCCAGAGTTCTTCCCGTCCTCTCGTCCCTTCGAAGAAAACTCCCCTCTTTCCCCCTCTCGATCGACACGCGGCGCGTGGAAGTCGCGCGCGCGGCGCTCGACGCGGGCGCGGACATGGTCAATGTCGTAACGGGCCTCGACGTTTCGGCGGAGCTCCTCGAGCTCGTCGCAAAAAGCGGCGCCGCGATCGTGCTCAACCATTGCCGCGGCACTCCCTCTTCCACCTTCGAAGAATCTTCATTCACCGATGTCGTCGCCGAGGTGGCAGCCGACCTGGACGGGGCCCGCACCCGTGCTCTCTCCTCCGGAATCCGCACCGAAAATATCTTCCTCGACCCCGGCCTCGGATTCGGCAAGACGCCGGAGCAGAACTTCGCCCTCCTCGGCGCGCTGGGCCGGCTGGCGCCGCCCGGCGTCCCGCTCGTCGTGGGCGCGTCGCGCAAGGCGTTTCTCGGAACCATTTCCGGCGCGCCCGTGAACGACCGCCTGCCGGAGTCTCTGGCGGCCGTGGCCGCCTGCGTCGAGACGGCTAGGACGCGCCCCGTCCTCGTGCGCGTCCATGACGTCGAAGAGACGATCCGCTTCCTCGCGGTGCTTTCAAACACGAGCAGCGCCAACTCCCACCGCGTCACGTAACATCGAACGCCGGATGCGTTCTCTCTTCGGCACCGACGGAATCCGCGGCGAAGCCGGCGTGCCGCCGCTCGACGCGGCCACGGTCTCGAAGGTCGGGGCGGCACTCGCGACGTCGCTTGGACGGCCGGGCGTCTCGGTTCTCGTGGGGTGCGACACGCGGGAGTCCTCGGAGAGCATCGTGGCCGCCCTCGCGGGAGGAATCGTCGCGCAGGGCGGATCGGTGCGATTCGCGGGGGTCGTTCCGACACCAGCCGTCGCGTGGCTGACGCGCGAGCTCGGCGCCGACGCGGGCGTGTCGATCTCCGCCTCGCACAATCCCTGGCGGGACAACGGAATCAAGATCTTCTCCGCCGAAGGCCGCAAGCTCCCCGATTCCGTTGAACTCGAGATCGAGCGGTACATCGAGGAGGCCAAGCCCGCGCCGATGGCGCCCGCCGTCGTCGAACAGGACCTCGCGCGCGCGTACGTGACGCACCTCGCGGGCTCGCTCCCCCACCGGCTCGACGGCCTGCGCGTCGTCATCGACGCCGCCAACGGCGCGGCTTTCGAGGTCGCGCCGGCCGCCTTCACGGCGGCAGGCGCAACGGTGATCGCGCGGAACGTCGCGCCCGACGGCCGGAACATCAACGAAGGCTGCGGCGCCATGCATCCCGAAGCCATGCGCGCGGCGGTCCGCGCGGAGGGCGCCGCGCTCGGGATCGCGCTCGACGGCGACGCGGACCGGATCATCGTGGCTGACGACGAGGGGACGCTCCTCGACGGCGACGACGTTCTCTACCTCTGGACGCTCGAGCTCGAACGCGAGGGCCGGAAGCCCGACGCCGTCGTCGGCACGGTGATGTCGAACTGGGGCCTCGAGAAGGCCCTGAAGGACCGCGGCGTCCACCTCATCCGCGCGGCTGTTGGCGACCGCTACGTCGTCGAGGAGATGGAGAAGACGGGTGCGCTCCTCGGCGGCGAGCAGTCGGGCCATCTCATCCGCTCTGATCTCACGACGACGGGCGACGGCACGCTGACGGGGCTCCATCTCGCGGCGCTTCTCGCCGCCTCGGGGAAGAGCCTCTCGGCGCAACCGCGCTTCGTCCACACCCCGCAGATCCTCGTGAACGTGAGGGTCAGCGAACGCGTCCCCTTCGACACGATCCCGGGCTTCGCGCCGTTGTGGCGCGCGGCCGAGAAGCGGATGTCGGGGAACGGGAGGATCCTCCTGCGCTATTCCGGCACCGAGGCCCTCGCGCGCGTCATGGTGGAAGGCGCGGACGCCGGCCTCGTCGACACCGTGGCCACCGAGCTCGCCGCCGCGATCCGCGAGAGCCTCGGGGCGTGAGCACCGGCCTCCCCCTCGAGCCCTCGGACGACGAGCTGCGCCGCCTCCTCGACGATGCCGTCCGGCGCGTCGTGGCGCACATCGGCTCCCTTCCTTCCCAGCCCGCCGACGGAACCGCCGAAGCCCATGGAGCCAGCGCCCTCGCGCGCGCTCTGATCGAACGAGAGGCGCCCGAGAAAGGCGCCGAGGCAGGCCCGCTTCTCGACCTCCTATTCGAGAAAGCCATCCCCGCGAGCTTCAACAACGCCGGGCCCGGCTTCATGGCGTACATCCCCGGAGGCGGGCAGCCGTATGCCGCCGTCGCGGACCTCATCTCCGCGGGCGTGAACCGCTACGTGGGCGTCTTCGCCCCGGCTCCCGCGCTCGTCCAGCTCGAGACGAACGTGATCCGCTGGTTCGTGCGCGCCGTGGGCTACCCGGAGAGCGCCGGCGGGTTCCTGACGTCGGGCGGATCCCTCGCGAACTTCTCCGCGGTCGTCGCGGCCCGCCACGAGAAGCTGCTCGAGAACTTCCTGAAGGGAACGCTCTACGTGTCCGACCAGGGCCACCACTGCATCCGCAAGGCCGCTCTTCTCGCGGGCTTCCCGGCCGCGAACGTCCGCGAGATCCCCTCCGACCCCGCGTTCCGCATGCGCCTCGACGCGCTCCAGAGCCGGGTCGCCGCGGACCGCGCCGCGGGCTTCACGCCGTTTCTCGTCGCCGCGAGCGCCGGCACGACGAACACCGGCGCCGTCGACGACCTCGACGCCCTCGCCGATTTCGCGGCGCGGGAAGGCCTTTGGCTGCACACGGACGCGGCCTACGGCGGGTTCTTCGCGCTGACGGCGCGCGGGCGCGCGGCTCTCTCCGGCCTCGAGCGCGCCGACTCGATCGTCCTCGACCCGCACAAGGGTCTCTTCATGCCGTACGGCTCGGGCTGCCTCCTCGTGAAGGACCCGGCCGCGCTCCGCCGCTCGCACAGCGTGCAGGCCCACTACATGCCCGGCATGCAGGACGACGCGGACTCCGTGGACTTCTGCGAGATCTCGCCCGAGCTCTCGCGCAACTTCCGCGGTCTCGCCGTGTGGCTCTCGATCAAGCTGTGCGGCCTCGCGGCCTTCCGCGCGTCCCTCGACGAGAAGCTCGACCTCGCGATGGAGGCTGTCGAAGCCGTGCGCGGAATCCCCGGAATGACGATCGTGGCCGAGCCGCAACTCTCCCTCTTCGCCTTCCGCCTCACGGTGCCGGGAGCGTCGCGTACGGAAATGAATCGCCTGAATCGGGACCTCATGGACCGCGTGAACGCGCGACAGAGAGTTCTCCTGACGGGAACGCTCATCGGGGAGGATTTCGCGATCCGCATGTGCATCCTGAGCTTCCGGACCCATGCCGATCGTGTCCGCATGGCCCTGGAGGATCTCCGGGAGGCCGTCCGGGAGCTCTGAAGGAATAATCCGGCCGCGGAATGCATTACGTAGGGAGGTCATGCCCTCCATGAGACGACGCGATTTCCTCGCCCTCACCCTCCCCGTTCTCGCGGGTGCCGCCGTGTTCGCCGCAACCGGCGAGAAGACCCCCGCCCAGAAAGGAACCGCCATGCCGGACACCGCCACAACGAGCGATCGGGTCGTGAAGACCGAAGCCGAGTGGAAGAAGCTCCTCACGCCCGAGCAGTTCCACGTCGCGCGCAAGAAGGGCACCGAGCGCGCGTTCACGGGCCCGAACTGGGACAACCACGCGAAGGGGACCTACACCTGCGTGTGCTGCGACCTGCCGCTCTTCGCCTCCGACACGAAGTTCGATTCGGGCACCGGCTGGCCCAGTTTCTGGCAACCGATCGGGCCGAGCGCCGTGAAGCTGGAAGAGGACCGGAGCTTCTTCAGCGTGCGCACCGAGGTGATGTGCCGCCGGTGTGACGCCCACCTCGGCCACGTCTTCGACGACGGGCCGAAGCCCACGGGCCAGCGCTACTGCATGAACGGGACTGCCATGAAGTTCGTCCCGAAATAGTCCGCGCGCGATGCCCACGAGGCTCGCGATGCCCGCGACGCCACGTCGCGGACCGACTCCGCGACGAGACCCGGCAGGAAGAGCGCGTTCGGAAGAAACTCGACGAACGCGAGCCGCGGCGGCGCGGGCCGAACGTCGTACGCGATGGCGGGCTCGGACTGCTCGAGACACCACGCGCCCGTCGAGACGGCGGCGGGGCCCGCCTCGTGCCGCTCGAGCTCGTTCAACTGGAGCGCCGCCCGAGCCGAAGGGGCGACCCGGGCCGACGGCAGGAAGAGCCTCACGAAGAGACCGGAGCCGAGCTCGGGATGCGTCTCGGCGTGGCGCGCCTCGAGGAGAAGCCCGGGAGGACACCGGGCCGTGAGGCCGCGCGCGTCCACGGACACGCTCCAGCCGTTCGCCTCGAGAGCATCCGCCGCCGCGGGCCACTCGTCGGAGCCGGCATAGAGCGACGCGCCCTCGCCCTCGGGCGCGATGCGCGCCGCGACGAGATCGAGAAGGCCGTCGGCGTGAGGTCGCGCACCGGAATCGGGGTGCGCGCTCGTCGCGGGGGAGAGGCCCGTTCGTCCGGTGAGAGATTCGAGACCCATTTCCGCGTACGTCGCCTGCAGGGCGGCGGCCGTCGCGAGGCGCGGGAGAACGACGGGCGCGCTTTCACGGGACACGCGGGCGGCCGACCATAGGCGCACGGCGCCGTCCGCGGCGACGTGGACGAACGCGCTCATCGCCGGATGGCGCATGAGCTCCACGAGCGTCGCGGCGAGGCGCTCCGTGACGGCGCCGGCGAGAAGCACGTCGGTCTCGACGTGAATCCGCGCCGCGCCGCCCGAGGCGGGTTCGAGGCGAACGACCTGCGCGAGGCGATGCGGCCACCAGGTGAAGCCGTCCGGCCGCCGCACCGACCACTCCGCGTCGATGAGAAGCCTTTCGTAGAGCGCGTCGGCGAAGGTCACGAGCCGGCGCCCGCGCCTCCGGTCAGAGAATGCTCCACGATCACGAACTCGGCCACGGGGCGCCCGCCCACGAGATGCTCCTGGATGATCCGCTCGAGAACCGGCGGGTCGCAGGCGCGATACCAGACGCCCTCGGGATAGACGACGGCGATGGGCCCTCCGGCGCAGATCCTGAGACAGTTCGCTTTCGTGCGCTGCACGCGCCCGCTCGTCGAAAGACCCAGCTCCGTGAGCCGCCCCTTCAGGAAGTCCCACGCGGCATTCGCGCGATCTCGCTCGCAGCACTTCGGCTTCGTCTGCTCGCAACAGAGAAAGATGTGCCGCTCGCCCTTCGGGATGCCGAGCTTTTCCGCGATCGCGGCCAAGCCTTCCTTCGATACGTCATCCGGGTTAGTCCCCATGAAGCCTCCACGGGAAGGATAAGCTCACCCGCATGAGAATCTTCGTCACAGGAGCCACGGGTCACGTCGGATTCCGCGTCGCGCACGCCTTCCGGCGCGCGGGACACCACGTTCTCGGCCTCGTTCGTTCGGACGCAGGCGCCGTTCGGCTCGATCGCCACGAGATCCGGCCCGTCCTCGGGACGTTGCAGGACCCCGGCACCTGGAAAGGCGCCGAAGACGCGTCGGTCCTCGTCCATGTGGCGTCCGACTCGAAGAGCGACACGTGGGCCGCGGACCGCGGCGCGGTCGAGGGCCTCCTCGCCCTCGCCGGCAAGGGCGCGTCGCCCAAGACGCTTCTCTACACGAGCGGTGTCTGGGTTTACGGCTCGACGGGCGACCGCGTCGCCGACGAGACGACGCCCCTCGCGCCGCTTCCCATGAGCCTCCCGCGCGTCGAGATCGAGAAACGTGTTCTCTCGGCCGCCGGCGTGAAGGGGATCGTCCTGCGCCCCGGCTGCGTCTACGGCTACGGCGGAAGCATCACGGCGATGCTGTTCGGGGGAGCGGCAGCCGGATCGCTCGAGATGCCCGGCGACGGCCACAACCGGTGGGCGACCGTGCACGCGGACGACTGCGCCGACGCCTACGTGCGCGCCGCGTCCAGCGGGCTCGGCGGCGAGATCTTCAACGTGACGGACCGCTCGCGCGCGCCCGTGCGCCGCCTCGCCGTCGCCGCTGCGCGCGCGGCCGGCTTCACGGGCGAGATCCGCTGGGTCCCGCTCGAAGAGGCACGGAAGAAAATGGGCGGTTTCGCGGACGCGCTCGCGCTCGACCAGCACGTGGACTCGCGGAAGGCCGTCGCCCGCCTCGGCTGGCAGCCCACGCACGGCGGGTTCGAGGACGAGGTCGAGACGTACTTCGCGGCGTGGAAGGCCGCACAGGGCTGAGTCCGGCGCCTCTCAGCCGAAGCGAGCTCGGTAGTCGTCGCGGCTGGCCTCGAGGACGGCGAGGGCCTCGTCGCGCCCGTATACGTGCGTGATCTCGACGGGTGCTGCCGACCCGCCGGGCTCGCCGGGCTTCTGCTTGTACGTGAGGAAGTAGTGGCGGAGCCGGTCCACGAGGGACCGCGGCATCTCCGAAACGTCCGTGAGCGCGCCGTACACGGCGTCGCCCTTCAGGACCGCGAGGATCTTGTCGTCGACCTCGTCGTTGTCGAGCATCCGGAGGCCGCCGATCGGAACGGCCGGCACGAGGATCTGCGCGTGCGTGATGGGCTTCTCCGTGAGGACGCAGACGTCCATCGGGTCCCCGTCGCCCTTGAGACCCGCGCGGCCGGTCTTTCCCTCGCAGAGCTTCGCGACGCGCGTTCCGCAGTACGTGCGCGGGACGAGGCCGTAGAGCGTCGGGCACACGTTCGAGAAGAGCTGCGGCCGGTCGACCTTGAGGATGCCGGTCGCCTTGTCGAGCTCGTACTTCACCGTGTCGGTCGGCACGATCTCGATGAAGGCCGTGAAGGCCCGGGGAAAATCGGGGCCGGGATCCACGCCGTGCCAGGGGTGGGCCGCGAATTGCGCCGGGACGTCCATGCCGTGAAGGTTATCCTGATAGCGATGTTCCCGGCGCTTTCTGACACGGACCGCGACTGGATCAGGGCGCGGGGCCTGACGGCCGAAGAGGTCGAGCGGCAGGCGGCGCTTCTTCACGATCCTCCGCCCGCCGTGACGCTCGCGCGCCCGTGCACCATCCCGGAAGGCGTCGAGCGGATCGACGAGAGCGAGCACCTGGAGCTCCTCGCGCTAGCCGGCGAGGCGGCGCGCGCCGGACGGCTCTCGAAGTTCGTGCCCGCTTCCGGAGCCGCGAGCCGCATGTTCGAGGACACGAGGAAATTCCGCGAACACCGGGATGCCTTCCCGTTTCGGGAGAGCGCCGAGGAGCTCTCCCGGGCGCCGAAGGCCCTGATCCCGTTCCACGCCTATCCCGGGTGTGCGCGGACTGCTTTCGAAGAACATCTCTTCGAGGCCGCGAGCACGATCCGGGACGCCTCGGGGCTCTGCGTCGTCCATTTCACCGTGTCACCCGATCACCGCAGCGCCTTCGAGGACAAGCTCGGGGAGATCAGGCCGCGTGTGGAGGACGCGACGGGCGCGCGGTTCAACGTGACCTTCTCCGAGCAGTCGCCGTGCACCGACACCATCGCGCTCGACGAGTCCGGCGGCCTCTTCCGGGACGCCGAGGGGCGGATCCTGTTCCGGCCGGGCGGCCACGGGGCCCTCCTGACGAATCTCCAGGAGTCGGGCGGCGACGTCGTGCTCATGAAGAACATCGACAACGTGGTTCCGGACCATCTCCGCGCGCCGACGATTCTCTGGAAGCGGCTCCTCGCGGGATTCCTCGTGCGGCTCGAGCGCGCGAGCCAACGGGACCGTCCACTCCGCATCTGCGGCGTCGTGCGCAACGAGGGCGAGCCAGGCGGCGGGCCGTTCTGGGTGGCGGGACCGAGCGGAGAATCGCGGCAGATCGTCGAGTCGGCGCAGGTGAACCTCGCGGATCCCGGACAGGCGGCGATCTGGAACCGGGCGACGCACTTCAACCCGGTGGACCTCGCGTGCTCGATCCGGGACGCCTCCGGCAGGCCGTTCGAACTTGCCCGCTTCGTGGACGAGCGCGCCGTCTTCGTCACGAAGAAGACGCACGACGGCCGCGGGCTGCGCGCGCTCGAGAGGCCGGGGCTCTGGAACGGGGCCATGGCGCACTGGGACACGGTCTTCGTCGAGGTGCCAAAGGAGACGTTCGCGCCGGTCAAGACGATCCTCGACCTCCTCCGCCCGGAGCACATGCCGCGCCCGGAAACTAGCCCCTAAACGGTTTCCCTTTAATGAGATACGCGTAGCGGGAGTCTTCTTAACACGCGGAGCCCTCCGGGAGAGGTATCCTCGCTGCCCGCCCGAGCGCCCCGCCAATGATTCGCCGAGACGAGCAAAGACCCAGAAAAAAACGCCGGCTGAGGCTTGTCGACGACGAGCCCGCGGCGTCTCAGCAAGCCGCCCTCCCGGCTGCCGCCTCGCCCCCGCTCCCTCTTCTGAATCGCGAGCTCTCCTGGCTGGCCTTCAACGAGCGTGTGCTCGAGGAGGCCTACGACGAGCGCTGGCCCCTCCTCGAACGCCTGAAGTTCCTCGCGATCAGCGAGACGAACCTCGACGAGTTCTTCATGATCCGGGTCTCCGGCCTCCTCGACCAGCTCTCCTCGGAGATCGTCGAGCCCACAGACGACGGACTCCTTACCGTGGAGGCTCTTGCGAGTGTCCGAGCGGCCGTCCAGCGAATGGAATTGCGGCAGACCTCGTGCCTCGTCGGCGACCTTCTGCCGAAGCTCGCCGCGGCCGGGATCTCTATCCTCGCCTGGAGCGATCTCAACGACGCGCAGCGCGAAGCGGCCAGCGCCCACTTCCGGCGGAACGTCCTGCCCGTGCTCACGCCGCTCATCGTCGACCCGGGGCATCCCTTCCCGTTTCTCTCGAACCTCTCCCTGAACCTCGCGGTCGAGGTCAAGAACCCTGAGACCGGCGAGACGAAATTCGCGCGCGTGAAGGTGCCGCAGGCGATGCCGCGCCTCCTGGCCGTTCGCGAGCTCGTGGAGGGCAAGAAGAAGGTCAAGGCCGAAAAGGCCGAGTTCATGCTGCTCGAGTCGCTCATCCAGGCGAATCTCGGTGAGCTCTTTCCCGGCCTCGAGATCG
>JARXKK010000059.1 GCA_030278895.1 Acidobacteriota bacterium
GCGGGCTTCGGCGTGTTCGCGTACCGCTTCTGGAAGCGCTCGACGCGGCCGGCCGTGTCGACGAGCTTGGACTTGCCCGTGAAGAACGGGTGGCAGTTGGAGCAGATCTCGAGGCGGAGCTCGTTCTTCGTGCTCTTCGTCTTCCACGTGGTTCCGCACGCGCAGTGGACGTCGACCTCGTGGTACTCGGGGTGAATCTTTTCCTTCATGGACTTCTCCTTCACGGCTTCGCCGCATGGTGAGCGACGCCGGAACCGCGGAGGATAACACGGGCGAGCCTCTTTGGGGACGCACGGAACCGATTGTTGTTGCTAGACTTCGCCTCGTGCTCGTCCTCAACGTGCGGGTGCCGGGTGAGCCGGCGCGCCGAATCCTGCTCGATCGCCCGGTCCTGACGCTGGGGCGGTCCTCGACGAACGACGTGCCTCTCGGAGACCGCACGCTCTCGCGCGTTCACGCGCGGATCGAGGGCGTCCTCGAGGGGGGCCCCATCCGGCTCGTCGACCTCGGCTCGCGCAACGGCACGTCCCTCAACGGGTCGCGCATCACGATTCCCGTGCCGCTCGCGGCCGGAGACCGCATCCAGCTCGGCGAGACGCTGGTGGAAGTCGTCGAAGAATCCACCACGCGCGTCGTCATCGACGGCGTCGGCGACGAGAGTACGAAGCGGACGACGTTTCTCCAATCCTCGAAGGATCTCCTGCGCCCGCACAAACAGGCCTGGGACTCGAAGCTCGGGGCCGAGGAGCTCGCGCGCCTGAACGCGACGCTTCGGATGCTCAACGAGATTTCGGTGGACATGCTCGGGGACATTCCGCTCCCGAAGCTCGTCGAGCTCGTCCTCGAGAAGACGTTCACGTTCCTCCAGCCCGACCGCGGCCTCCTGATGCTGGCGGACGAGCAGGGCGAGCTCCGGCCCGAGAAGGTGAAGTACGCGGCCGGCGTGGATCCCACGGACATCCGCCTCAGCAAGACGCTCATCCAGTCGGTCGTCGAAAAGAAGAACGGCGTCCTCCTCATCGACGCCGCCACTGACGCGGGCCTCGGAGCCGCCGAATCAATCCGGATACAGGGCATCACGTCGTGCATGGCGGCGCCGCTCTTCGTCGAGGACAAGGTCATCGGCCTCATCTACCTCGAGGTGCGCCTCGGCCGGAAGAGCTTCAGCGAAGACGATCTCCGGCTCCTCACGTCCCTCGCGAACACGGCGGCCATCAAGATCCAGAATCTGCGCCTTCAGCAGGGTGTCGCGGCCCGCCAGTACATCGAGCGCGAGATGGCGCTCGCGTGGGAGATCCAGCGGCGCCTCCTGCCCGAGGCCGAGCCGACGCTTCCCCACACGGAACTCCTCGGACGCACCGTGCCCTCGCGCACGGTCTCGGGCGACTACTACGACTTCTTCGAGCGCGGGGACAAGTCGCTCGACGTGGTCGTCGCGGACGTGAGCGGCAAGGGGATGGGCGCGTCGATTCTCGCGGCGTCGGTGCAGGCGGCCTTCCAGGTGTGGGCCGGCGAGCACTTCCCGCCGGGCCTGCTCTGCACGCGTCTGAACGACATGGTGTTCCGGCGCACGAGCCCCGAGAAGTTCATCACGTTCATCCTCGCGCTCTACGATCCGGAGTCGGGCTCGGTCGTCTTCACGAACGCGGGCCACAACCCCGGCATCCTCGTGCGCAAGGACGGGACGTCGGAGCTTCTCGGAGCCCACGGACCGCCGCTGGGGATGTTTCCCGGGAAGACCTACGGCTCGGGGACGTTCACGATGGAAGAGGGAGACCTCCTCGCTCTCTACACGGACGGCGTGACCGAGGCCGCGAATCCTGAAGACGAGGAATTCGGCACGCCGCGGCTCGTCGAGACGCTCGTGAAGGCTCGCGCTCTCTCCGTCGGCGAGATCGAGGCCGAGCTCGGCGCGGCGCTCGTGGCGTTCACGGACGGGACTCCGTTCGGCGACGACCGGACGTTCGTCCTCCTGAAGAGAACCTAGAGGAACACGGAGGACCTCAGAGTCCCGGGGCGCGGGACGGCGCTGCGGGCTCGGGTTCGTTCGCGGTTCTCGCGTCGCGCGGCAGCATGCCGTGGCGCTTCAGCATCTCGTTCAGCGTCGTCGGCTTGAGACCGAGAAGCTCCGCGGCGCGCTTCTGAACCCCCGCCGCGCGCTGAAGCGCCGCCGACAGAAGAGCGCGCTCGTAGGCGGCGACGGCGTCCTTGAACGAGAGCCCCTCGGCGGGCAGCGAGGCCGCGCGCGGCACCGAGCGCCGGACGGTGTCCGGAAGCTGATCGAAGTCGATCACGCCGTGGCCGAGGACGAGCGCCCGCTCGAGGACGTTCTCGAGCTCGCGGACGTTGCCGGGCCAGTCGTGGTCGAGGAGCGCCTTCATCACGCCGGGCGTGACGGAGGGGACCGCCTTGCCGTTCTCGGACGCGGCCCGGGCGAGCAGGGTCTCGACGAGGAGTGGCACGTCCTCGCGGCGTTCGCGAAGGGGCGGAAGCGGGATCGTGATGACGCAGAGCCGGTAGAAGAGATCCTCGCGGAAGCGCCCGTCCGCGACGAGGCGCGGCAGGTCGGCATTCGTGGCCGCGATGACGCGCACGTCGGCGTGCTGCGGCTCGACCGCGCCCACGGGCAGGAACTCGCGCTCCTGCAGGACGCGCAGGAGCTTCGCCTGGGTTTCGATCGGCACCGTGCCTATTTCGTCGAAGAAGATCGTGCCCTGGTCGGCGGCCTTGAACAGGCCCTTCTTGTCGGCGACCGCGCCCGTGAACGACCCGCGCACGTGGCCGAAGAGGTTCGACTCGAGGAGGTCCGGGGGGAGCGCCCCGGAATGCACGGTGACGAAGGGACCCGACGCGCGCGGGGAGAGCCGGTGAAGGGCCTTCGCGACGAGCTCCTTGCCGGTGCCGCTCTCGCCGGTGATGAGGACCGTCGAGCGCGCGGGCGCCGCCTGCCGGATCGTCTCGAAGACGCGCTCCATCGACGGCGAACGGCCGATGATTTCCTTGAGGCCGGGCGGCGTCGCGAGCCGCGCCTTGAGGGCGCGGTTCTCGGCCACGAGATGGCTCTTCTCGAGCGCCTGCCTGACGACGTGCACGACCTCCTCGTTCCGGAACGGCTTGGGGAGGTAGTGGAACGCGCCCTCGCGCATCGCCGAGATCGCGCTCTCCACGGAGGAGTACGCGGTCACGACGACGACGGGCACCTCGGGATGCCGCGACTTCACCTCGGCGAGGACCTCGAGGCCGGGCCGGTCCGGCAGCATGAGATCGAGGAGGAGGAGGTCGATGGGCTCCTTCGCGAGACGCTCGAGTCCCTCGGCCGCGGTCGCGGCTTCGCGCGTGACGAATCCGGCCTTCGCCAGAACGGATCCCAGCACGTCGCGGATGACTGGCTCGTCGTCGAGTATCAGGACGGTGGACATCTTGTTTTTCAGGTCGCGGCGGGCAGGGATACGGTGAATCGGGCCCCGCGCTCACCCGGGGACGTGACGGTCAGCGTGCCGCCGTGCGCCTGAATGATATCCCGCGCGATGGCCAGGCCCAGCCCCGTCCCGCCCTGAGCGGTCTTCGTGGAATAGAACGGGTCGAACACGCGTGCGGCCTGTGCGTCCGTGAGGCCGGGCCCGTTGTCCTCCACCGTGAAGAAAACGTTGCCGCCTTGGGCGCCGACGCGCAGCGTGACGGCCGGCGGCGGGTCGGCCGCAGCGCGCGGAAGCGTGACCGCTTCGAGGGCGTTCTTCGCGAGATTCACGAGCACCTGGACGAGGGCGTCCCGGTGGCCGGACACGGCGGGAAGCGGGCGCGCGGCCACGACCTCGAGAGGGGCGCGCCGGGCCGCGGACTCGTCCGCGAGAGCCCCGGCGGCTTCTTCCGCCAGCGCGGCCGGTTCGAGCGTCGCGAACTCACGCGGCCGGCCGCGGGCGAGATCGAGCAGGCTGCCGACGAGGCGCGAGGCGCGAAACGCCTGGCGCTCGATTTTCTCGACGAGCGTCCGGCGAGGGTCGTCGCTGGGTGTCTCGTCGAGGAGGAGGCGCGCGTAGCCCGCGACTCCAGCGAGCGGCGTGTTCACTTCGTGCGCGACTCCCGCCGAGAGAGTGCCGAGAGCGGCGAGGCGCTCCCGGTCGGCGAGCGCGCGTTCGAGCCGCGCGGTCTCGGTCGCGTCGTAAAGGACCAGAACCCGGGCGCGGGACCCCGGTCCGGCCCCTGGAAAAGGCGAGACCGCGACGTTCAGAACGCGCGGCCCCGAGCCGAGGTCGGCCTCGAGCTGCGGAGGCGGCGCGCTTCCGGTGAGCGCGGCGGGCAGCACGTCCTCCGCGGGGATCCCGACGAGAGACGCCGCGTCGCGCCCCAGGAGAGCTGCGAACGCCGGGTTGACGGACGTGAGCCGCCCCGCGTCGTCCGTGGCGGCGATCGCCGCGGCCGAGCCCGCGACGACGTTTTCGTGAAAGCGCTGCAGGGCCCTATAACGATCGGCCTCGACGCGCAGCTCGTCGAAGAGCCGCGCATGGTCGAGCGCGAGCGCCGCCGGAGCGAGGACCGTTTCCAGAAGCTCCGTATCGTCGAGCGACAGCGGCACGCGTCCCGCTCGGTCGCCCACGGCGAAGAGCGCGAGAAGGCGTCCCGAGACGGTCAATGGGACCAGCGTGCGGAATCCGGCCCGGCGGAGGCGCGAGACGGCCGCCGTCGGCCGCGCCGTGAAGCTCTGCCTGGACAGGCGCGTCAGTCCGAAGCAGGCCGCGGTGGGAATCTCAGCGAGCGGGAGCGGCGGCCCCCCGTCCACATCGCCCGCGACGAGCGCTTCCCCCGCCACGGGAAGCAGCGCCGCGCACGTGACGCCGAGGCCCTGCGTGATGCGCTTCGCCAGGAGCTCCTGGAGCTCCCGGAGCGGACGCGGCGACGGGAGCTCGCGCACGATCGCGAGCAGCCCTTCGCGGTCGCGCCAGGTTTCGCGGTACTGGAGGCGCTGAAACGCGCCGGAGAGGCCGCGCCGGACGGGCGCGAAACTGAGCGCCATGAGAAGGCCCGCGGACGCCTCGAGAGCGCCCTTGGCGTGTGGAATGCCGACCGCGACGGGATGCGCGAGAAGGACTTGCGCGAGAGCGAAGAAGCTGGCGCCGACGAGAAGGGCGCCCAGGAGCGACGCCGTCTGCCGGCCGAGCACTTCCACGTCCCAGAGCCGATACCGTGTGAGGGACGCGAGGAACGCGGCCGGAACGAGGGCGAGGGGCAGGACCGCGAGCGAAGAGAGAATCGGAATCGAGCCCCCGAGAAGGCGCGGCACGAGATTCAGGAGGATGAGGGGGAGTAACCCCACCGTGACGCCCAGCAGGAGGAATCGGACTTGTTTCTCGGTCAGGAGATCCGTGGGGCGTCGCGCGAGGACCACGAGCCGGGCGGCGGCGAGCGAGGCCCCGAGCGCCATCCAGACGATCTGCGCGCGGTCGAGCGCGTTCACCGCCTCGGACGCTCCGCGACCCGTTCCCTCGAAGTACAGGGCCGCCGTCGCGGCGATAAGGAGGGCAGCCGGGACGAAGGGGAGCCAGGCCGGCGTCCTCTTCATCCGCCTGGGAAACGTGAAGACGAGGGCGAGCAGGAAAGCCGGGAAGAGGGCGCGCGCGGCGTCTTCGAGGAGCACGGCGGCGCGGAAGAGGCCGTCGATGGGCGGCACCGGTGTGAGGGTGAGGACGAGCCCGACGGACAGCGCGAAGCCCGCGAAAAGGAGCGACTCGCTCGTGGATGGCGAAGGCCTCACGGCCGCGAATCCCGCCGCGAGAAACGCGACGCCCACCGCGAAGAGGAAGAGGTACCGCCAGTCCCAGGAGGAAACCGGAACATTCCGGAAGGTCCGGATCGCGTCTCCCCGCAGGACGGTCAATTCGGCGGAGCGCTCGGCGAGCCAGCGCGAGGGATCACCCGCCAGCCGCGCCTCGATCCCGTCCACGAGCAGCAGGAGATCGCCGACCCGGAGTCCGGATGCGGCGGAGGAGTCGGTGACTCGGCGCACGCGAAGCCCTTCAGGTTCGGGCGAGACGAGCACGTCGGCGTGGCCGAACGTCGCAACCTTCCGTCCGAGGCAGAGAGCGGAGGGGACGAGCGCCGCGGCGAAGCACCAGAGGAGGAGCATCCGCGCGACCCGGCGCAAGCGAGGTGAACGTGTCTCCACGCCGGACTTCGCAGCAAGTAAGGTGCCATGAATCCGGCTACTTGGATCAGCTTAAACTATTGATTTGGTGGCGTTTGGAGACAGCATGTGGACTCGCGGCCAGCCCCTGCCACGGAATCTTGAAGAGTGAGCCGGGTAATTGGAGAACGCCTGGGCCGCGCCAGGACGGCCTAGAACGACATCGCCAGGCCGCCCGCGAGCCTGCGGTTCTGCCGCTCTTCGTCTTCCCCTTCCCGGCGTTTTCCAACCTCAAGGGAGAAGAGCGCGCGGAGGTCGGAGCCGAGGGCCCTGAGGCCCGGCACCGGGATGGATTGGGCGAGCGTGACGTCCACGGCTGCGACGTCGTTGCGGAGGACGACCGATCCGCGCGTGAGCGACTGCGTGACGACGCGGTACCCGACTCCGAGGGACGTATCCGTGGAGCGGACGCGGACGGCGGCCTGCGCGACTCCCCAGGCGGCCTCGTCGGCGCGGACCAGGCCGTCGCGCTGTCCCGAGAGCTTTCCCGCCCGCATCATCACGCGCCCGTCGAGCGCCTTCCCGAGGTGCACGCTGGCCCCGAACGCGACGTCGGTCGCGACGTCGTTCGGGAAGAAATAGAGCGAATCGAGCCGGTCGAGAAAATCGGGATCGAAAAGGAGGCGGTACGTGCCGGTCAGCTCGCGCCGCGAGGCTTCGAGCGAGACGTTTTCACCGTCCGCGTTCTTCCAGGCGACGCCGCCCTTGTAGAGAGCACGGGAGCGGCGGGTGAGATCGGCCTCGTCGGTGCCCGCTTCGCCGGGAAGCGGAATCTCTCCGTCGAGGCTCCGTTCGAAGCGGCGGGCCGCGAAACCGTAGATCTTCCACCCGTCACGCGTCGCAATCGCGAGCGTGAGCTCCGGCGTGACGCCGCGCGAGCGGGCCGAGGTGTCTCCGGTCGCTCCGCCTTCGAGCACGACCACGTCTAAGAAGCGGACGCCCGCCACGGCGCCGGCGCGGGTCTCCCGGTCGAACGGGGTCGGCGGCCCCACGTACGCGTTCGAGGCGCTTCGGTAGGACATCGACACGCGGGCGAACGTGGAGGCGGAAAGCTCGGTCTGGTATCGGGCGGCGACGTCGACGGCGTTGGACTCGTGCGCGAACAGATCCGCCGCTGGCCCGGCGGAGAGCAGCCGGGACTGCGAAACGACGCGGGCCGAGACCGAGGCCTGCGTGCGCTCGGAGAGGCTGCCGTTCCAGTCGAGCGAATGTGTCGAGAAGCGGGCGCCGTTCGCGTCGTCGGCCATGTTCTGCTGGCGGGTTGAGACGTGCACCGACTGGCCGGGTCCGACCGCTCCTGCGGATCCCGGAGAGAACCCTGAAGACAGATCGACGGCCACGCGTGACGCGTCGCCGGCCTTTTCGCCCGAGAACGCGACGAGGCGCGCGTAGGCACCGGAGGCGCCCCACCGCACCTTGTCCCCGGCCGTGCCGCTCACGTCGAGGGACGCGCGCGACAGCGACGAATCGCCGGCGGCGCCGAATCCCGTCGTCGACGCCACGGACGCGCGAATGGGAATCGTGCTCGCGCGCGCGGTGTTCTCCGCGAGCGCGACGGGGAGAGACGCCGAGACCGGCCCCTCTTCGAGGGCCGCGAGGAGAGCGGGCACGTCGCGCAGGACGTCGCCCGGCGCCACGGCGCGCGCGATCCAGACGTCGAGGGGGCCGCCGCTCGACTCAGGCAGGATTCCGCTGGGCGACTCGAGATCGAGCCTCACGAACGACAGCGAACCGTCCGGCGCCGCGCGGTGCAAGAGGCGCGCGAGCGCGGGGCGGAAGCCCGGCACCACCGAGAGAATCGTGTAGAGGCCCTCGGCCGCGTCCCCGAGCACGAACGTCCCGTCGCGGTCGCTCTTGAGGAGCCTGACGACGGTCGCTCCGCCGGCCGTCACGCCGCGCACGACGAGCGAGGCGCCGGGGATGGGGACCCCGCCGGCACGCACGATTCCCGACAGGGGCGCGCGACGAACTCCGTTCTCGCCCGCGGCGGCGGGCCAGGCGAGGAAGACGGCCGAAGCGGCTGCGGCGAACGCCACGGCGGCAAGGCGCTGAGTCGGACTCTTCGAAAGGGCCACGGACCCCCCTGGCTCTTATCATCCGCCCGGTTTCCGCACCGCGTCAACAGTGTTCGAGACTCGTTTTCAGGAGGCCGGACCGAGGCCCAATGTGGCGCGGACGACGTGCCGGGCGATCGAGGGGTTCTCCTTGAGGCGCCGCGTCGAGTAGGCATACCAGTCGCGGCCGAAAGGGACGTAGACACGGAGCCTGTGGCCGGCCGCGAGGAGGCTGCGGCGGAGATCGGGGTCGACCCCGAGGAGCATCTGGAACTCGTAGCGCTCCGGCCCGAGCTTGAGCCGGTCGATCGTTTCGAGCGCGCGCTCGACGCAAGCCTCGTCGTGCGTCGCGATGCCGACGTAGCAGCCCGCGGACAGGTGTTTGTCGACGAGCGCCGCGAAATTTGCGATGACGGTCGCGCGGTCCTTCCAGGCGATCGTGCGCGGCTCGACGTAGATGCCCTTGCAGATCCTCACGCTGACCGAGGCCGCGATGAGGCGGTCGAGGTCTCGGAGGCTGCGCTTGAGATACGCCTGGATCACCGCGCCCACGGCCGGATATCCGGCCTTCAGCTCGAGCACGAGCCGGAGCGTCGCTTCGGTGTACGGGCTGTCCTCCATGTCGAGACGCACGAACATCCCGTGGACCGAGGCGCGCGCGCAGATCTCGCTGCAGTTGCGGAGGGCGAGGGCGGGATCGATGGCGAGACCCACCGCCGTCGGCTTCACGGAGATGTTCGCCTCGAGGCCGCTCGCCGCGATCGCGTCGATCATGCCGAGGTACTGATCTCGGGTCGCCTCCGTCTGCTCCGGTCGGGTCACGCTTTCGCCGAGGATGTCGAGCGTCGCCATCGCGCCCTCGGCCGCGAGCGCGCGGACCGTGGCGAGGGCGTCGTCGAGCGTGTCCCCCGCCACGTAACGGGAGGCGACGCGCCCCACGAGCGCGCGGGGAACGAACGGAAGCGTGTTGACGACGAGCCAGTCGAAGGGTGAGGTCATGCGGGCTCCGGTGTGCGGGCCAGAACGAGCGCCCGCACGTCGCGTGCTCCCGCCTCGCGCAGGGCGCGCGCCGCCGCGAAGAGCGTCGCGCCCGTCGTGACGACGTCGTCCACGAGGACGAGGACACGTCCCCGGGCACGGGAGGAGGCGGCAAAGGCCCCTTTCACGTTGCCGCGGCGTTCGGCCGCGGGCAGCGCGGACTGCGGGGGTGTCTCGCGCGTGCGCGAGAGGAGCGCGCGGCAGGGCATTGAAAGGAGGCGCCCGGTCTCGTCAGCGAGAAGCATCGCCGGATCGTACCCGCGTTCGCGATTGCGCCGGCGCGTGGAGGGCACGGGTACGAGGGCGTCGGCGCCCGAGGCGATCGCCGTCGACCGCGCGAGAGCGGCGAGGCGCACGCCGAGGGGCGCGGCGAGGAGATCCCAGCCGGCGAATTTGAAGGCGTGATGGAGCGTGCGCAGCCCGCCCCCGTAGAGCCCGAATGCCGCGGCGCGGGTCACCGCCGGCGGGTGAAGGCGGCAGGAAGCGCAGGGAGCGCCGCCGGTCGGGAGCGCGCAGTGCGGGCACGCGAGGCCCGCGTCGAGAAGTGGAAGCGCGGCCCAGCAGGCGCGGCACACGCCGCCGCCGCCGAGGCCCGCGCGCGGCGCCTCGCAGACGGCGCAGCGCGACGGAACGACGAGCGAAAGGAGAGGTTCGAAGAGGGGCGCAAGAAACCCTCGCCCTTCGGATGCGTTGCCGGAAAGCTCCTCATGCGACACGACCTGGCATTCTAGACGAGGGCGGGCCGGCCTCCGTATCCGCAACATGCAGATCCTCCGACCGACCGGCCCCGGCGTATCCTCTTTGCAAATGACTACGACGACACGGCGATTTTCCCGCGCGCTCGCCTTCACCGCGCTTCTCGCCGCCCTTCTCGGCGGCTTGCACCTTCCCGCGGCCGCGCAGACGAACCGTACAGGGGAATTTCCCTTCGCCTTCGGCGCAGGCGGATTCGCCGTGACCGACACCGGGCGCCCCGCGGACGTGAAGGCGTTTTCGACGGGAGGATTTCGCATCTTCTTCGACGTCGAGCTCGAAGCGGGTGTCATCCTCGAGGCGCGGTACGAAAACTTCCTGCTGCCCGGTTCGGCGGTGACCGCGCCCCCGTTCGAGACGCCCGCCGGTGCCTCTCCGAAGGTAAAGGTAAACGGAGGCGCCCTCTCGGTCGGCTACGTGTTCCGGGAGACCTGGTGGCAGGCCGGGCTCATCGCCGGCGTCGGCGTCTACGGCCTGTCCCCGCGCGACCCCGGGCCCGGTCAGGTGCCCGCGGACGTCAGCGAGACCGTGATCGGCTGGAACGCCGGATTGCTCACGATCTTCAAGCTTTCCACGCGCTGGGACTTCCGCGTCGAGGCCACGGGCTATCTCCTCCGGACCGATGCCTCACACAAGCCGATCCTTCTCGGCGCATCGCTCGCGTACCGATTTTAGAGATCCCGGTCACGTTCGCGAGCCCCAAACGGTGGGCTCCCACCCGACCTTACGGTCGGGCGGGGATTGCGGCGGTGGGATTGACTAACTGAGGTTTTTGATGGCGGGAAAAGTCTGGAGGGCCCGACGGCCGGGAGGCCGGCGGGACTGGGTGGAGGGAGTGAAGACCGTCGTATTCATTTTGATGTTTAGTCGAAATGTCCGTTTCGATCTCCTGACTGTTTATACGCAAGGCCGGTGCCTCCGGTTTCGTAGGTTCGTTAAACGGGCCACAAATCATTCGGATTTAATGACTTATGTAGTGTTTTAGGGATCTCGCCGGGCCCTTTCGGGGTGGACCGAGAGATCGAAAACGGACACTCGCGATGCTAAAACGACAGTCCGTGAGCTCAGATTCCTTCGAGGAGCGGGAGCAGCGTGGAGTCCTTCTTGATCGACAGCGACAGCTCGACGTGGGTTCTGACCACGCCCCGGATCGTCTGGATCTTCTCGCGCAGGATCGTCTCCAGATGCTCCACGTCGCGGGCCCGGATCTTGAGCCGATAGCCGTAATTACCGGAGATCGCGTAGCACTCCTGCACGTCCAGCAGAGCCTCGATCTCCTCGAGAAACGGGCGCTCGAATCGGGGGTGCTCCAGGAGGACGTCCACATGCGCCACCAAGGGCATTCCGACGAGGCGGGGATCGAGGAGCGCCGTGAAACGCCGGATGAAACCGCGCGTTTCGAGCTTCTTGATCCGCTCGTTCACCGACGGCGTGGTGAGGCCCACCGTTTCCGCAATTCTCGCCTGCGAGATCTTGGCGTCCCGCTGGAGAATGTCGAGGATCCGGCGATCGATGTCGTCCATATAAAATTCGGCTTGAGGGTTCGAAACCCGAACTTTATACGGTCGCGAGGCCCGAAGCAACCGGCTAGGGCGGCTGGGTGGCTCAGTCGGCGGGTCCCAGCACCTCGGCCCCCTTCGGGACGACGACGATTCCGCCCTCGGAAACGTGGAAGCGCTTGCGATCTTCCTCGGCGTCAAAGCCGATCTCGGTCCGGGGCGGGATCTTCACGCCACGGTCCACGATGACCCGCCGGAGGCGCGCGTACCGGCCCACGTCGACCCCGTCCATCAGGACGCATTCCTCGACGTGAGAAAACGAGTTTATGCGGACCTTCGGGAAGAGGATCGACCGGTGAATCGTGCCGCCCGAGATGATGCATCCCGACGCGACGGTCGAGTCCGTCGCGATGCCGATGCGTTCGGAGACGGCGTCCGCGAACACGAACTTCGCCGGCGGCAGCTGCGACGCATGGCTCTTGAGCGGCCACTTCGGGTTGTAGAGGTTGAGCGGCGGCGTGACGGAGATCAGGTCCATCGACGCGTCCCAGTAGGAGTCCACGGTGCCGACGTCGCGCCAGTACGGGGCGAGGTCCTCGGAGCCCGGAACCCGGTTCGTCGAGAAGTCGTAGGCAAAAAGGCGCCCGCCGCCGGCGAGGAGCGCCGGAATGATCGTCCGGCCGAAGTCGTGGGAGGTGTCCTGCAGGGCGTCGTGCTCGAGAGCCTCGATGAGGACGCCGGCCCGGAAGATGTAGTTGCCCATCGACGCGAGCGCGAGGTCGGGCTGCCCGGGGATGCAGCGGGGCGCGGCGGGTTTCTCCTCGAAGCCGACGATGCGCCCGTCCAGCGCGACCTCGAGGACGCCGAAGCGCGAGGCCTCGGCGATCGGCACCGGGATCGCGGCGATCGTGAGGTCGTGGCCGCCTTCTTCGTGGAAGAGGAGCATCGGGTTCACGTCCATCATGTAGATGTGGTCGCCCCCGAAAACGCAGACGTGCTCGGGCTCCTCGTCGAAGATGAGGTCCAGGTTCTGGTAGACCGCGTCCGCCGTGCCGCGGAACCAGTGGGGCCCGCGGCGCATCTGCGCGGGCACGGGATCCACGAACTGGCCGATGTCGAAGCTCAGGCGCCAGGTGCGGATGATGTGCTCGATGAGCGAATTCGACTTGAACTGCGTCATGACCTTGATCTTCGTGAGGCCGGAGTTGACGCAGTTGTTGAGGGCGAAGTCGATGATGCGGTACCGGCCGCCAAAGGGCACCGCGGGTTTCGCGCGGTCGCGCGTGAGGGGGAACAGGCGCTCGCCCATCCCGCCGGCGAGGATGATCGAGAGGACGTCGCGATGCTGGAGGATTTTCACGCTGCCGCCGCCATGAGTTGCGGGCGGATCGTACCGCGTTACACGCGGGGCTCACGGGCAGGTGCCCGTCGGGTATCGTAGCGGCACATGGCGGCGAGGGATCCCTACGAAGTCCTGGGCGTCGAGCGAAAAGCGAGCGAGGCCGACGTCAAGAAGGCCTACCGGCGCCTCGCGCGCAAGTTCCACCCCGACGTGAACGCAGGCGACATCGCCGCGAAGAAGAAGTTCCAGGAGATCGCCGGGGCCTACGAGGTTCTCAAGGATCCGAAGCGCCGGAAGCACTTCGATCAGACGGGAGACGCGGGCGGGCCTCCCGAGCCCGGCGCGCCGGGATCCCCGGGGAGCGGGCCGTTCGGCGGAGGAAATCCGTTCGGCGGATCGCGTCGCGGAACCTCGCCGGGAGCGGGGCCCGCGAACTTCCGCTGGTCGGGCGACTTCGGAGACCTCTTCTCCGATCTCTTCTCGGGCGCCGGCCCCGGCGCCCGGGCCGGCGGTGCGCGCGGCTTTCAGGATGAGGACGACGACGCGGCGGCCGAGCTCACGATTCCGTTTCGGGATGCGGTCCTCGGCGGCACGATCACGCTCCACGTGCGCGCGCCGAAACGCTGTTCACGGTGCGGCGGCTCCGGCCGGGTGGGGCAGGCGGCGTGCCCCGTCTGTCACGGCGCCGGCGAGGTGACCTCGAAGGAGCGGCTCAGCGTGCGCATCCCGGCGGGAGTCGCGACCGGGTCGAAAGTGCGCGTGCCCGGCAAGGGCCGCACCGACAAGGGCGACCTCTACGTCGTCCTCACGGTCGTGCCGCATCCGTATTTCTCGCGAGAGGGGGACGACATCGTCGCGGAGGTGCCCGTCACGGTGTCCGAGGCCTACCTCGGCGCGGAGATCGACGTGCCGACGATCCACGGGCCCGTGCGCGCGCGGATCCCCGCGGGCACGGCGGGGGGGCAGCGCTTCCGCCTCAAGGGCTACGGGGTCCGAAGCGGACGCGCGGCCGACGGGGACCACTATTACCGCGTCACGATCGCGATGCCGACCCTGGTCACGCCCGAGGGTCGCGCGATCGCCGAGAAGCTCGCCGCCCTCTACGAGAGCGATCCGCGCGCGAATCTTCCACGGGGAATCTAGCGGGGGAGGCGCAGGCCCGCTATTGCCGTTCGGACATGTCCCTCACGACCGCGAGCGCGCGATCGACGGGGAAGTCCGGACGGAACGGGATCGTGAGGAACGTGCTGGAGTCGCCGCGGAGATAGGTGAGGCCATGGCCCGAGCTCCAGTAATACGTCGGCGTGCCCGCGGGCGAGATGAACGTTCCCACCGCCACCTGGAATGGCAGGTCGATTCCTTCCGGCAGCCGGTTGTCCGTGAACGAACGCCCGATGGGCGTGTGGCCGCGCGCAAACGACGTGCGCTGGGACAGCGAGAGGCTGTCGGGCGGCACGAGCTTCGGAAGGTCGTCGGGGAACCCGAGGCGGACGACCTGCTGCGTGCGGGTCGCGAGGTTCGCGAACGACACGAGCACGCCGCCGTTCGTCCCGGAGTCGCGCTGCAGGCCGGGGTGCATGTACGACGAAAGCGGAAGGCCAAAGTTGTCGGTCGGGCCCGCGGCGTTGTTCAGCTCGTTGAGATTCCACGCGACGACGTCGTCCAGCCGGAGGCTGCCGTCTTCGATGAAGACCGCGGCGTACCGCGCCTGCGACGCCTGGCTCTCTTCCCACCAGACGATCGAGAGGATCGTGCGCGACTTCGTGAACGCGCGGCCGGAGGCGTCGGCGTCGGTGTAGGTCTGCCGGGTCACGACGAGCTGCGGGTTGACGGACACGTAGAGGCCCGGGTTCGGAAGGAAGCGACCCTCGTCCCACGATCCGCTCCGATACATCGCGACATGCACGTCCGCGAAGAAGCCGCGGAACCTCGTGTAGACGACGAAGACGGTCCGGGTCGTCTCGTCGAACTCGATCGACTCGCCGAGCTTGTCGAGCGGGTCGACGGTGCCGCCGACGATTTCGACCCTCGGAAGACCTGCGGGGGGCGTCGTGCGGAGCGCGAGGACGCGCAGCCCGGCGTCGGAGGCGTTCGCGCCGGTGATGACTTCGCCGTAGGTCGCCGGGAACACCTCGTAGAGCGTCCCGTCTTTTGCGAGCACGGCCGACGAGGCCTGCGCCGTGTTCGCCCGCGCCCCCAGGCACACGAAGGCCACGAGGCCTGCGAGGGCGAGAGAGAGGCGGCGCGCGGCGAGGCGTTTCACGGTTAGCTCCGAAGATTGATGACGTTGCGGAAGTCGAAGACCTCGAGGTACGTGCGAAGGTTCCGGAACTCCGGGTAGAGGCCCGCGAGCCGGTCGAAGAAGTCGCGTGCCGCATCCGCGTCGCCCGCGAGATGGCAGGATTCTCCGAGGAGGTAGAGGAAGCTCTTTTCCACGGCGGGATCCCCGCACAGGGGCACGCGCTCGAGGCCGGACTCGCCGAAATAGCGGGCCTCCGCGTAACGGTCGCTCTTGAGGTAGCCGAAGCAGAGGTCAAGGAGCGGATATACCGTGTAGCTTTTCGCCCCTTCCTTCTCGAGCGCGTCGAACGCCTCATGCACGAGGGCGAGGCCCTCGGGGACGCGTTCGAGGGCGATGAGGCAGTACCCGAGATTGTCGCTCCAGACCGAACGGAAGACCGAAGAAACGTCCTCCCGTCCTTCGGTTCTCTCGAGCGCGCGCCGATAGACCTCGGCTGCTTCCTCGAAGCGGCTGTCGACCGTCAGCAGCATGCCCGACTGGTTGTCGCAGTGCGCGAGGATCGCCTCGTCGCCGAGCGCCTCCGCGTGGCGGCGAGCGATTCGGTTGTAGAAGAGCGCCTTCTCGAACTCGCGGCGCAACTCGTAGATGCGCGCCGCCGCGTGCGCGGCGCGCACGGCCGTCGCCGGGCTCCCCGACCTGAGGAGCACGCACTTGAGCTCGACGAGCTCCTTGTCGGCCGGGCCCAGCTCGGCCGCGGCGGCCGCGCGGCACACGAACATCCAGTCGGCAAAGGCCGGGTCGTCAGTCGCGTTCGCGGCCTCGAGGGCGCGGTCGTACGCCGCGAGCGCGGGCAAGAACTCGCCCTTCTCGAGCAGCGCGAGCGCCTCCGAGCGCGCGGCCTCGGCGGCGGCCCTGAGGGCCTGGGCGGCCTCAGTCATTGTCATTGCCGTCGTCTTTCCGCGACTTGTCGGCCTGCATTTTCTTGAAGGCGATGAACTCGCGCACTTCGCGGCGCGACTCGTCGGAAAGTGCCGCCCAGTCTTCGAACGGGACGTCCGTGCCGGGTTTGACGCCATTGACGCCACTGACGTCCTCGGCCTGCACCGCACCCGCGGACTCGGCCGACTCTGCCGCCGGTTCTTCGAAAAAGTTGCTCATGGACAGCTCGAACACCTGAAGGATCCGGAAGAGAGTGTCGAGACCGACCTTGTACTCACCGTTTTCCATGCGCGACAGGTCGGATTGCGTCACCCCGATGCGCGAGGCGAGATCCGCCTGAGTCAGATGCCGGCTCTTCCGGATCTGACGGATCTTCTGCCCCACGAGGAGGATCTGGGACGCACGCGGCACAGCGCTCATGACCGTTCGTCGTCTAAGATAGACCCTCCCGCCCGGGTGTCAAGCTGTTTCGGGCGGCATTGGAGAACGGCTACCTCGTTGAAGAACAAGCTCTTCCTGCTCTCCGAGCTGCTCCGCCGGGACCTCGCCGCCCGGTACGCCGGAAGCTTCGCGGGTCCCCTGTGGGCGGTCCTCAACCCGGCCGTCGTCTGCGGGCTCTACGCCTTCGTGTTCGTCGCGGTCTGGAAACTCCCGCCCCCGGAAGGCTTTCGGGGGAGTTTCGTGGAGTTTCTTCTCGCGGGCGTCCTGCCCTGGATGGGGGTGCAGGAAGCGATCACGCGAGCGACCACCGTCGTCGCCGACCAGGCCCACCTCGTGAAGAAGCTGCGTTTCCCGATCGAAATGCTCGTGGCCTCGGCCGTCGGAGCGGCGCTCGTCATCGAAGCGGCGGGCATCGCGCTCTTCACGCTCTACCTCGTCCTCTCGGGGCGCGGCGCCGTACGGCCCGGAGTTCTCCTCGTGGCGTTCGCGTTCCAGCTCCTCCTCCTCGCGGGGCCGGCGCTCATCCTGGCGGCGCTGAACGTCTTTTTCCGCGATCTCTCGCAGATCCTGCCGCCGTTTCTCATGATCGGTTTCTACCTGACGCCGATCCTCTACCCGGAAGAGAAGGTTCCGCACGTCGCGGCGCGCTTCCTCGTGTTGAACCCGCTACGCGACCTCGTGGCGCTCTTCCGCGCGGCGCTGTTCGGCGCGCCTGCGCCCCCGATCGGCCGCGTCGTCGCGTGGTCCCTCGTCCTCGTCGTGGTAGGCTTTATCGGAATGCGGCTGTTTCGGCGGTGCCGCCCGTCGTTCGCCGATCTTCTCTGATTGTTCTGATTGTTTCTTCCATCTGCTTCCAATCGCCCGAAGGCCGAAGGCCCGAGGGTTCCGTGCGCTGCTAGGAGCTTCCCGTGAAAGTGTCCCTCTCCGCCCTCTTGGCGGCCGTTCTGGCCGGCGCCGTCGGCTGCTCGTCCGCGACGGCACCTCCCGCGTCCGCTCCGGCTCCCCCGCCGAAGCCGGCTCCCACGCCTGCCGCCGCCACCGTCGAGCAGCAGACCAACGACCGGGTGGAGACGCTCCTCGGTCTCAAACCTCCCGTGCCGCGGGCGGCCGAGATGGGCGACGAGGAAGAAGGGCCGACGACGGTCGTGGACCCGCAGACCGGCCGCAAGCTGATGCGCGTGCCGAAGAGCAAGGTCTATTACGTCAAGAACGGCCTGCTCTACAACGCGATCGTGAACCTTCCGGGGGCGCCTTACGTCCGCGAGGACGAAAAGGCCTATTACATCGAGACCGGCCCCGACAAGCCGGTCGCCCCCGCTCCGGGTGAAAAGAGGGAGAAGACGCCGGCAGAGCTGAGACCCATCGTCGAGCTGGCCGCGAGCGAGGCGGAGGTCGTCACGCCGGGGGTCTCGAAAGAGACGTTCCGTTTCGAGGAGATTTCCACGGGCCTTCCGACGGCCGGGATCTGGCGCGAGAATTTCGCGCTCGGAGACGTTCTCGGCACGGGGCGCCCCCAGATCGTCGCGCCGCCCCCGCGGCTCACCGGCCAGTACCTCCGCGTGTTCCAGCTGGACAAGGACGACACCGGAACGTGGCGCTGGCGTTCGGCGAAGGTCGAATTCGAGAACCCGGACGGGATCGACGCCGCCTACGGCGCGGCCACCGTCGCCGACGTGGACGGCGACGGCAAGCTCGACATCGTGTTCGGCGGGCACGGCTCCGGCCCGGCCGTCGCGATCAACAAGGGGAACGGGAAGTTCCTCGTGGGAGCGCACGGGCTCCCGCGCGCGATGTCCACGCGCGCCGTCGAGGCCGCCGACCTGAACGGGGACGGCCGCGTCGATCTCATCGCGATCTCCGACACGGGGGAGTGGGCCGACGCCGTCGGCAAGCCCGTTCTGGTCGGCGACTACCTGCGCGGCTACGACGTGCGGGCCTTCATCAACGAGGGCGGCAATTTCCGCGAGGTGCACAAGGGCCTCGAGGGCGCGTGCTTCGGGTATGCGATCGCGGTGGTCGTTCCGAAGGAAGGCTTGCCGTTCTATTCGTCCGCCTGCCGGTACATCGGCGCGACGGCCACGCTCTACGAGTTCGACCCGAAAAAAGAGGAGTTCCACTTCGCCGGGACGAACCTGATCGAAGGGTTCGGGCCCCAGGCGGGCGCGGCGGCAGGCACGTATCGCGGGCGGCCCGCGGCGTATGCCTCTTACTTCAAGCGCACGCCCTCGGGCGCGTCGCGGACGATCGACGGCCAGGGCATCACGATTTACTACCGCGACCTGGATGGGAAGATGAAGAGCAAGCGGGTCCTCAAGACCCTGGAATTCGAGGCGGCCTCCCAGGCGATCGCCGTCGGGGACCTCAACGGCGACGGCCTGGACGACATCGTCTGGGCCGACGAGAGCACGCATCGCGTGCGCGTGTTCTTCCAGACCCCGGCAGGGGAGTTCGAGGAGCTCGCGGCGGCGCGCGAGCCGGAGTTCGTGAATCACCCCACGGCGCTCCGGATCGCCGACCTCGACGGAGACGGGCGCAAGGACGTCGTCCTGATGTATCAGTACCTGACCGGGGACGAGACCCGGGGCGGCGGTTTTCGCGCTTTTCGCGGCCTGGCAAGGTGAGTTCCGTGAGGTTTCGGGGGCAGGGAACACTCTAGTTACAGATATGCGCCCCCACCATAATTTTCGGAAAAGGCCTTGACACAGAGGAATTTTGTTCCTATCGTCTCTCTAATGTCTCAGAGACCTTTGTCTCTCAATCTGCTTTCTTTGGCCGAAACGCCTTAATCTCTAAATTCATTTTCGGGAGGTGATTCAATATCGCGCGCGGCAGGAGCCGAAAGTCCCTTTCGAAAAATCTCTTCAATAGAACTCACTCGGATCTAACCGAACCATCGCAATTCTCGGTAGGAGTAAAAATGAAAAAGTTTTCCGTCGTCATCGCCCTCGTGTTGCTCGCGGTTGCGGGCACGGGCTATGCGGTCACCTG
>JARXKK010000060.1 GCA_030278895.1 Acidobacteriota bacterium
ATGCAGCGCTCGTCGTCCTTCACCATTGCGGACAGCGGAAGCCCGTTGCCCTCGGCCCGTGCGGCGAGAGCGGCGCGCTCGTCTTCCGGGAGGTCGAGACATTCGAACGGGACGAGCGCGAGGCAGTACTCCGGGCATACGTCCACGCACCGGTTGCAGAGGACGCAGGCCTCCGGGTCGTAGATCGTCTGGACGTGACACACGAGGCAGCGCGCCGCCTGCGCGCGCGCTTCGGGCCGGGCGTAGCCGCTCTCGACCTCCGCGATGCCCGTGCGCCGTCCGACGTCGAGCGTGGGAGGCGACTCGCGGTCGAGGATCTCGAAGCCCGCGGTCATCCGGTAGGAGACCGTGGGAATCTTCTCGATCTCGAGCGTCGCGCGAATCGAGGCCTTCTCCTTCGCGAGGTGCTCGTGGATCGAGCGCGCCGCGCGCTTGCCGTTCGCGACCGCTTCGATGAGGTTGCGGGGTCCGAAGGCGACGTCGCCGCCGGCGAAGATCCCGGCCGCCGACGTCGCGAGGGTCGTCCGGTCGACCGCGATCGTGCCGCCCGGTGTCAGGGCGACGCCGTCGGCCGGCTTCAGGAAGGAGAGGTCAGGCGTCTGGCCGATCGCGAGGATGCAGGCGTCCGCCTCGAGCGTGACGACGTCCGACTCGTCGTACGCGGGCGCGAACCGGCCGTTCGCGTCGAAAACCGCCGTCACTTTCTTCAGCTCGACGGCCGTGAGCCGGCCGCTGCCGAGGAACCGGTTCGGCCCGCGGCGCGGCACGAAGACGACGCCTTCCTTCTGCGTTTCCTCGAACTCCTCGTGGCCCTGCGTGCTCCTGAGGACGGGCATTTCCTCGAAGTTCTCGAGGGAGACGATCGTCACGTCGACCGCGCCGCCGCGCAGGGCGGCCCGCGCGGAGTCGAGCGCCTCCTTGAGGCGCGCGTCCGCTTCGCCGGCTTTCTCGGCCTCGTCCACGTCGGACTCGCGGCCGAGGCGGAGCGCCGTGCGCGCCGCGTCGAACGCCACGAACCCGCCGCCGATGACGACGACCTTCCGGCCGAGGTCCATCCGGAAGCCGCGGTTGACGTTCAGGAGATAGTCGACGGCCTTCACGACGCCGTCCAGCTCGACGCCCGGGACCTGCAGGTCGCGGCCCTTCGACACGCCAACGGAAAGGAACGCGGCCTCGAAGCCCGCGGCGCGGAGCTCCGCGAGCCCGAAGGACGGGCTCAGCGCGGTTCCGAGCCGCAACTCGACGCCGAGCGAAAGGATCTTGTCGATCTCGGCCTTGATGAGCGTGCGCGGGAGCCGGTACTCCGGGATGCCGAAGCGCATCATCCCGCCCGGCTCGCCCGCGGCCTCGAACACGGTGACCGAGTACCCGAGGAGCGCGAGGTCGTGCGCGGCGGACAATCCGGCCGGGCCAGCGCCAATCACCGCCACCTTGGGACCGAGGGCATTTTCTTTTCCTTTATGCCCTTCTAAGAAAGTCTTCTTTCCGGTTCCCGGGTGCATCGGCAGGTGCCCCGAATAGCGGTTCCCTTCCAGGATGGGCTCTCTCAGCAGCCTGTCCTGCGTGCCCGGGTGCCGCGATTCGACGCCGTACTGTTCCGTGACGAAGCGCTTCAGGGCGCGGATCGCGACGGGCGCGTCGATCGAGCCGCGGCGGCAGGCGTCCTCGCACGGGGCCGCGCAAACGCGCCCGCAGATCGACGCGAACGGATTAGGCGCGCGGGCAACGAGGAACGCGTCCTCGTCCCGCCCCTCGGCGATGAGCTGGACGTACCGCCCGGCGTCCGTCGATACGGGGCAGCCGGCCTGGCACTTGACCTGTGCTTTCCAGTGGTCGAGGTCGGGGAACCGGACCCGGATGGCCATGTGATGTTCACCTTGCTCCGGGGGCTTGCCGCCCGTTATGACGAGCGTCATAGGGGTCGCTACTTTCCCCCGAGTGGCGGTCTCGGCCCGACGAGCACAGCTCCCGCCCCTGTATCACCGTGTCGCTCCGAAGCCCGCGCGGCCATGATGCAGGAACTTCATTGATGAACACTCCGCGGGCCGCATGCGATTCGAAAGAGAACACCGGGCATGATCGCCGTCATACGCACGCGGAGCGCTGCTTCTATCCTCCCCGGAGGGACTAAGATTCGATATTCAGTGAATGTCTCGAGCATCGTCGTGCGTGTCGCCCCCGACAACGTGGCCGACGGCGTGCGGCGGCTCGGAGATCTCCCCGGCGTCGAGGTCCAGTTCACGGACGGCGCCCGGGGCCGCATCGTCGTCACACAGGAATCCGTCACGACCGACGAGCAGGACGCCGGCCTCAGGCGCATCCAGGCGCTGCCCGGCCTTCTGTCCGCCGAGCTCGTCTGCCATTACTTCGAAGATCTCGAGGAAGACACGGGGGGAACATGAACGCGAACAGCACACGCCGGGAAGTCCTCAAGCGCAGCGCCGCGCTCGCCGCGGCCGCCGCGGCGGGTATCCCGGTCGCCAAGGACGCCTTCGGGGCCGTGGAAAAGGCGCCCACGGGCGATGGCGTCGACTGGGACAAGAGCGTCTGCCGCTTCTGCGGCACCGGCTGCGGAATCCTCGTCGGCACGAAAGCGAACCGCATTGTGGCCGTGAAGGGCGACCCGGACGCGCCGGTGAACCGCGGGCTCCTCTGCGTGAAGGGCTATGCGAACGCGAAGATCCTCTACGGGGAGGACCGTCTCACGAAACCGCTCCTCCGCATGAAGGACGGGAAGTTCGACAAGAACGGCGACTTCTTCCCCGTGAGCTGGGAGCGCGCGTTCCAGGAGATGGAGGCGCAGTTCAAGAGGGTCCACCGGGAGCTCGGCCCGAGCGGCGTCGGCGTGATGGGCTCGGGCCAGTACACGATCATGGAAGGCTACGCGGCCGTGAAGCTCGTGAAGGTCGGCTGGCGCAGCAACAACCTCGATCCGAACGCGCGGCACTGCATGGCCTCGGCCGTCGCCGGCTTCATGCAGACGTTCGGCATCGACGAGCCCTCGGGCTGCTACGACGACATCGAGAAGACCGACGCCGTCGTGACGTTGGGCGCGAACATGGCCGAGATGCACCCGATCCTCTGGTCGCGCATCATCGACACGCGTCTCGCGCGCCCCGAATACCGGATCTTCAACCTCACGACGTACACGACGCCAACCTCCGCCGGTTCGGACACCGAAATCCTCTTCAAGCCGAACACGGACCTCGCGATCTGGAACTACATCGCGCGCGAGATCGTCGCCCGCGGTGCGGTAGACAAGGGCTTCGTCGAGAAGCACTGCGTCTTCGCGGCGGGGACGGTCGACATCGGCTACGGGATGCGCCCCGGCGAGGACCACGCGCTCGCCGCCGAGAAGGACACGCGGGAGCGCGAGCGCACCGTCGTCCTCACGAAGGAGGAAGCGATCGGACGCGGCCTCGACCCGGCCGTGACGCACACGCGACCTCAGAAGGACGCCGCGAAGGCGGGCCTCCACTGGCTCATATCGTTCGAGGACTTCAAGAAGGCCGTCGAGCCCTACACGCTCGATTTCGTCGCCGCGCTCACGAAAGGCGATGCGGACGAGCCGCTCGCGGAGCACGCCAAGAAGCTGAAGGCCCTGGCCGACCTCTACGCCGACCCGAAGAGGAAGGTCGTGTCGTTCTGGACCATGGGCTTCAACCAGCACACGCGCGGAACGTGGGTCAACGAACAGGCGTACATGGCCCACCTCCTCACGGGCAAACAGGCGAAGCCGGGCTCGGGGGCGTTCTCGCTCACCGGGCAGCCCTCCGCCTGCGGCACGGCGCGCGAGGTCGGCACGTTCTCGCACCGCCTCCCGGCCGACATGACGGTCGACAACGCCGAGCACCGCGCCCACGCCGAGGAGCACTGGAAGATCCCGGCGAAGACGATCAACCCCAAGGTCGGGAGCCACATCACGGAGATGATGCGGGACCTCGAGGACGGGAAGCTCAAGTGGCTCTGGATCCAGGTCACGAACCCGTTCCAGTCCACCGCGAACAACAACCACTGGCTCGCGGCCGCGCGGCAGCCGGGCACGTTCGTCGTGGTCTCGGACGCCTACCCCGGCATCAGCGCGAAGGTCTCCGACCTGATCCTGCCGAGCGCGATGATCTTCGAGAAGTGGGGCGGCTACGGAAACTCCGAGCGCCGCACCCAGCTCTGGCGCCAGCAGGTTTCCGCACCGGGCGACGCGAAGACCGACGTCTGGCAGATCCTCGAGTTCTCGAAGCGCTTCAAGCTCAAGGAAGTCTGGGGCGAGCAGCCGCTCCCGGGCCTGAAAGCCGACGGCTTCGCGGACGGGAAGCTCCCGGCTGTTCTCGACGAGGCCGTCAAGCTCGGCTACACGCCCGACAGCACGCTCTACGACGTTCTGTTCGCGACGGCCGCGAACACGAAGGTGCTCTGGCCGGATCCGGTCGCGAAGGGACACGCGAACGCGACCGCCGCCCATCTCGGCGCGGCGTGGTTCCCCGAGAAGGCTCTCTTCGAGGAGTACGCGGGCTTCGGCCGCGGCCACGGACACGACCTCGCCCCCTTCGACCGCTACCTTGCGGACGACGTGCGGGGCCTGCGGTGGCCCGTCGTCGACGGCAAGGAAACCCTCTGGCGCTTCAACGAGGCGTACGACCCCTACGCGAAGAAGGGCAGCGGATTCGACTTCTACGGCAAGGCGATGAAGTCGCTTCCGAAGGGCGACCTCGAGAAGGCCGGCGGCCCCGAAAAAGTTTCCCTCGCCGGCAAGGCCAAGATCTTCTTCCGGCCCTACGCTGCACCACCGGAGGTTCCGGATCCGGTCTACGACCTGTGGCTCTGCACGGGACGCGTCCTGGAGCACTGGCATTCGGGGACGATGACGCGGCGCGTGCCGGAGCTCCACGCCGCCATGCCCGCCGCGCTCCTCTACATGAACGAGAAGGACGCCGCGAAGCGCGGGCTCAAGCGCAACGATGTCGCGTGGATCGAGTCCCGCCGCGGGAAGATCCAGGTCGCCGTCGAGACCGCGGGCCGCTACAAGATGCCGCGCGGGCTCGTCTACGTCCCGTGGTTCGACGAGTCGATCCTCATCAACAAGGTCACGCTCGACGCGACGTGTCCGATCTCGAAGCAGACGGACTTCAAGAAGTGCGCCGTGAAGGTCACGAAGGTCGCGACCGCACTCCTTGCCGCCGTCCTCGCCGGCGCCCTTCTCGCGTGCGCATCCACCTCTTCACCTTCTAAGAACTCTTCCGTCCCCTCCCCGATCTCCGGTGTCCCAGACGCGAGCCTCGGCCTCGAAAAGTCACCCGTGACTGGCGTCCCGGCCCCGAAGCCGTTCGAATACGTCACGAAGGAGCCCGGAGACGGCAAGGTCCTGCCGCGCCCCTTCGCCTCCTCGCCTCCGCTCATTCCGCACACGGTCGACGGCATCCTCCCGATCACCCGGGCCGACAACGCCTGTCTGACGTGTCACGCCATCGACAAGCCCGAGCTCGGAGGCCCGGTGCCGATTCCGGCGAGCCATTACGTCGACATGAGGAACGCCCCCCGCGTCAAGCGCGCCGAGATCGCGGGCAGCCGCTACGTCTGCACGGCCTGCCACGTCCCCCAGACGGACGCGAAGCCGCTCGCCGCGAACACGTTCAAGCGGTGAGGCAAAGGCGTCTGGACTCAGCGGTCAGGGCCTCTTTATCGCCCCACGCCCCACCCGCCCGTCGAGGTCCCGCCAGGCGTCGTCCATTCTCACCGCACCCTGCGCGAGGTACGCCCAGTGGCCGGCGAAGGCGCCGCGCGCCGGAAGAGCTTTTTCGGCCTTCTTGACGTCGCCCTCGCCGGGCGCGGGAGACGCCTGGGGCCCGAGCGCGGCGAACGCGGCGTCGAAGAACCGCGCCCCCTCCGCGTCGTTCTTCTTCTCCCGCGATGCGAGGTAGCCGAGGAAGTACAGGGCCTGGAAGGAGCGGGGATTCGAGACGAGGACCTTCCGGAACGTCCGCCCGGCGCCCGCGGCGTCCCCCGTGGCAAGGGCCACCTCGCCGGTCCGCACGACCCATCCCGTCTCCGGCGTGTAGATCGCACCCGCGCTCTCGTAGTGTTTCCGCGCCGCCGCGAGGTCGCGCAGGGGGCCCGAGGCGGGGTCCGCGAGGAGGTCGCCCAGCGCGCCGTGCCCCCGCTGGCTGCGCGGCTGGATCCTCAGGAGCTCCTCGAACTCCGCCTTGGCCGCCGCGCGGTCGCCCTGTTCGAGGAGCAGGTTCCCGAGCGCGTATCGGCAGTCCTCGTGCCGCGGGTCGATCTCGAGCGCCCTCCGGTAAGCCGCGATCGACGCCGCGAAGTCGCCCTTCGCGAACGCGGCGCGCGCCGTGTTGTAGGCGTCCCAGAAGGCGAGCGTCCTCGCGCGATAGTCCGGCAGGGTCCGGGGCGCCGGTTCCCCCTCGACGACGAGGTACGCCCGATTGCCCGCGAGGTCGCGGAACGTCGCCGTCGCGCCCGAGGGCCAGCGGACGGTCAGGACGTCGGCCTTCGTTCCGCTGCCGAGCCCGAAGATTGCCTCCGGTGCGCTCTGCGACAGGTACGACGAGCCCGCCCCGATCTCGCGGATCTGGCGCTTGCCTCCCGCCTCGAGTACGAGCTTCGTCCCGAAGGCCGAGCGGTTCGACTTGCGGCCCTCGCACCGGATTGCGATCCGGTGGTTCGGCGGGCCGCCCTCCGCCTTGAGGAGGACGAGCTTCCCGCCGTTCACGACGACGGCGATCTCCTCGCGCAGGTCTCCGTCCACGTCGGCGATTGCGAGCCCGCGCCCGACGCGGGGCACGGTCATGTCCGCGCCCGAAAGCGGCGCCACGTCGACGAAGCCCTTCTCGCCGAGGTTCCGGAACAGGCGCATCGGCATCGGCACGAGCTTCCGCGTGTCGACGGGCTCCTCGAACGTGGAGCCGTTCGCCACGACGAGGTCGGGCAGCCCGTCGCCGTCCACATCGAGGAACGCGGTGCCCCACGCGATGTCGTCCGTCGAGACCTGCCCGAGCCCGGTTCGCTCGGCGGCGTCCTCGAAGTCGAGCGTCCGGCTCCTCCCGCCTCCGAGCTTGTTCAGGTAGAGGGCGTTCGCTTCGGCGATCCAGTGCGTGACGAAGAGGTCCAGCGCTCCGTCGCCGTTCGCATCCCCGACCGCGATCCCCATCGCGCCCCGGTAATCGGCCACGTGCGCTTCGTGCCCTCGATCCGAGAAGAGGCCCTCTCCCTCGTTCACGAAAAGCGCGCCCTCGGAGACGTCGTTCGCCACGTAGATGTCGGGCTTTCCGTCGTCGTTCAGGTCCGCGAACGTGGCCGACAGGCTGCGCCCCTCGGCGTTCGCGATCCCGGCCTCGAGAGCCATCTCCCGAAAGCGCCCCTTCCCCTCGTTGTGGAAGTAGAGGTTAGGGATCGGCGCGTACGAGGAAGGGTTGATCGTGAAGGGACTCGTCGCATGCCCGAACTTCGAGGCCCTTCCCGCGTCCTTCGGGTCGAACCGGTAGTCGACGTAACCGCAGATGTAGAGATCGAGGAGGCCGTCGCCGTCCGCGTCGCCCCAGACCGCTCCCATGTAGAAGCCCTTGAACCCGCCGACGCCGGAGGACTTCGTGACCTCCTCGAACGTGCCGTCGCCTTTGTTGTGGAAGAGGCGGATCCCGCCATACGACGTCACGACGAGGTCCGGGAAGCCGTCGTTGTCGTAGTCGCCCCATGCGGCGCCCATGTACGTCCCCTTCAGGTCAGAGAGCCCCGCCTCCGCCGTCACGTCCGTGAACGTCCCGCCGTCGTTCCGGTAAAGGCGGCAGCCTCCCTTCGCGGCGCGCACGTCACCGGGGGAAAGGGTCAGGGGCCCGATCGTGTCGACGACGAAGAGATCCCAGTCACCGTCGCCGTCGTAGTCGCCGAAGGCGCAGCCCGAGCCCATGTCCTCGGGCAGCTGCGTCGAGCGCGGCCCTCCGGAAAAGTGCGTGAAGTCGATCCCGCGGCTCTGCGCCACGTCCTTGAAGACGACGCCCCATCCGGCGCCCGAGGCGTCCTTCTTGAGGACGTCCGTGACGCCCTCGACGGCCGCGCCGGGCGTATAGGGCTCCTCCTCCCCTTTTCGCGTGAACCACAGGATCGCGCACGCGCCGAGGGCCGCTAAAGCGGCGGCCATCAGGACGCGCCGGTGCGTCCAGCGCTTCAGGGCGGGGAGCGGCACGTCAGTCGACGATCTCGACCGTCGTCCGCGCCTGCGCGAGGTCCGTGATCGGCGCCGAGAGACCCTTTCCCGGGAAGAGGAAGTCGACGAGGTACTGGTCCAGCTTCCGGTAATGCAGCGTCGCGAGGACGTCGAGCCTCCCGCGGGGCGGCGCTGGAATCGTCATGTCGCGCGAGGGCTTCGAGACCGCCGGTGTGCCGGGGCAGCCGAACGCGTACTCGGCGGCGTCGGAGAAGCCCGGGAAGAGGCTGCGGCGGTACCGCACACCGACCATCTCCCAGAGGTTGTGCCGGTCGATGAGGTTTCCGTACCGGTCCACCGGCTCGGCCTTGAAGAGGAAGGTGCCGGGCGGAATCATTTTCTTCTCGTCCGGCTTGCCCGACGCAAACACGACTTTGCCGGTTTCGTCCTTCACCTCGACCTCGACCCACGACTGGATCAGGTCGAGCGGCCCGGTCGGATAGTCGTGCCCGACCTTGTTCGACGTGATCACGACGCGCAGCTTCAGGGGCTCGCCCCGGCGCGCCTTCGCGGGGACGTCGAGGTCGAGCGAGACGACGGCGCCCTTCGCCCACTTGTTCGCGATCTCCGGGATCTCGACTTCACCCTTGAGCCACTTCTTGACGAGGTCGACCTGCTGCTCGCCGCCTTCGAGCTTCAGGAGAGTGGGCATGTACTGGTTCGCGCCGAGGAAGCGGTGGCTTCGGTGCTTGCCGTCCGTCGCGGTCCGGTTGTAGTCGGCGGTGTCGCCGGAAGCGGGCTCGGGACCGTCGAGGAGCGGCATGTGACACTCGCGGCACTCGACCGTCGTCTTCGCGTCCTTCGGGTGGTTCCACTTGCTCTTCCGCCAGTTGTCGTACTGGTTCTGGAGCTGGACCCAGCCGAAGTTGTTGACCTCCTGGTCGACGAACTGCTTGTGGCAGGCGGCGCAGTACTCCGGCGTCTTGAAGAGCCGCTTCTCGAGGGAGTTCACGTGGTGGCCCGGATAGCTCCGGATCAGGAAGTACGAGGCGAGCTTCAGGGGCGCGCTCTTCGCGTTCTCGAAGAGGTAGCGCTTCGGAGGCTTGACGGTGTAGTTCGCGTTGCCCTGCACGTCGGTCTTCGCGACGGCGTGGCAGGACAGGCAGGAGACGCCCTCCTGGAACCCGAGGTCCTCGGTCAGCTTCTCCTTGAAGACGACCTTCGCGCCCGAGAAGAGGGAGATCGGATCGTGGCAACCGCCGCAATAGCGCGTGGACTCCGGTCCGTTCTGCTTGCCCATCTCCTCCTGGACTCTCTGAAACGCCGGGTCGAGCGCCGACCAGCGGTGGGCCGAGACCGCCCACTCGGCGTAGATCGCCGGGTGGCAGCCCGCGACGCCGCAGGCCGCCGAGCCGGCCAGCGCCTCGGGGGCGAGCGGGCCGTTCGAGTCGGTCCGCGCGAGGCTCGGCGCGAACGGCCGGTCCTGCCCGTATGGCATCCGGTAGTCCTTCGGGAAGCGCCCCACCGCCTTCGGACCGTCATACAGGAGGCTCGCCGGGAAGGCGAGAAGCAGCGCCGCCGCCGGCACGCCGAGGAGCGCCACGACGTAACCGCGGCGCGCGGCGGAGAAGGCCTCCTGAGGCACGCCCTCGGCCGGGCTCCTCTTCCGCAGCGGCCAGAGGTGCGCGACGAGGAGCACCGCGAGGGCCACGGACGGGACGAGGTGGAGCGTCCGCGCGAACGGCGACACGCGGTCGGTGAGGAGGGCGAGATACGTCACCCAGAGCCCGGTCCCCTCGGCGAGGACGACCGCGCCGAGGCCGCAGTAGCCCAGGACCTTCGAGGGCGTGAGCGCGTCCGCGCGGTACTCGAGGAAGTGGCGCCAGAGGTAGACGCCGATCGGGACGAGCGACAGGAAGCCCGCGAGCGTATGCAGGAGGACGGTCCACTCCAGGACCGGCGAGAAGCGGAAGAGGCGGAGCGGCAGGCCGCTCACGACGAGGTAGACGAGGAATCCGGCGGCCACACGCGAAAGAAGGCCAGCCCAGCCGGCTGTCCGTGTGGCCCGGCCCGTCGCGGAACTGTTCATCGAGTTCACCTCAAAGGATGACGTGTCGCTAGGAGACTTCCCGGATGTGTCGTGAGGCGACTATCCCGGACGGGACAGTTCAATCACCTGATCCAAATGCATCATTGAAGGAGAAGGGGGTTCCCTCAGTGGCCGGAGCAGGCAGGGACGGACCCGAGGGAGACTTCGTTGTCGCGGCGCTCGACTTTGCCCTTCGAAGCGAGGAACGCGAGAACTTCGTCGAACGAGAAGCGGTCGCCATGGCAGTTCGCGTACACCGCGTCCGCGCCGAATGCGCCGAACGCCGCGTTGCGAAGAGACTCGACGCTCGCCTTCCCTCCCATCTTCTGGAGGAGCGAAAGCAGGTCGTGGCCGAAAACGGGCGCGCGCTCGTCGACGAGAGGTTCCATGGGAAGAGGCTAACAGCGGGTCCGCGCGCCGGCTACGATTCAGATGCACCAGACGTCGCTGCTCCGCCGCGCGCGGCAGAATCGCTCAGTTCGGTCCGTACCCTCGCGACGCGCCGCAGGCGTCCGGATTACCGCAGGGGCCGCCGCCGCACGCCGTCGCGGCGTCGAAGCCGCCGCCCGAGGGTGCCGACGTCTGGGCGGCGAACGTCGACAGAAGGCGTTCGACCTTCTTCGAGCCGCATGAAGCGCAGACCGGCTTCCGCGCCGAGTCGCCCGCGAGGACGAGATCCTCGGTCTTCTTCCCACAATCCGAGCAGCGATATTCCAGAAGAGGCATCGGCAGTCTCCCGGCCCGATTCTACGGCGCCCGTCGGAAAGCGCCTGATTCCGATGCTTCATGCAGACGCCCTGTTCGGGGCCGCACGTTTGTACGGGGGGCGCAAGCGCCTCCCCGAGGAGGTTCCATGCGCGTTCAGGACGTGATGACCCGCCGGGTGGAGACGATCGACGACCAGGCAAGCGCGGAGCTTGCCTACGATTCCATGAAAGTGAAGGGCATCCGGCACCTCGTGGTGAAACACGGGTCCGAGCTCGTGGGGGTGCTCTCCCAGCGCGACCTCGGCGTGGCGGCGCAGAGCGACTTCCGCGAGAAGCACGTCGTGTCCGAGCTGATGCATGCCCACGTCGTGACGGTCGGCCCGGACACGCCGGTGAGGCAAGCCGCAAATCTGATGCGCGGCCGCTCCATCGGCTGCCTGCCGGTCGTCGAGGAGGGTCAGCGCAAACGGCTCGTCGGCATCGTCACGGTTTCCGACCTCCTCGAGCTCCTCGGCCGCGGAATCGATCGTCCCGCGCCCGGCAAGCGCGTGAATCTCAACACGCGGGGTCCCCGCGTGGATCCGAAGGTGAAACGGATGCGGTGACGCGTCAGAGCGCGACGCGGCGCCCGCGGGCGAACCGGGCGGGAGGCGGCAGCGCCTCCGCCTCGTTCACCCACGTGCACCACGCGTCCGACCGCGGGTGCTCGCCCCTAACGGCCGCGTGGAAGGCCTTCTGGAGCGCGCGCGTGACGGGACCCGTCGTGCCATGCCCGATCTTGCGGAAGTCGATCTCGCGAAGCGCGATGCACTCGGCTGCCGTTCCGCACACGAAGACCTCGTCCGCGGTGTAGAGCTGGTCGCGCGAGACGGGCCGCTCGACCACGGGGATTCCGAGCTCCCCCGCGAGCGTGACGAGCGCGTCGCGCGTGATGCCCTCCAGAATCGGCGCCGAAGGCGAGGTGACGATCGTCCCGTCCTTCACGAGGAAGAGGTTTTCACCCGTGCATTCGGCCACGTAGCCCTGCGGGTCGAGCATGATGGCCTCGTCGAATCCGAGCCGCACCGACTCGGTCTTCGCGAGGAAGCTGTTCGCGTAGCTGCCGCTGATCTTGGCCTTCGTCATCGTGACGTTCGGATGGTGGCGCGTGAAGGACGAGACGTTCGCGCGCACGCCTTTCTCGAGGGCCTCGGCCCCGAGATAGTTCTTCCACTGCCACGCGGCGATGCCGATGGCCGGCGCGCCGCCGTCGAGGTTCAGATTCCAGCCGCCGCCGGAGCCGCCGCTCGCCAGATAGAGGAGCGGCCGGATGTAGCAATCCTCGAAGCCGTTGCGGACGACGAGCTCCGTGCAGGCGTCGACGATCCGCTCCTCGTCGAACGGAAGCTCCTGGAAGCCGAGGCAAAGGGCCGAGTGAAAGAAGCGCGTGACGTGCTCCTTAAGCCGGAAGATCGCCGGGCCGCGATCGGTCTGGTAGCAGCGGATGCCCTCGAACACGCCGATGCCGTAATGCAGGCCGGGCGTCAGGAAGTGGAGCGTCGCCTTTTCGTAGTCGACGAATTCCCCGTTCAGCCAGATCGTCTTCGATTCCATTCCCATGTTCGACTCCCGCCTTCCCGCTTCAGACCGACACGCGCACCGGAATCAGTTCCGAGATTGCGCGCGCCATCTCGCGCGTGCCGAGCACTTTCGCGCCCCGCGGCGCGAGATCCGCCGTGCGCGCGCCCTTCTCGAGCACCGTCTCGATGGCCGCGCGAACCGCGCCCGCTTCATCCGGTAGCCCGAGGCCGTCCTCGAGAAGCATCGCCGCCGTCGCGATCGCGCCGATCGGATTCGCGACGTCCCGCCCCGCGAGCGCGGGAGCCGATCCGTGCACGGGCTCGAAGAGGCCGGGGCCGTCGCCGAGGCTCGCCGATGGCAGGAGCCCGAGCGAGCCCACGAGCGCCCCCACCTCGTCCGAGAGGATGTCGCCGAAGAGGTTTTCCGTGACGACGACGTCGAACGCCGCCGGACAGAGCACGAGGTTCATCGCGCACGAGTCGACGAGCTGGTGGTCGAGGGCGACGTCCGGGAAGTTCGCGCCGACCTCGATCACGACGGCGCGCCAGAGCTGCGACGTCTCGAGCACGTTGGACTTGTCGACCGAGGTGACCTTCCGGCGCCTCCCCCGCGCCAGGCGGAACGCCACATCGGCGATTCGAGTGACCTCGGGACGCGAGTACGGCAGCGTGTTCACGGCGGTGCCCGCGGCGAGGTCGAGAGAGCGGGGCGACCCGAAGTAGAGCCCTCCCGTCAGCTCGCGCACGACGACGAGATCGAGGCCGCGGGCGACCTCGCTCTTCAGGGGCCCGGCGCCCTCGAGGCCTTTGTAGATGCGGGCGGGGCGGATGTTCGCGTAGGCGCCGAGCGCCTTTCGGAGCCCGAGGAGGCCCGCCTCCGGCCGCTGATCTCGCGGCGCGGCGTCGAAGGACGGGTCGCCGACCGCGCCCAGCAGGACCGCGTCGGCGTCCTTGCAGGCGGCGAGCGTGTCCTCCGGAAGCGGGGATTTCGCCGTGCGCATCGCGAACGCGCCGATCGGCCACTCCGTCAGGACGAAGTCGTGCCCGAACCGCGCCGCCACGGCTTTCAGAACCGTCACCGCCGCGGCCGTGACCTCGGGCCCGATGCCGTCGCCGGGGAGAACCGCGATGCGCGCGCGCCGGCCCACGTCAGACCCCATGCCCGTAGCCGGCTTCGTCGGCGGGATGCGGCTCGTCGCGGAACGCGAAGGCCGCGGGCACCTGCGCGCGCGACGCCGCGCGCTTCATCTGGCCCCAGAGCTCGAGAAGGTCGTGGTCGCGCACGATCTTCTTCCGGTCCGCGAGCGCGATCACGCGCTTGTAAAGCTCGTCGAGCTCGAGGCGGGTCGGCTCGATCCGGATGGCCGAGCAGCGGTTCATCAGCGCGTGGCGACCCGAATGCTTGCCGAGGACGAACGTCGTCTCCGGCACGCCCACGTCCTCCGGGCGCATGATCTCGTAGGTCCTCCGGTCCTTGAGGATGCCGTCCTGGTGAATGCCGGCCTCGTGCGCGAACGCGTTCCGGCCCACGATCGCCTTGTTCGACTGCACGTTCTCGCCCGTAATCTGTCCGAGGAGCTGGCTCGACGAGAAGAGCTCTTTCGTGACGATTCCGGTCGTGAAGGGGAGCTTGTCGGGCCGCACGCGCAGCGTCATGACGATCTCCTCGAGCGACGCATTCCCCGCGCGCTCGCCGATGCCGTTCACGGTGCATTCGAGCTGGCGGCAGCCGCCCTCGAGCGCCGCGAGCGAGTTCGCGACGGCGAGCCCGAGGTCGTTGTGACAGTGCGCCGAGAAGACGACGCGGTCCGATCCGCGGACGCGCGCCCGGATGGTCTGGAAGAATCGGACGATCTCGTCGGGCGTGGCGTAGCCGACCGTGTCCGGAAGGTTCACGGTCGTGGCGCCCGCGTCGATGACGGCTTCGACGACGGCGACGAGGAAGTCCGGGTCGCTGCGCGTCGCGTCCTCGGCCGAAAACTCCACGTCGTTCACGTAGCGGCGCGCGCGCCGGATCGCGCCGGCGGCCTGGTCGAGGCATTCGGCGCGCGACATCCGGAGCTTGTGCGCGAGATGAAGATCCGACGTCGCGATGAACGTGTGGATCCGCGGCCGGGCGGCCCCCTCGAGGGCCTGGGCCGCGCGGTCGATGTCCGCGTCCATCGACCGGGCCAACGCCGCGACGATGGGCCGGCGCACTTCGCGCGCGACCGCGCGCACGGAGTTGAAATCGTCCTCGGAAGCTATCGGAAAGCCCGCCTCCATGACGTCCACGCCGAGGGCGTCGAGCTTGCGCGCGAGGCGCACCTTCTCGGCCTCGCGCATCGAGAAGCCGGGCGCCTGCTCGCCGTCGCGAAGCGTCGTGTCGAAAATCGTGATGCGCTCCATCTCACGCCACCTTGTCCACGACGACCGGGTTCAGGAACGGCATCTTCGCGCGCAGCTCGGCGCCGACCTTCTCGATGAGGTGGCCCTTCTCCTTTTCGCGCGTCGCCTCGAACGCCGGGCGCCCGTTGCGGTTCTCGTCGATCCACTTCTCGGCGTAAGTCCCTTCCTGGATCTCCTGGAGGATCTTCTTCATCTCGCCGCGCGTCGCCTCGGTGACGATGCGGGGGCCGGCGGTGTAGTCGCCGTGCTCGGCCGTGTCGCTGATGGAATAGCGCATGTAGTTGAGGCCGCCGCGGTACATGAGGTCGACGATGAGCTTCAGCTCGTGCAGGCACTCGAAGTACGCGACCTCGGGCTGGTAGCCCGCGTCGACGAGCGTCTGGAAGCCCGCCTTCACGAGCGCGGCCGTGCCGCCGCAGAGTACGGCCTGCTCGCCGAACAGGTCCGTCTCCGTCTCCTCGGCGAACGTCGTCTCGAGCACCCCCGCGCGCGTGGCGCCAAGCGCCTTTGCATAAGCCAGCGCGTCCTCGCGTGCGTGGCCGCTCGCGTTCTGCTCGATCGCGAGGAGCGCGGGCGTGCCTTCGCCGTCCCGGAACAGCTCGCGCACCCGGTGGCCGGGCGCCTTTGGCGCGATCATCGACACGTCCACGTCGGCGGGCGGGACGATCTGCCCGAAGCGGATGTTGAAGCCGTGCCCGAACATGACGGTCTTGCCCGCCTTCATGCGCGGTGCGATCGACTCGTCCCAGAGCTTCTTCTGGCCCGTGTCGGGCGTGAGGATCATGACGATGTCGGCGCGCGTCGCGGCCTCGTCCACGCGGAGGACGGTCAGCCCTTCCGCCTTCGCCTTCGCGGCCGATTTCGACGTCGCGTGAAGCCCCACCACCACGGAAACGCCGCTGTCGCGCAGGTTCAGCGCGTGCGCATGCCCCTGGCTGCCGTAACCGATGATCGCCACCGTCCGCCCCTTGAGGCGGGAAATGTCGGCGTCCTTGTCGTACCAAATCGTGGCCATGCTGCTGCTCCCGTTCTGCTCCGTGCTGCGTTTTCGTGCAGCGTCAGGCTGTTTTTTCTTTGAAGGTGAAGAGGGATTCGGGCGGAGCGAAGGCACGGTCAGAGCCAGCGAGGCTGACGTCGCAAACATCAACGAGCCGCATGAGCTGCTTTCTAAGAAGATTCGCGGCGTCGTCCCCCGCGAAGGCGGTGATCGTGACGTGCGCCGTGCGCCCCTCTCCCCCTTCGAAGAAAAAGCTGCGAATGGGCGTGCGCTGCCGCCGGAAGATCGACTCCACCCGCGCCAGCAGGCCGGGGACGTCATTCACGGTGATGTCGAAGATCTGTTCCATGTCGCGGGTCCCTTCTTCTCTTTCTCTTTCTCTAACCTTCTAAGCTCTTCTTCTTTTCTTTCTTTCTTTCTCAGCTCTTCTTCCCATACTTGGGGTCCTCGACGACCATCGTGTCGATCGACTGGCCGGCGGGCCACATGGGGAAGCAGTTCTCGGTCGGCTCGGTGTGCACGTGGACGAGCGCGGGCCTGTCGGTCACGGCGAGCGCCTGCCGGTAGACCCCCTCCAGCTCGTCCGGCCGCCGCGCCGTGAAACCCGCGGCGCCGAACGCCTCGGCGAGCTTCGCGAAGTCGGGGTTGCGGAGCGCCACGGAGAAGAAGCGGCGGTCGTAGAAGAGGTCCTGCCACTGCCGCACCATGCCGAGCCCCTGGTTGTCGAGGACGATGATCTTGAGCGGCAGACGGGCCTCGACCGCGGTCGCGAGCGTCTGCATGGTCTGCTGGAAGCTGCCGTCGCCGTTGAGGTTGATGACGAGCCGGTCGGGCCGCCCGCACTGCGCGCCGAGCGCGGCAGGCAGGCCGAAGCCCATCGTGCCGAGGCCGCCCGACGTGATGAACGTGCCGGGCTCGTCGCTCTTCCAGAACTGCGCGGCCCACATCTGATGCTGGCCGACGTCCGTCGTGACGATGGGGCGCAGGTCTCGCGTCAGCTTCCACAGGCTGTCGATCGCGAACTGCGGAAGGATGACGTCGCCCTCCTGCCGGTATCGGAGGGGCGCCTCGGCCTTCCACGCCTCGATCTCCTTCCACCAGTCCGCGGTGTCGGGGGCGCCCACGAGGGGAAGCAGCTGCTGCAGCACGACCCGCGCGTCGCCGTGGAGCGGGAAATCGGCCTTCCGGATCTTGCCGATCTCGACCTCGTCGATGTCGATGTGGACGACCTTCGCGTGCGGCGCGAACGTGGCGAGCTTGCCCGTGATGCGGTCGTCGAAGCGCGCGCCGACCGCGATGATGAGGTCGCTGCCGTTCATCGCCCAGTTCGCGTAGGCCGTGCCGTGCATGCCGAGCATGCCGAGCGACAGGGCGTCGGTCTCGGGATAGGCGCCCTTCCCCATGAGCGTCGTCGTGACAGGGATGCGCGCTTTCTTCGCGAGCCGGCGGACTTCCTGGGACGCGCCCGACGAGATGGCGCCGCCGCCGACGTAGAGGATGGGGCGCTTCGCGTTCGAGATCGCGAAGGCCGCGCGGCGGAGACAGGCCGCGTCCGCCCGGCGAGGCAGCGCCGCGGTGAACGAGCCTTCCTCCCAGTCGATCTCGGCCTGCAGCACGTCGCGCGGCACGTCCACGAGGACGGGGCCGGGCCGGCCCGCGGACGCGAGACGGAACGCTTCGCGCACCGTTCCGGGAAGCTCCTGCGGCTCGAGGACGAGCCAGTTGTGCTTCGTGACGGGCGCCGTCATGCCGAGGATGTCGGCTTCCTGGAAGCCGTCGCGGCCGAGAAGCGGCGTCGCGACCTGGGCGGTGAGCGCCACGACCGGCGTCGAGTCGAGCATCGCGTCGGCCAGGCCCGTGATGAGGTTCGTCGCGCCCGGACCCGAGGTCGCAAGGCACACGCCGGGCCGGCCCGTCGCGCGCGCGTAGCCCTGGGCGGCATGCGCCGCGCACTGCTCGTGCCGCATGAGGAGATGCGTGATGGGAGCCGAGAGAAGCGCGTCGTAGAGCGGCAGCGACGCGCCGCCCGGGTGGCCGAAGATGTGCGTGACGCCCTGCGCGACGAGCTCGGCGGCGAGCGCGTCGGCGGCGCGGACGCGGGTGCGCTCCCGCGGCTGGAAGCGGGCGCTCACGCGCTCACCCCCGCCCGCTCGGGCTCGTGCGCGTCGGAGGCCGGCGCCGCGGCGCGGCATGGCCTCGTCACCGCGCCCTCGGAGGCCGAGGACACGAGGCGGGCGTACTTCGCGAGGACTCCCGTCGTGGCCCGCGGCGCGGGCGCGTGCCAGGAGCGCTTCCGCGCGGCGAGCTGCTCGTCGCCGACTTCGAGGTCGAGCCGCCGCGCGGCGACGTCGAGCGTCACAGAATCGCCGTCCTGAACGAGCGCGATCGGGCCGCCGGACGCCGCTTCGGGCGACACGTGGCCGACCATGAACCCGTGAGTCGCGCCGGAGAAGCGGCCGTCCGTGACGAGCGCGACCGTCTCGCCGAGGCCTTGCCCCACGAGCGCGGCGGTGACGGCCAGCATCTCGGGCATGCCCGGCGCGCCCTTCGGGCCCTCGTGGCGGATCACGACGACGTCGCCCGCGCGGATCTGCCGGCGCTCGACGGCGGCGAACGCGGCGATCTCGCCGTCGAACACGCGGGCCGGGCCGGTGTGCTTCAGGCGCTCGTGCCCTGCGAGCTTCACGACGCAGCCCTCGGGCGCCAGCGTTCCGCGCAGGATCGCGAGCCCGCCGGACTTCTTGAGAGCCTGGGCGATCTCGCGCACGACCTGCTGCCCGGGAGTCTCCCGGGCCTCGGCGGCCTCCTCGAGAAGCGAGCGACCCGTGACGGTCGTCGCGTCCTTCAGGAGGCCCGCTTCGCCCAGGCGCTTCGCGATGAGGCGCGAGCCGCCCGCCCGGGACAGATCGGGCGCCGTGAAGCGTCCGCCGGGCTTCAGGTCGACGAAGAGCGGCGTGCGCGCCGAGATCGCGTCGAAGTCGTCGAGGACGAGCGGCACGCCGGCCTCCCGCGCGATCGCGAGGAGGTGCAGGACGGCGTTCGTCGAGCCGCCCGTCGCGGCCACGGCCGTGATCGCGTTCTCGAAGGCGGCGCGCGTGAGAATCTTCGAAGGCGTCAGGCCGTCGGCGAGGCGCTGCATGACGAGCCGGCCGGCGGCGCGTGCCACCTCGGCTTTCGCGGGGTCCGTCGCCGGCACGTCGTTCGCGCCCATCGGCGAGATGCCGAGGAACGTGAGCGCCGTCGCCATCGTGTTCGCGGTGAACTGCCCTCCGCACGCGCCCGCGCCGGGGCAGGCTCCGGCCTCGACCGCGCAGAGGCCGGCCTCGGAGAGCCTCCCCGCTGAGTGCGCGCCGACCGCCTCGAAGACGTCCTGGATCGTGACGTCCTTCCCGTCCACGCGGCCCGGCTCGATCGAGCCTCCGTAGAGCGCGACGGACGGGAGGTCGAGACGCGCGAGCGCCATCACCGTCCCGGGAATCGTCTTGTCGCACCCCGAGAGGGCGACGACGGCGTCGAG
>JARXKK010000061.1 GCA_030278895.1 Acidobacteriota bacterium
CGGCGTCTCTCGTCAAGAACTTCGAGCTGAAAGTCGCGTACCTCGTCGACTACAAGAACCTGCCGAATCCGCGCACGCTCAAGAAGGCCGACACGGCGCTCATCGCCGCGATCGTCTGGAAGTTCTAGCGGCTTTTCACTCGAACCAGCCGTTCACGTCGAGGATGAAGTGGACGGCACCTGCAGAGCCGTTCAGGACCTTGAAGCCGGTTCCGTCGCCGGCCAGGAGGAGCAGGTCGTTGTTCGCGCGGGTCTGGCCTGCGCGGAAGCTGATGCTGGTTGCGAGGGGCGCCGACCCGAGGTCGGCGGGGTAGAGCAAGAGGGTGCCGGAAGAGGCAGCACCGGTGATCGTCATGTTCACCGAAAGCGATTTCGCGGACGCGGGAAGTCCGCATCGGCCGCCCATCGTGAACGTGCGCGTCCCGAGCGCCGATAACGGCGGCGCGGCGGCATCCGGTCCGGCCGCGTTTCGTGTGTCGAAGAGGCGGCAGGGGGGCAGCGCGTGGAAGGCGATCCCCGCGGCGGGAGACGCCGCCACGTTTACCGAAGCCGCCCCGGGGGCCGAAGCGCAACCCGACCCGTTCGTTTCGACGACGGAGAGCCCGAGCGTCCCCGCCACTCCCGCCGTGAACGTGACCTGGTTCGAGCCGTTTCCCGCGGTGAGCGAGCCGTTCGTGACGGACCAGGCGAAGTTGCTGCCCGCGTGGTTCGTGACGCTGGCCGTCAGCCCGGCCTGAGCCGGCGTCGCGCTGGCCGGCGCCGTGATGACGGGAGTGGCGGGAACCGGTGCGCAGGCGCCGGACAGGATCTCGAGGTGATTGTTGGCTCCCGTCAGGTCGCGGTTCAGCGTGATCCAGAGCTCGTTCGCGCTCGCGCGGAGCGATGGGAAGTAGTCGACGTCGCTGACGAGCGCTGCGCCTCCGAGCTTGACGGTGAGCGGGTACACGCCGGCCGTGTAGTTGCCGAGGACGAGGAGAGGCTTCTTGAGCGTGCCCGCCCCGACCCCGATGTTCGCGTCGAGCTGGTTTCCGGCCGCCGTGAAAGCCAGAGCTCCGTAGACCTGGTTGTAGCCCGCGGGCGCGTAGGTCACGTTGTCGATGCGCGCGACGCCCGCGGGGCCGCTTGCCACGACGCCGCCGAGAGCCGCCGAAAGCGTGAGCGACTGGACGGTCTCGACCTGCGACACCTGCGCCTCGACCGGGCTCGCCCCGTGCGGACCGAGGACGACGTACGTGGAATAGCTCTTCTTCGGCCAGCCGGATGCGTTCGCGACGAGCCCGTTGTACGTCGTGTAACTCGTCTGGCCGAGGAAGCCGTACATGGCTCCCCACGTGAGGCGCGCGTTGTTGTTCGAGTTGGGCGCCGGGCCGATTGAAAAGCTGTTGGCCTGGAAGGGCCAGCTGTCCTGCCACGGCATCACGTCGAGTCCGCCCGCATTGCCTTGTGCGGAGGTCTTGCTCCAGTAAGGCGTGAGGTCGTGATAGAAGAAATTGCGCCCTGCGCCCGCGTCCTGCTGTGCGAGCGTCTGGGTCTGAACGATGCCCATCGTCGCGTCCGTCGACGAGATCCAGAGCTTCACGTACGGCACCGTGTTCGGTTGGGTCCAGTTCCACGCGCTCGTGAGCGTGATGGGCGCCGTCGTGCTGAAGAACTTGTACCGGTCCCCCCAACCGACACCGTCGATGTCCGCAAAGCCGGTCCCGTCGATGTTCAGCTCACCATACGGGGCGCGCGAATCGTCGTTCAGGGAATTGGCGGGAACGCCGGACAGGTCCCACGTCACGGCCCAGACAGGGTTGTCGCGGCCCGTCGAGAAGATCCAGTCGATCGTCACGGGAACCATGTACGTCGTGTTCGGCGGTATCGCCGTCGTCGAGGAGTGGCGTGGGTACATTTGCGTGAACCGGAAGATCGCGTGGTGGCGACCTTCGAAGACGCGCTGGAAGGTTCCCGCGAAGGCGAAGCCGAGGGGTGAGTCGTCGGCGCCGCCGAGGCCGGTCGTTCCGTCGCCGCGGTGGGACACAACGTAGCCGAATCCGCCGTAACCGGCGTTGGGATACGTCGTCACACCCGCGACGCGCGTGCTGTTGTCCTGCATCCTGTAGGTGAACTCGTGCAGGGCGCCGCCCTGGCTGCCTCCCGCTCCAGGGGCGGTGTCGTTGTGCGCGAGAACCGCGACACGGGGCTTCCCGCCCGCGTCGATCCACGTGAAGCGATCGCTGGCGACGACGGGTCCGGCTACGTCGTGCTCGATCAGGATCGGCGTCGCCGCATTCGCGGGCGCCGCCGCCGCGAGGGTAGCGACTGCGCCGGCCGACAGCCACCGTCTGAGTGTGAACACGGTCTCGAACCTCCCTGAAAAAGCCCCAGCGCCACCGCGACGAAGACTCGTTCTCGTCATTCTGCCCCAGGACGGGAGGCGTTTGGCGGCGCGGGCGGTAGAATCAATGAAAAGGTGGGTGCATGTCGCTTTTCGTCAAGTTCAACCTGATTCTGATTCTCGTTTTCGCGGTGGCTCTCGTGCCGGCCGGCTACGTCTCGAACAATTTGCTCCAGAAGAACGCGCGCACGCAGATCGTGCAGATCGCGCGGATCATGATGCAGAGCGCGCTCGCGACGCGGGGCTACACGAACAAGCAGATCAAGCCCCTCCTCGCGCCGCGGCTCGCCGACGAGTTCCTGCCGCAGTCGGTCCCGTCGTATTCGGCGACCGAGATCTTCAACAATCTCCGCGAGAACAACCCCGAGTACACCTACAAGGAAGCGGCCCTCAACCCGACGAACCCGCGCGACCGGACGGTCGAGTGGGAGGCGGACGTCGTGAACGCGTTCCGCGCGAACGAGAAGCTGCCCGAAATCATCGGCGAGCGCGACGCGCCGCTCGGGCGCGCGCTCTACCTCGCGCGGCCCATCAAGATCACCGACCAGGGATGCCTGTCGTGCCACACGACTCCCGAAATGGCGCCGGCCTCGGTCGTGAGGGCCTACGGGACGAGCGGCGGCTTCGGCTGGAAGCTGAACGAGATCATCGGCGCGCAGATCGTCTCCGTCCCGATGGCCGTTCCGATCGGCCTCGCGAACACCGCATTCAAGACGCTCCTCGGCTCGCTGATCGCCGTCTTCGTGAGCATCCTCGTCGTCCTGAACGTCCTCCTCATGCTCGTCGTCATCCGGCCCATCAAGCGCCTGTCGCAGATGGCCGACCAGGTGAGCAACGGAAACCTCGACGTGCCCGACGTGACCGTGACGGGCACGGACGAGGTCGCCGTGCTCTCCGGCTCGTTCAACCGGATGCGCATCAGCCTGACGAAGGCGCTGAAGATGCTCGAGTCCGAGTAAGGCGGGATCCGGACGGATGGCGGACTCAATCCCTCCCGGAACCCGCTTCGGCGACTACGAGATCCTCGAGGAGCTCGGCGCGGGCGGAATGGGGAAGGTCTATCGCGCGCGGGACCTCACGCTCGAGCGTGTCGTGGCGCTCAAGACGCTCGCCCACCAGTTCTCGTCGGACGCGAACTTCGTGCAGCGCTTCCTCAAGGAGGCGCGCGCGGCCGCCCGGCTGAATCATCCGAACATCGTCCAGATCTACGACTTCGGGTGCGTCGACTCGGTCTACTACCTCGCGATGGAGTTCGTGGACGGGCATTCGCTCGGCACCTACCTGAAGCGCGGCCACTTCAGCGAGACGGAGTCGATCCAGATCATCCGGCACGCGTGCCGCGCGCTCTCGGTCGCGCACGCGGACGGCATCGTTCACCGCGACATCAAGCCCGACAACATGATGCTCACGAGCCGCGGCGACGTGAAGCTCGTGGACCTCGGCATCGCAAAGCGCATCGACGAGGACCAGTCGCTGACGCAGACGGGCCAGGCGATCGGCACGCCGCACTACATCTCGCCCGAGCAGATCCGCGGGCAGAAGGACGTCGATCCGCGCGCGGACGTGTATTCGCTCGGGGCCACGCTCTACCACCTCGTCACCGGGCACACGCCCTACGCGGGGGCGTCCGGACCCATCGTCATGTCGATGCACCTCGTCGAGCCGCTGCCCGATCCTCGCCGGTTCGAGGCCGGGCTCACGGAAGGCATCTGCCGCGTCATCCGCAAGATGATGGCGAAGGACCGCGACGGACGGTACGGCGACGTCTACGCGCTGGACCTCGACCTCTACCGTCTGCAGTGCGGCGAGAGGCCGCAGGCCGACGAGCAGCACGGAACGGCGATCGAGCCGCTGGGCGGGATGCCGGCTTCTGCGGGGTACGTTCCGGCGGCGGGCGCGGCCTTCGATTCGGGAATCCTGAACCGCATCGAAGAAAGCCTCGCGTCCGCCGTGGGACCGATGGCGAAGGTCCTCGTCAGAAAGGCAGCCCGCTCGGCGCCGACGCTCGAGGCGCTCTGCGGGACTCTCGCGGATCAGATCGCCGAGACCGCCGCGCGCGACAAGTTCCTTTCGAAGTGCCTCCTGGCGGCCCGCACGCCGGCGGGCGGGAGCCGGCCGGGCCGCACGACTCCCGCGCCCGCGAGCGAGGCGCGCACCGAGCTTCCGGGCATGGGCAGGTCGATGGGCGGTCGGTCCGTCACTCCGGAGCCGTCACGCTCCTTCTCGCAGGGCGGCGCATCCGTGACGCCCGGCTCGTCCCTGACGCCGGGCTCGTCCGGCCGAACGCTCATGATCTCCGACGACGACCTCCGCGCCGCCGAAACCGAGCTCGCGAAGCAGATCGGGCCGCTCGCGCGCGTCGTCGTGAAACGCGCGGCGAAGAGCGCGGGGACGCTCGGCGATCTCATCGCGAAGCTGGAGCTCGACATCCCGACGGACGAGAGCCGCCGCGCGTTCCGCGAGGCGATGCGCAAACGGCTGCGCGGCTAGCGGTCGATTTCGATCTCGGGATCGATTGGATCGAGCGGACCGTTGTCGTCCTCTCCCGTGACGGAGTACGGGTAGGTTCCCTTGAGGAGGGAATCCTTCGAGAGGACAAGAATGCAGACGCTTATCTTTCCGGCCGACTTGCAAGTGGTTTTGAGCAGCGGGTTGGGATCCTTGAAGGTGATCTCGGCCTTCTTGTGGACGAAGAGCCACCACACCTCGCGGGTGGGCTCGGCGCCGGCCCCGATCCAGATATAGGCCTTGTCGGGTATCAGCGCCTGCTTCCTGCCGGTCACACTGATGAAAACGAGGGCGTGCGAGGCCTTGCCCCATTTGGGTGCGACGGACGGCTTGCCGCCTCCTTCGTCGGACTTTGCCGGGCCGCATCCCGGGGAAAGCGTCGCGAGCACGGCGGTGAGGACGAGCCCGGAAAGGACCCGAGTGGTCAAACGATTTCTCATCTTTGTCTCCTTCACGGCGTCGGGGCGTTTACAGGAGTTGCGGACTCCTTCGAAAGGGCCGCTTTGAATGACTTGTCTTTCAGGAGAGCGCCGAAGGCAGGTTCGTTCCGGATGAGCGTCGGGTTGTAGCCGGCGGCGACGAGTCGCCGGATGGTCACGACCGCTTTCTCGTCGTGGCCCCCGAAATGCTCGAGCAGCGCGCGCTGGAAGAGGTTGTCGACGCTCGACGGCTCGGCTTTGAATGCCTCGTCGAGCCAGCGGGACGCCTCCGCCAGGTTCCCGATCCGGGTGTAACAACGCGAAAGAAGCCGCTGAGACTTCGCGTTTCGAGGGTTGATGGCCAGCGCCTCGCGGCCGAGGCGAAGACCCTCCTCGTAGGCGGCGCGTGTCTCGGCTTCGCGGCCAGGGAGCATCGAAAGCGCGTCGCCGAGATTCGCCCACAGGGCACCGGACTTTGGCGTTAGCGCGGTGGCCCTGCGGAACGCGTCCGCGGCCTCGCCGTAGCGCCCGGAGTAGTAATGGACGAATCCGAGGTTCGACCAGGCGCTCGGATTCTCGGGCGACCGCGCGATCGAGTCCCGAAGAGCCTTCAAGGCCTCGTCGAAACGTCCCGCCTGGATCAGGACGGCGCCGAGCGAGTTGTGGACGCGGCCGACCTCCGGGTTTCGCTCGATCGACTGACGGAGGATCTTCTCCGCCTCCCCCAGGAGTCCACGGGCGAAGTAGGAGACTCCCAGCTTGTTGTATCCGGCCCAATAGGCCGGATTCAACGCGATCGCACTGCGGTAGGTCGCTTCTGCCTCGGCCGCGTCGCCCGCGTCGGCGAGCGCGTCGCCGAGCGCGAGGAGGGCGTCGGCGGACGGGGCCTGTCTCTCGATCGCGCGCCGAATCTCGACGACGGCCTCCTTCGGCTTGCCCGTCATCGCGAGGAGCTGTCCCGACGCGAGGTGGGCGTCGGGCGACCCGTCGTCCAGCGCGATCGCGCGCTGGACGGCCGCGCGGGCTGCCTCGGCGGCAGCGGGGTCCTTCGTGGAACGGTAGCGCTCGATCCAGGCCCGCCCGAGCGCGGCCTGCACGAGCGCCGAGCGCCCGCCCCCCGAGATGCCATTCAGGATTTCGATTGCGGCGACAAGCGAGCGCGGGTCGTCGTACCTCCGGAGGAGCCCGAGCGCCCTGTAGTAGGGCTCGCTCTCTGAGGGCCGTTGCCGAGCGGCCGCTCCAGCTCCGGCGCTTTCGAGTTGAACGCGCAGCGAAGCGGCGACGCTCTCGACGAGGCGGTCCTCGAGTCCGAACTGGTCGGACGCGTTCCCCGCGACCTCGTCGGCGGCGAGAATTCCAGGTGAGCCCGCCACGAGGATGTTGTACGTCAGGCGGATCTGGCTCTCCTGCCGCCGGAGCGCGCCCGTGAGGACGAGGTTCGCGCCGCGGTCCCGCGCGAGGTGAGCGGCGTCGTCGCCGGCGGCTCCGCCGGCCGCCGCCATCACCATGAGCCCCGGCACCTGTAGCTTCGTCAGCCGCGCGCGGAAACTCTCCGTGAGCCCGTCGACGACGAGCTGACCGTCGGGCTGGCCCGAGAGATCCTTGAACGGCATGATCGCGAGGTACTTCTCCTTTGGCAGGGCGCCGTCGCCGGAGCGCGTGCGCAGGAGGACCGCGGCGAGGAGCGCCGCGATCGCAATGCCCGAGGCGACCGCCCAGCGCAGCGGACGGCGGTTCGCGGGGACACGCGCGTGCGTCTGCATCGTCGAATGGCTCGCGAAAGCGCCGGCGAGCGCGGCCTTCACGTCGCGCACGTCGCGCCACCTGCGGTCGACGTCCTTTTCGAGAAGTCCGTGCAGGAGGTCGCGGACGGGCTGCGGGGCCGCGGCAGGCAGGGCGTCCCAGTTCGGGTCGCGGTCGAGGATCGCGACGAGGATGTCGGACAGAGTTTCGCCGTCGAAGGCCTTCCGGCCGGCGAGCATCTCGTAGAGGAGGCAGCCGAACGACCAGAGATCGCTCCGCGCGTCGAGCGGACGGCCGCGCGCCTGCTCGGGGCTCATGTAGCTTGCCGTTCCGAGGATGAGGCCCTGCCGCGTGCCGTCGGCCGCGGCCGTGGGCGACTGGGAGATGTCCGGCGAGGCGCGCTCGGCGTTGAATGACTTCGCGAGACCGAAGTCGAGAAGCTTGACACGCCCGTCCGGGGTCACGATCACGTTCGCCGGCTTGAGGTCGCGGTGCAGAATGCCCTTCCCATGCGCGGCCTCGAGCGCCTCCGCGATCTGGCGGGCGATTCCGAGAGCCTCGGCGAGCGGAATCGGGCCGCGGCCGATGCGCTGCTTGAGCGTCTCGCCCGGGACGAGCTCGAGGGCGAGGAAGTGCGTGCCGTCGATCTCTTCGAAGCTGTAAATCGCGCCGATGCCGGGATGATTGAGCGACGCGAGGACGTGGGCCTCGCGCGTGAATCGCGACAGGCGCTCGGCGTCGCTCGAGAAGGCCTCGGGGAGGATCTTGAGAGCGACTTCGCGCTGGAGGCGGGTGTCGCGCGCGCGCCAAACCTCGCCCATGCCTCCCGCCCCGAGAGGAGCGAGAATCTCGTAGGACCCGAGGCGGGATCCGGGTTCGAGGCGCATTGGTTTGTAGAGATTATCTCCCGTGGCGCAACTTGTGCATGGATTAGCCGGGCGAAAGGGAAAATTCCATGGGACTCGAAGAGCGTCCTCCCGACCCGGCCTCCCATTACGTCGACTGCGCGTCGTGCGGGACCTCGTTCAACGCTCTCGGCGCGCCCTGGTGTTCGTGTCTCGCAACCGAACGGACGCTCGTCTGCTCGGGCTGCGGTAAGTGCTTCTGTCAGGCGCCGCGCGCGTACCGCCAGCGTTTCTGGAGCGAGGCTCCGCCCGCGCTCTGGGAGACGAAACTGAAGGAGCACAAGAAGCCGTCCCCGGCGGCCGAGAACTCCCCGCCGGAGACCGTTCGCCACCCGTTGCTTCTCGTCGTGGACGACGAACCCGGTATCAGGCGCATGGCCGCGAAGGCGGCCGCCCGCCTCGGGTTCGCCGTCATCGAGGCGTGCGACGGCGTCGAGGGAAGGCATCTGGCCCTGAGCCACCGGCCCGAGGTGATCCTCACGGACGCGCTGATGCCCCGGCTCGAGGGCCGCGAGATGTGCCGGAGACTGAAGGCCGACCCCGAAACGCGGGACATCAAGGTCATCGTCATGACGTCCCTGTACAAGGGACAGCGCTACCGTTCGGAGGCCATGGCGGACTTCGGCGCCGACGGCTATCTCGGTAAGCCCCTCGACCCCGAGCTTCTCGCGACGACGCTGCGCGCGCTCTTCCCGACGCCCGAGAACCCATGAACCGCACGGCGGCCCGAATGCTGTGGCTGGGCGTCCCTCTGGCCGTTCTCGTCCTCGGCGTCGGCGTGGCCGCGGAGCTCGTGGTCGAGAGAACGGAACGCAAGCTCCTCGAGTCGAGGCAGGACTCGGGGCTCGACCTCGCCGCGAACGCCTTCACGACCGAAATGGCGGCCGTCGATTCCGACCTCGCGGTCGTCGCTTCACTCGACGAAATCGTGCCGGCGCTCGATCCGAAAGACGCCGACGCTCGCGCGCGGCTCGGCCATGCGTTCCTGACGTTCGCCCGCGCCAAGCGGACCTACGAACAGGTCCGCCTCCTCGGACCGGACGGCCGCGAGCGGGTGCGCGTGAACTATCGCGAGGGGCGCGGGACGCTCGTTCCCGACGCCGAGCTGCAGGACAAGGGCGACCGGCCTTACTTCAGGGAGGCCATCGCCCTCGAACCGGGGGCGGTCTACGTATCGCCCATCGACCTCAACGTGGAGCGTGGCGTCGTAAGCGAACCCAGGACGCCGATGGTGCGCCTCGCGACTCCCGTCGTCGATACGGCGACCGGTGCACGCGGCATCGTCGTCCTCAATTACCTGGCGCGCCACGCCCTCGACGGCCTGGAGCGAGCCGTCATCTGGAACGCCGGCAGGGTGGTTCTGGTGGATGAGGCGGGATTTTTTCTGCGGGGCCGCACTCCGGAAGAAGAATGGGGAGGTCAGCTGCCGGGCCGATCCGCGAGCCGCTTCGGCATCGCGTTTCCGGTGGCCTGGAAGGTCGTGTCGAGCGAAGAGCGCGGCACCGTCCGGACGGCTCGCGGGCTCTTCGCCTTTCGCACGGTCCGCCGCAGCTCCTTTCTCGGCCGGCCCGGAGGAGGAGGCGGGCCCTGGAAGGTCGTGTCCGTGATCTCCGCTCCGGAAGTCCGGTCGGTCGAACGACGTTTTCTCTGGGTCGTGCTGGCCGCCGCTGGAATCGTCCTGATTCTGATGGGCGCCGCTTTTTTCGTCGTGTCCAAGCGGCAGGTCCGGGTGGAGGAAACGGAACAGCGCGCCTTTGGCAATCTGCGGGAGGCGGAGGAACGCTATCGCCTCTTGTTCGAGAGAAACCAGACGGGGGTCTATCGCAGCACGCTCGACGGGAAGCTGCTGGAGTGCAACGAGGCGTTCCTGAAGCTCTTCGGGTTCGAAACGCGAGAGGAGGCTCTCGAGCGCCGGACGACCTCCTTCTACGCGGATGTGCGCGACCGGGCCCGGGTCATCGACCGGCTCCTCACCGAACGGAAGCCTGTGAGCGATGAGATTCTCTTCCGGAGGCGTGACGGGTCGACGCACTGGCTTCTCGCGAGCGTGACCCTGGTTGCCGGCCTGGATGGTTCCCCCAGCCTGATAGAGGGCGCGCTCGTCGACGTCGACGAGCGCCGGCGGGCCGAAGAAGCCCTGCGGTCCAGCGAGGCCCGGACGCGTGCCCTTCTCGAGAACATGCTGGGCGGTCTTCTCATGGTGAACGATCGAGGCGTCATCGAGTTCGTGAATCCGGCGGCCGAGCGGATGTTCGGTTACGAGAGCGACGAGTTGATCGGCCAGCCGCTCCTGGCACTCGTTCCGGAACGGAAGGATTCCGACGTCGGCGCTTTTTTGAGGGAATCACTCGGCAAGGCGATGGGACGGGTCTCGGAATGGGAAGGACGCCGCAAGAATGGCGAGGTCTTTTCCTTCGAACTCGCTTTGTTCCAGTTCGAGACACCCGAGGGGCGCCGAATCGCGGGAAGCCTCGTCGACGTGACCGAACGGCGCGAGGTCGAGCGGCTGAAGCGGGAGTTCGTGTCCTCGATCAGCCACGAGCTTCGCACGCCGCTCACGTCCATCCGGGGCTCGCTGGGACTCCTCGCGGGCGGCGTGCTGGGTCCGCTGTCGCCGGATGCCACCGAGGTCGTCGCCGTCGCGGAGCGCAATGTCGTACGGCTCATCAGTCTCATCAACGACATCCTCGACCTCGAGAGGCTCGAGGGGGGCCGGCTCGAGATGGAGTTCGAATCGTCCGCTGCGGCGACGATCGTCGAGCGGTCTCTCGAGGCGGTCCGGGGCTTCGCCGCTCAGGCGAGCGTCAGGCTGATCATCGACCCCGTGTCCGTGTCCGCGTCCGTGCGCGCCGATGCCGACCGGCTCGTGCAGGTGCTCGTGAACCTCGTGTCGAATGCCGTGAAGTTTTCGCCCGCGAGCGGTACCGTCACCGTGCGGGTCGTCCTCGCGCCCGGAATGGCCGAGTTCCAGGTCGAGGACGAGGGACGAGGCGTCCCGCCTGCCCTGCGTGAAGCAATCTTCGAGCGCTACCGGCAGGTCGAGGCCTCCGACTCGCGGCGGAAGGGCGGAGCGGGGCTCGGGCTCGCGATCTGCAAGGCGATCGTCGAGCAGCACGGGGGCGCGATCGGGGTCCGGGATGCGGCGGGGGCGGGAAGTTTGTTCTGGTTCCGCATCCCTCTCGTGTCGACCCACCGCTCTTCGATCAGCGGAAGCGTCAGGAGCGCGCGGGGGCTTGCACTCCTGGTCGACGACGACGAGGAGCTTCTCGCGATTCTCGAGCTCCGCCTCGCGCAGGACGGCGTCGCGACGCAGCGGGCCATGTCCGCAAGGGAAGCGATCGCGGCCGCTCACGCCGTGAAGCCGGACATCCTCGTCCTCGACCTCGGCCTCCCCGACGGCAACGGCTCGCAGGTCGTCGAGGCGCTGCGCCGGGACAAGACGCTTCGCGATCTCCCTCTTCTCGTCTACACGGGGCGCGACCTCCTGCAAAGCGAACGCGACGAGCTCGTTCTCGGGCCGACCCGATTCTTGACGAAATCGCGCGAGACGGACGACGAGTTTCGCACGACCGTTCTCGAGCTGCTGGCGTCGGGGCGCGAGGAGAAGACATGAAGATTCTCATCATCGACGACGAGGACGACATTCGCTCCATCTCGCGGCTCGCGCTCGGACGGGTCGGAGGCATGGACGTGACGGATGCCTCGAGCGGAAAGGACGGGATCGCGAAGGCGGTCGCGGAGGCTCCCGACGCGATTCTCCTCGACGTGATGATGCCTGAGCAGGACGGTCCCGCCACCCTCCTTCTCCTGAAAGCCGATCCGCGCACGGCGGGCATTCCCGTGATTTTCCTCACCGCGAAGGCGATGGCGTCGGAGCTCGAACGCCTCCGGGCCCTTGGGGCCGCGGGGGTCCTGACGAAGCCCTTCGACCCGATGACGCTCGCGGCGAGCGTCCGGGCGCTCCTCGAGGCGCGTTAGGGCATGGATACGTCCTGGCGACGGACGTTTCGCGAGTTGCGCGGGCAGTTTGCCGACGGCGCGGAGGAACGGCTCCTCGCAATCGACCGCGCTCTCGACCGGCTGAAGGAGAACCCCGAGGACTCCAAGAGCCTCGCCGAGGTCCGTTTGCGCTTTCACGGCCTCTCGGGGACCGGGGCGACGTTCGGTTTCCCGCGCGTCAGCGTGCTCGGCGCCGAGGGGGAGCACGCCACCGAAGCGGTTCAGGAGGCGCATCGCGCCCCGGCCCTGGAAGAAATCGTCGCCTGGCGCCGGCTCGTCGAGGAGGTGCGTGAAGAATTTCGCGCCGACGCCGCGCCGGCACCGGAGATTCCGGCCGGTCCGGCGAAGCCCGCCGGGGCCGCGCGCACGATCGAGGTGCTGGTCGCCTGCGACGACGCGGAGTTTCGGGGGGCGCTCGCGGCGCATCTCGAACGCGAAGGTATGACCGTCACGGTCGCGCGAAATTTCGAGGACACCGAGGCGCGCATCGCGAAGCGCGTTCCCGAAGCCCTGGTGGTCGACATGCGCTTCGACGGTGGCCGGGGCGGGGCGCTCGTCGAGAAGCTCCGGGGGATGGCGGAGGGCGAGGGCGCGGCCGCCTTCGTCGTCGGAGCCCCCGTCGGTTTCGTCGACAAGGTCGAGGCGATTCGCTGCGGGGCGGACTCGTATTTCGAGCAACCCATCGACTGGGAGCTGTTCACGCGGCGACTCCGGCAGCTTCTCGAGCGCAGCAAAGCCGAGCCTCCACGCATCCTCTCGGTCGAAGACGACCCCGACCAGGCTGCCTTCGTCAAGGCGGTCCTCGAAGCGGCCGGGCACGTGGTGCGGATCTGCCCGGACCCGACGCGCTTCGAAGCGGAGGCGATCGCCTTCGAGCCCGACCTCGTCCTCATGGACATCAACCTGCCGGGCCTCTCGGGGCACGACCTCGCGCGATTCCTCCGCCAGAACGAAAAGTACGCGGCGGTGCCCGTGGTTTTCCTGACGGCCGAGGGACGCGCCCAGTCGCGGATCGACACCATCCGGGCCGGCGGCGACGACCATCTCGTCAAGCCGGTCGCCCCGGTGCTCCTTCTCTCCACGGTCGCCGCCCGGATCGAGCGCGCGAGCTTTCTGAAGAGCCTTCTCGGCCGGGATGGCCTCACGGGGCTCCTGAATCACACCGCCTTTCTCGAAGGTGCGCGCGCGACGCTCCTCCGCCAGGGGCGCACTCCCGGCAAGGGAGCATCCTTCATCCTCATCGACCTCGACCTTTTCAAGGCCGTCAACGACCGGCATGGGCATCCCGTGGGGGATCGTGTCCTCGCGGCGCTCGGCGCGCTCCTGAGGCGGAGGCTGCGCGGGTCGGATCTCGTCGGGCGGCTCGGCGGCGAGGAGTTCGCGGTTATCCTCGCGGATCTCACCGAAGAAGAGGCCGAACGACTCATGAACCGGCTGCTCGAGGAGTTCTCCGTGATCGGACATCATGGGTTGGACAAGTCCACCTTCCACGTGACCTTCAGCGCGGGGATTTCCACCCTCTCTCCGGGAATGACGGTCGACGCCTGGAGGCAGGCGGCCGACGACGCTCTCTACGCCGCGAAGTCGGCAGGCCGCAATCGGGTCGTGCGCGCGGCGCGACCCGGGGCCGCAGGGTGACGTGTCGACGTGTTCTCCTCGGCCTCGTTCTCGCGGCCGCCCTCGGAGCGCGTTCGGTTCGGGGTGCCGGTCCGGAGCCCTCGAGGCTCTGGGAGGCGTGGCCGCATGCCGTTCAAGTCCCACCCTTCGCGCTGAAACACGAGGGCGTGCGCGCGGAGCTCGCCGCGATCCTCGCGCGGCACCCGGAGCTCTTCAGGATCGCCGAGGAAGGCGCCTCGGCGGAAGGCCGGAAGATCCCGCTCGTCGTCCTCGGCAGCGGCCCCACCACGGTTCTCCTCTGGTCGCAGATGCACGGCGACGAGCCGACCGCGACGAGCGCGCTCCTCGACGTCCTCGAGTACCTCGGACGGACGCGAAAGACGCCCGAAACGGAGCTCCTCCTGTCGCGCCTCACGCTCGCGATCATCCCGATGCTCAACCCGGACGGGGCCGGGAGAACGCGCCGCACGAACGCGCAGGGCATCGACATCAACCGCGACGCCCTGCGCCTCACGACGCCCGAGGGACGCTTCCTGAAGTCCGTGCGCGACCGCCTGAAGCCGTCGATCGGGTACAACCTCCACAACCACAGCCCGAGCCTGACGGCGGGAAAGCAGGGCCCGCAGGTCGCGATCTCCGTTCTCTCGGTCCCATACGACGAGGCGTTCAGCGAGAACGAGGGGCGCCTCGCGACGAAACGCCTCGCGGTCCTCGTCGAGCGCCTCCTCGAGCCGTATGCGAAGGACCGCGTCGCGCGCTACGACATGGACTACACGGCGCGCGCCTTCGGCGATTCGATGACGCGCTGGGGCACTGCGACGCTTCTCATCGAGTCGGGCGGTTTCTTCGGACCCGACGAAGCGAATACGCTCGTGCGCCTGAACTTCGTGGCGCTTCTCGGGACGCTACAGGCGCTCGCGGACGGCTCTCTCGCCGCGGTGGACGCGAAGGCTTACGACGCGATTCCCTTGAACACGCGGGAGCGCCTGTTCGACCTCGTCCTCCGGAACGCGCGCGTCGTCTCGGGGACGGGCCTTCCGCCGTATCGGGCCGACGTCGGGATGAATTTCCCGCCGGCGCGGGCCAGCTTCGCCGGCTCATCCGGTCGCGGGGGCCGCGGCGGCGTCTTCGAAATGGGCGACCTGACGGACTTCCTCGGGAAGACGGAGATCGACCTGACGGGCCGGCTGCTCGTCGTGGCGCCGCCGGGCGGCGAAGAAGGCTGGAAGAAGACTCTCCCCGGCCTCGTGTCCCGGGGACACGCCACGGGCGCGGGCATCCTCACGCTCTCCGAGGCCGACCTTTCCGCCGAGGCGAAGGTTTGGATCGGCAACGCCCCCGCGGTCGCGCCCGGTTACGGCGGAGACTTCCTCGTGCTTCGGCCGGAAGGCGAGGGCCGCTTCCGCGTCGAGCGCAGGATCTCGCCGGTCGAGCCCTGACACGGCCCCTGAAGTGTCAGGCGAACGCGCCGAGGACGTCCCGCACGTAAGCGGGGCGCCGCATCCCGACGAGCGCGACGTCGACGCCCGGCGTCGCGAGCAGCGCGCGAAGCGTGCGCTGGGCCAGCGTCGCGTCGTGGGTCGCGCCGGCGTTCGGGGCGGATCCGAACTCCGCGTCGAGGTACGACATGAGCGGCTTCATCCGCTCCGCGTCCCACTCCGCGGCGTGTCCGAGCTCGCGGAGGACGTCGGGCTGCAGCGCCGCGAAGCGCACGAGGCCGCGCCCCGAGAACGCGTTCAGCGGACGGTTCACGAGAACGCCGAGGCCCGCGCTCTTTGCCACGTCGAGCACGCTCCGGCCGTCCGCCGTGTGCACGGCTTCCTTCGCCCCGATCTCGAGCGGGTTGAAGGGGAGCTGGACGACCGCGAAGCCGGGCCCGGCCGAGGCGAGAACGCGCTCGAGGGAGACGGCGTCGTCCTTGTCGTGAGGCACGACGAACGTGTTCGAGGACACGCCGTAAGCGCCGATCCGGCCGGCGGCCGTCTCGGCCTCGAGATGACGGAACGCGCGGGCGAGACGATCGTAGAACGCCTCCCGCGCGTCGTCTCGCGGCACGCCGCGGTGGGCGGCGTCCGTCAGGAAGTACTCGGGGTTGTGGAGCAGGAAAACGTCGACCTTCGGCATCGCGAGACGCCCGAGGGAGGCCGTGAGCTGGTCACGGAGGAAGTCGGGCGAGATGCAGTGCCAGCAGTCGGGCGCGTACGTGGTCATCTCGCTCCAGGGCGTGCCGGCGCGCGCGCGGCGCTGCGCCTCGCGCTGGTTCGAGCCCTGAACGTAGCCCGCTTTCGTCACGAGGACGAGGTCCTCGCGCCGCGCGGCGCCGCGCGCGACGACGTCGCGCACCACCTCACCGACGAGGATCTCGCTATGGCCGTCCGCGTAATTCGTGGACGTGTCGACGAGCGAAACTCCCGCGACGAGCGCCTCGCGCAGCGCCTCGCGGTGAACGTCGCTCCGGTCGTCCACCCGGTACCCGCCGAAGCCGACCCGTGAGACGCGGGGGTGGACCCGGCCGAGCGGCGCGTATGCGGACGCGGCAAGGCGGCGAACGGTCATCCGCGCGATGTTAGGCTTGTGCGTGTCGCGGCGCGCTGGGCTTTCTCCGGACGAGCGGATCCGTTACGCGCGGCAGCTTGCGCTGCCCGGCGTCGGAGAGGAGGGCCAGGAGCGGTTGAAGGCCGCGCGGGTGCTCGTCGTGGGCGCGGGCGGCCTCGGCTCTCCCGTCGCGCTGTATCTCGCGGCCGCGGGGGTCGGCACGCTCGGCCTCGTCGATTTCGACGCGGTCGACGTCACGAATCTGCAGCGCCAGGTTCTCTACGGCACCGGTGACGTCGGGCGCCCGAAGCTCGAGGCGGCCGCCGAGCGCCTCCAGGGCCTGAATCCCGGAGTCCGCGTGGTCCCGCATGCGCTTTACCTCTCCTCGGGAAACGCGCTCGACATCCTCGCCGCGTACGACGTCATCGCCGACGGGACGGACAATTTCCCGGCGCGCTATCTCGTGAACGACGCCTGCGTTCTCCTCGGCAAGCCGAACGTGCACGCCTCCGTCTCCCGGTTCGACGGGCAGGCCTCCGTCTTCTGGGCGGCGAAGGGCCCTTGCTACCGGTGCCTCTTCGAAGAGCCTCCTCCCGCGGATCTCGTTCCGTCCTGCGCCGAAGGCGGCGTCCTCGGCGTGCTCCCCGGCCTCCTCGGGACGATCCAGGCGACGGAGGTTCTCAAGCTCCTCCTCGACGTGGGCGAGCCACTGATCGGCCGCCTCCTCCTCGTGGACGCGCTTCGCATGGAGACGCGCACGATCAGGGTCCCGAAGAACCCCGCGTGCGCGATTTGCGGTTCCACGCCGTCGGTGAAGAGCCTCGTGGACTATGAAGCCTTCTGCGCGGGGCGTCCCGCGGCGTCGTTTGCGGAGACGTCGCCTGCGGAGCTCGCCGGCCGGCTCGCATCGGGAGGAGGCGGCGACGTCCCATTTCTTCTCGACGTGCGCGAGCCCTTCGAGATCCCGGCGCGTGCGCTCGCGGGAGCCCTGAACATTCCGCTCGCGGCCCTGCCCTCCCGCCTCGACGACGTTCCGCGCGCGCGGGACGTCGTCGTCTACTGCGAATCCGGGGTCCGAAGCGCCCGTGCGCTCGCGATTCTCCAGGCCGTGGGCCATGCGCGCGCCCGGCATCTCGCGGGAGGGATCGCGCGCTGGCAGCGCGAAGGACGCCCGGTCGTCAGCTCCCGGTGACGGATGGCGCGGTGGTCCGCGCGCCGGCTTTCGCCGGAGCGCGGTCGCAGTAGCGGGCCCAGATCGTCGCCGCGGCGAGCAGGACGACGCCCACCGTCGTCACCACGAAGACGGCGACGGGGCGCGCCTTGCGCACGGGCGGAATGGACAGCGACGAGATGAGGCGTTCCGCGCTCGTCGTCTCGTTCGCCTCGACGTCGAATAGAGCCTCGACGTCGCCGAAACGCAGGGCGGCGCCCGGCGCAAGGGGGGCCTCGGTGACGCGCGCCCCGCCCAGAAATGTGCCGTTCGCGCTCCCGAGGTCGCGCAGAAACCAGCCGGCCGCCGTCTTCTCGACGATCGCGTGGCGGCGCGAGCACGAACGACTTGCGACGGAAACGTCGCAGTCGGCGTCGCGCCCGACGATCGCCTGCTGCTCGAAGACGTGACGCCGCGCTTCACCCTCCTCGCGGACGGTCAGGACACCCGGCATGTTTCCCGTACTCCCACCGTGAATCTTATGCCGGGTGGAGGATGGCGGGCGAATCGTCCTCGATCACGGGGGGCCCGAGCACGAATGCGACGTCGCCGACGTTCGTGCCCGTCGCCCCGGGTGTGAACGCGTCGCCGAGGGTGTGAAAGAACGGAGCCGTATCGTTTTCCAGCAGAGATCTTGCGGCATCGAGACCCAGAGCCTCGGCACGCGCGAGGGTGCCGCCGTCGACGAAGGCGCCCGCGGCATCCGGCTCGTGGTCGACGCCGTCGGTTCCGGCGCAGAGCATCGTGACGCCGGGCGCTTCGGCGATCTCGCGAGCCGCCGAGAGCGCGACCTCGCGATTGCGTCCGCCGTGTCCGCGGCCCTTCACCGTCACGGTGGTCTCGCCTCCGAGGATCGTCACGTGGCGCCGCGGCGTGAAGGTGGAGCGGCGGCGGCGAAGGTCCCCGGCGGTCGCACCGGCGAACGCGAGGCGCCGGCCGGCGGTTCGCGCCTCGCCGGAAAGAAGCTCGGGAACGACGCGCGGCTCGATGCCGAGGCGAAGGGCCTCGACGCGCGCGCCTTCGAGGGCCGTGTGCACGTCCGCGAGCAGCACGCTCCAGCGCGGTCCACCCGGCCGAAGGGGAGCGGGCTCGTGTCCGTACGAGAGGTGGGCGCGCACGGAGGCGGGCACGAGCGGTGCGATCCGGTAACGCTCGAGAATCGCGCGCGCGTCGGCGGGCCGCGTCGGCGAGCCGAGCGTCGGGCCCGAGGCGACGAGATGCCAGCCGGCGTCTCCGAGATCCGAAAGGACGAGGGTCACGACGTCGGCCGCTCCGGCCGCGGCGGCGAGGCGCCCTCCCTTCACGCGCGACATCGCCGCGCGCACGGCGTTCACGTCGGCGATCGGCGTCCCCGCGGCCAGGAGGAGCCGCGAGGTCTTCGACTTGTCGTCGAGGGAGATCCCCGGCGCGGGCGCGCACAGGAGGCTCGATCCGCCTCCCGACAGGAGCACGACGAAGAGGTCGCCCTTGCCGAGCGAGCCCGCGAGCGACAGGGCCGCGTCGCCGGCGACGAGACTGCTCTCGTCCGGATCCGGATGGCGCGCCCCGATCGTGCGCACGGTGGGCGGCAGCGCGCGGAACGGCGCGTCCTCCGGGGCCACGACGAGCATGTCGTCGATGCGCGAGCCGAGGTTCGCGTGCGCGGCCGCGGCCATCGGCACCGCCGCCTTGCCGACCGCGAGGACCGCGACGCGGGACGGGGCGAAGACAAATTCGCGCTGCGCGCGCGCCGACACGGAGCGAACGAAGACGCCGGCCCCGCGGCGTCCGAGGGCCTCGGCGACGAGGGCCGCCGGATCGACCGCCGCCACGGCGGCGCGATAGAGCCGCGTGAGGATTTCGCGCGCTTCCACGAGCCCTGCAGTCTAACGGAGCC